>CAYOVP010000001.1:0-115214 GCA_964407495.1 uncultured Thermodesulfobacteriota bacterium
GAGTGTGGAGAAGTATATTGTGTTAATGTGAGGTATTATTAATTGTGGTGTTATTGGTGTGGAGTGTGTTGTGTGTTGGGTGATGTGTGGTGATATGAGGAGGGGGGCGGGGGGTGTGGGGAATTGGGAGTGTAGGGTGGGATGGGAGATGGGTAGAGGAGAGAGGTATGGGGGATGAGGCAAGGGCAGGGGGTGAGGCCGGGGGGGGTACTGCGGTCAGAGGCGCAGAGGTCTACCCTGAGTACATTGTGGAGCGGGATGTACGCGCCTTTGTGCAGGCCCTCTATCTCAGGCGTTGCTCCAGAGTCACGGTGGCAAGAAAACTCTCCTCCATAAGGAGTTTTTTCCGTTTTCTCGTAAAAAAGGGCATGCTCTCGCACAACCCCGCAGAACTGGTGCCCTCGCCAAAGACAGGGTCTTTTCTCCCCTCGGCCCTTACTGCCGAGGAGACTGCCCAACTCATAGATTCCGTCTCGTGCTCTGGCGAAGAGGGGTTCGTCGGGCTTCGCGACTCGGCGATCTTGGAGGTCCTGTACTCTGCCGGCATCCGCGTCGGCGAACTTACGGGCCTTGTCATGCGTGACCTCTCGCTCGACCAGGGAGTTATACGCGTACTCGGCAAGGGGGGAAAGGCACGCATAGCCTTTCTCGGTACCAGGGCGGTGTCTGCCCTTGGCAAGTACCTCGAGGCCCGTAGTAGTGGTGATGGGGGCCGTGAGAAGGGCGCTGTGTATCATGGCGACGGCAGGACGCCTGTCTTTGTTGCGCGAAAGGACTCGACGAGGCCCATAACAGCCAGGACCGTTCAGAGGATAATAAAGAAGTACGCCACGAGAAGCGGCATAAACAAGACGCCAACGCCCCATACGCTGAGACACAGTTTTGCCACTCATCTGCTCGATGCGGGCGTGGACCTACGCTCTATTCAGGAGATGCTCGGGCACAGCAAACTCTCCACCACGCAGAGGTATACCAAGGTGGGTATCGAGGGGCTCATGCGTGTCTATGACAGGGCCCATCCCAGGGCCCGCGGGGGCGGGAGGGGGCGAAGGGGCGGCAAGGGCTGAGGTGAGTTGAGGCATGTGGCCCTTGCTACCGGAGAAAGGGCCAACGGCGCGACAGAGTCGATTTTTTCCACGATTACAAAAGGAGAGACCCAGTTGAGAGAAGGTCTTCACGGGACAACTATTATAGCCGTTCGCCGTCATGGCAAGGTGGCCATAGCGGGCGACGGGCAGGTCACCCTCGGCGATACGGTCATGAAGAGCACGGCAGTAAAGATAAGAAGGATGAAGTCTGGCGACGCGCTCGCGGGCTTTGCGGGATCCACGGCAGACGCCATGACCCTTTATGACAAGTTCGAGAGTAAACTTGGCGAGTTTCGCGGCAACCTCACGCGCGCCGCCGTGGAACTTGCCAAGGACTGGCGTACGGACAAGATACTCAGAAGGCTCGAGGCACTGCTCATCGTGGCCGACAGAGACCACAGTTTCATAATCTCCGGCAGCGGCGATGTCATAGAGCCCGAGCACGGCATCGCGGCCATAGGCTCTGGCGGCCCATACGCCTTTGCCGCGGCGCGCATGCTCCTTAATCACACAGACATGGACGCCGCCGGCATTGCCCGCGAGGCCATTACCATGGCCTCGGAGATCTGCATCTATACCAATAGCAATATTTCACTGGAAGAACTCTGAACCAATAATAAAAGGTAGTGGTGATACTGCGATGAAGAACTTTACGCCGAGGGAGATAGTCTCGGAACTCGATAAATACATCATAGGCCAGTCCGAGGCCAAGCGGGCCGTTGCCATCGCGTTACGAAACAGGTGGCGCCGCCAGCAGGTGCGCGCAGATCTACGCGACGAGATAGCGCCCAAGAACATCATCATGATAGGGCCAACGGGCGTTGGAAAGACGGAGATATCGCGCCGCCTCGCGCGCCTTGCCGAGGCCCCCTTTGTGAAGGTGGAGGCGAGCAAGTTTACGGAAGTGGGCTACGTGGGCCGCGACGTTGAGAGCATCATACGAGACCTTACGGAACTCTCTGTAAAGATGGTGAAGGACGAGGAGCGCGTCAAGGTGCAAGCCAAGGCCGAGGAGGCCGCCGAGGAGAGGCTCCTCGATTGTCTTCTTCCCCCGGTGACGGCCCCGCCCTACCAGGAGATGGACGAGTCCCGCATCGAGGGCGAGCGCGATCTTACGAAGAAGACGCGCGACAAACTTCGTAAACTCCTGCGCGAGGGCAGACTCGATGACCGGGAGGTGGAGATAGAGGTCTCGGAGCAGAAGACGCCCGTAATCGAGATACTCTCGGCCTCCGGGGCCGAGGACATGGACATGAACCTCAAGGACATGTTCTCCAATATCTTTCCCCGTAAGAGCAAACGCCGGAAGATGAAGGTCCCCGAGGCGCTGACCATACTTACGCAGGAAGAGGCCTCGCGCCTCATCGATATGGACGTGGTGATGAAGAAGGCCGTGGAGAGGGTGGAGCAGTCGGGCATTGTCTTCATAGACGAGATAGACAAGATAGCGGACAGGCAGTCGGGCCAGGGCCCTGATGTCTCGCGAGAGGGCGTCCAGAGAGACCTTCTTCCCATTGTAGAGGGCTCCACTGTGAACACCAAGTATGGCATGGTCAAGACAGATCACATACTCTTTGTTGCATCAGGTGCCTTTCACGTTGCCAAGCCCTCGGATCTCATACCAGAGTTTCAGGGAAGGTTCCCCATCAGGGTGGAACTCGACACCCTTGGCGAGAAGGAGTTTGTCCGCATACTGAAAGAGCCCCGCAACGCCCTTCTCAAGCAGTACAAGGAACTTCTCGAGACAGAGAAGATAACCATAGAGTACACGGACGATGCCGTGGAAGAGATAGCCCGCATCGCGGCCCTCGTGAACGAGCGCATGGAGAACATCGGCGCAAGGCGCCTTCATACGGTGATGGAGCGTGTCTTTGAGGACATTTCCTTCAGGGCCCCGGACATGAGCGGCGAGAAGGTGGTCATAGACCGCGCCTACGTCAAGGAGAGACTCGCCGACATACTCGAGGACGAGGACCTCTCGAGGTATATACTGTAGGGTGGTTGGCGGCAAGGCGCCCGCGTTTGTGATGGGGGGCGCATCTTGTAATGGTGGGCAGTGCCCACTCTACTGACGGAGGCGCAGAGAGGGGCATAAGGGGCTGGATGACGGCCCCATATTGGTTTTCTTTGTCTTACTTCCTTTTTTCCAAAAGAAAGTAAGGAATTTTTTCTTTTTTTCAAGAGGCTTTTTCATGAAGGTTCAGATAGAGAAGATAAAGACTCTTTTCGAGGCCCTTCCCTACATACGGAAGTTTCGCGGCAGGACCATTGTCATAAAGTATGGCGGCGCGGCCATGAGCGATGAGTCGCTCAAGCAGAGTTTTGCCCGTGACGTGGTCCTGATGAAGTACGTTGGGCTCAACCCGGTGATTGTTCACGGCGGTGGTCCCCAGATAGGCGGGCTTCTCGAAAAACTCGGTATTGAGACACGTTTTGTAAAGGGCATCCGCGTCACTGACGAGGAGACCATGGACGTTGTGGAGATGGTTCTCGTTGGCAAGGTGAACAAAGAGATAGTGGGCCTCATAAACCACTATGGTGGCCGCGCCGTGGGCATAGGCGGCAAGGATGGCGGCCTCATAAAGGCAAAGCCCTTGAAGATAAGGGGCGCTGAGATGGGGCGGGCCGGTGAGGTAGAGTCTGTGAACCCATCGGTCATACGCTCCCTTGAAGAGAGTAGTTTCATCCCTGTCATAGCCCCTGTTGGCTGGGGCGAGGGCGGGAGGAGTTACAATATCAACGCCGACACTGCGGCTGGCGCCATTGCTACGGCCATAGAGGCAGACAAACTCATACTCCTTACGGACGTCCGGGGCGTGCTCGACAGTAAGGGTGGTCTATTCTCCACTCTGACCGTCTCTCGGGCGCGAAAACTCATAAGCGAGGGCGTTGCCAGGGGCGGTATGATACCCAAGATAAGGTGTTGTGCAGGGGCTGTTACTGGAGGTGTGAAACGGGCCCATATAATAGACGGTCGCGTCGAGCATGCCGTGCTGCTCGAGATATTCACCGATGCTGGCATTGGCACGGTCATAGCGAAGAAGAAAGAACTCGACGAGATGAAGAAGGGGAACTGAAGTGCGCGCCGCCCCCTCGGGGGCGGCGCGGGACAGGCACCTTATGGCAGGCCCGCGGCATGGTCCTGATTCTTTCTCGTTTTCACGCACTTGAGGCTGAAGTAGAAGACATTGAACAACGAAGAGATAATAGCCCTTACTGACCGTCATGTATTGAATACATACAGGCGTTTTCCCGTGGCCATGGTGCGGGGCCGAGGGGCCCGTGTATGGGACGCCTCGGGCAGGGAGTACCTGGACTTTACCTCTGGCATAGCGGTATGCAACCTGGGGCACTGTCACCCAGCAGTGGTGCGCGCCATAAAGGATCAGGCAGAGACCCTCATACACGTCTCGAACCTGTACCACATCGGCCCGCAGGCAGAACTTGCCGCCCTGCTCACTGCCAACTCCTTTGCGGACAAGGTCTTCTTCTGCAACTCCGGGGCCGAGGCAAACGAGGCGGCCATAAAACTTGCGCGAAAGTACTTTGCCGACCGCGGCGAGCCCCGCCACAAGGTCCTCACCATGGAACGATCCTTCCATGGCCGCACCTTCGCCACGCTCTCTGCCACGGGCCAGGACAAGGTGCGCCGTGGTTTCGAGCCCTTTCTCGAAAAATTCACGTACCTGCCCTTCAACAACCTCGACGCCGTGGCCTCTGCCATGGACTCTGATACTGCCGCCGTGCTTGTTGAGCCCATACAGGGCGAGGGCGGGGTGAATGTGCCGGACAAGGGGTATCTCAGTGGTCTTCGTCAACTCTGCGAGAGGGCAGGGGCCCTTCTCATCTATGACGAGGTGCAGGTGGGAGTGGGGCGCACGGGCAGACTCTTTGCCCACGAGCATTACGAGACGCCGCCCCATATCATGACCCTTGCCAAGGGCCTTGGCGGAGGGGTGGCCATAGGCGCCATGCTTGCTACAGACGACGTGGCAGGTGCCTTCGGGCCTGGGAGCCATGCCTCTACATTTGGCGGCAATCCCCTGGCAACTGCCGCAGGGCTCGCCACCATGCACACCATACTCGATGAAGGAGTACTCGAGAACTGCGTTGCAATGGGAGAGTATATCCTTGGGCGCCTCGAGACCTTCAGAGAGAGGTACGAGTTCATCGAGGACGTCCGGGGCAAGGGACTCATACTTGGGATGGAGGTCCAGAGACCTGTTGGCGAAATCGTTACAAGATGTCTCGAAGAAGGTCTCCTCGTCATCGGGGCCGGAGAAAATGTCCTCCGATTCCTACCTCCCCTTACGATCACCACCGCCGAGGTGGACGAGATGACGGAAATACTCGAAAGAGTCCTCGGAAAGGTTTAGCGTAGAAGAGAGAAGAAAGTCACAAAAGAGAAAGAAGCGGGCCTTGCCCGCATATCAAAAAAATCTGCTTTCTCTTGGAAAAAAGAAAGCAGGGCAAAGAAAACCAGTGGGCTACGCCCACCACTTCAAAAAAAATACCTACAAGAGGTCTCATGCACTTATTACGTATACTCGATCTCGATAAAGGCGAGATAGACGCTCTCATAGCGCGGGCCGCCTCCCTGAAGGAGCGCCATGCCCGCGGCATCCCGCACAACCCGCTCCGGGGCCGCGTCCTCGCGCTCATCTTCGAGAAATCCTCTACGCGTACGCGCGTCTCCTTCGAGACCGCCATGTATCACCTCGGCGGCTCGGCCATCTTCATGAGTAGCGCAGACTCGCAGATAGGACGCGGCGAACCCATAAAGGACACGGCGCGCGTCATGTCGGGCTATGTGGATGCTGTGGTCATCAGGACCTATGGCCACGACAAGATAGAAGAATTCGCCCGCTATTCTTCGGTTCCGGTGATAAACGGACTCACTGACTCGCACCATCCCTGCCAGGTCCTTGCCGATGTGCTCACCATTATCGAGAAGAAAGGGGCCTACGATGGAATCAAGGTGGCCTGGATAGGAGATGGCAACAACATGGCAAACTCCTGGATAGAGGCCGCGGCCATACTTGGTTTTGAGTTGAGACTCGCTTGTCCGCCTGGCTATGAGCCCGACGGGCGCATCCTGGAGGAGGCCGGCGCGGGCCCGAACATAAAGGTCGTAAATAGCGTTGAAGAGGCAGTAAGGGACGTAGATGTCCTCTGTACCGATGTCTGGGCCTCCATGGGCCAGGAAGATGAGCAGAAGAAGAGAGAGTCCGCCTTCAGGGGGTATCAGATAAACAGTGATGTTCTTGGCCTCGCCGAGAAGGATGCCATTGTAATGCACTGCCTGCCGGCGCACAGGGGAGAGGAGATAACAGACGAGGTCATGGAGGGACCCAACTCCGTACTATGGGACCAGGCAGAGAACCGCCTGCACCTGCAGAAGGCGGTTCTGGAGTGGCTCATGAGCGGTTAGCGTGATGTCCTGGTCGTCTGGCGTATCTATGCCTGGAGACAAGAGGCACTCGTAGATAAAGAGATGGTGATTGCCCGGCCGCCCCTGGCGTGCCGGTAAAAAACGCGTAAAGGGGTAGAGATGGAGAAGAAGGTAAGACGTGTGGTGCTCGCATATTCGGGCGGGCTCGATACATCAATAATAATAAAATGGATAAAGGAAAGATATGACTGCGAGGTAGTGGCCTTTGTCGCCGACGTCGGCCAAGGCGGCGAGATAAAAGGCCTCCGTGAGAAGGCCCTCAAGACAGGGGCTGTGAGCGTCCATATCGTTGACCTCAAGGAAGAGTTCGCCCGCGACTATGTCTTTCCCATGATAAGGGCCGGGGCCATGTACGAGGGCGAGTACCTCCTCGGTACGGCAATAGCGCGCCCCCTCATCGCAAAGGCCCAGATGGACGTTGCAAGGAAGACGCGCTCCGACGCCGTTGCCCACGGCGCAACGGGCAAGGGCAATGACCAGGTACGCTTTGAACTGACCTATTATTACATAAATCCAGAGATAAAGGTTATCGCTCCCTGGCGCGAGTGGGACCTGAAGGGCAGGAGCGACCTCGTTGAGTATGCCCGCACACACGGCATACACGTGCCCGTAACGCGCAAGAAACCCTACAGTTGCGACGGCAACCTCCTGCACCTGAGTTTCGAGGGCGGCGTACTCGAAGACCCCTACGTGGAGCCCCCTGAAGACATGTTCCGCTATACCGTTCCGCCGGAGAAGGCCCCTGACAAGGCCACTTACATTGAGATAGATTACGAGAAGGGCGACGCCGTGGCCCTCAACGGACGGCCCATGAGCCCGGCAAAGATACTTGCCCGCCTCAACCGTATCGGCGGGGCCAATGGCGTGGGCATGGTGGACATGGTGGAGAGCCGGTACGTTGGCATGAAGTCTCGAGGAATCTATGAGACCCCCGGTGGAACCATCCTGCACAAGGGCAGGCGCGCCGTAGAATCCATCACCATGACGAGGGGACTCCTGCATCTACGCAACTCCCTCATCCCGCGCTACGCAGAACTCATATATTACGGCTACTGGTTCAGTGCAGAGAGGCGCGCCCTCCAGGCCTTCTTCGACGAGGCGGCCTCGGTCATTACGGGCAGGGCCCGTCTGAAACTCTACAAGGGAAGTTGCATAATAGTCGGGAGAAAGGCCGAAAAAAGCCTCTACAGCCCGGACCTTGCTACCTTCGAGGCAGACACGGTCTATGACCAACGCGACGCCGAGGGCTTCATACGCATAAGTTCACTTGAGATGAAACTCGAGAGTATTATGGGCAGAAAGGGCGGGCGGACAAGATGAAAAGGGGGAGGGCGCTCCGGGCATGGGGCTGGATATCACCTGCCCCTTGCCCCATGAAGACGATTCACGGGGCAAGGGGCGCTGATATGTTTGTAGCAGAGAAGACGGACCGCTACGAAGCAGGGAGGACGCCGTCGTGAAACTCGTCCGTTTCGAGGCAGGGGGGCGTAGGGCCTTCGGACTCCTGGACAAGGGGGGAGAGGGCGTCTTCGAGATAGGGGGCGAGGATTTCTTCGGGTTTACCGGGGGCAAGGGGCCTGCCGGGCCGCCAGCAGGGGATTACCATGCGCTCAAAGACGCGCGTCTTCTTGAACCAGTGCTCCCCACGAAGATAGTGGCCATTGGTCTCAACTACAGGGCCCATGCCGCGGAGTTCGACCAGGAGATACCCGAGGAGCCGCTCTTCTTCCTCAAGCCCTCGACGTCCGTAATCGGCCCTGGCGGCGATATCGTCTACCCTGCGCACATGTCTCACAGGGTGGACTTCGAGGGTGAACTGGGAGTCGTCATCGGCAGGCGCTGCAAGGATGTAAGCGTTGAAGAGGCGGGCGAATACATCCTCGGGTACACTGCCTTCAACGACGTAACGGCCCGTGACCTTCAGGGCCGCGACGGACAGTGGACACGGGCCAAGGGTTTTGATACCTTTGCTCCGCTCGGGCCCTGGATAGAGACGGCCCTTGACCCGGGAAACGTTGCCATAGAGACCTTTCTCAACGGCGAGAGACGGCAGTACGCAAGTACCGTGGACATGATCTTCCAGGTCCCCCAACTCCTCAGTTTCATCTCCCGTGTAATGACCCTTCTCCCGGGAGACGTCATCGCCACGGGCACGCCGCCGGGCGTTGGCAAGATGAAGCCCGGAGATACAGTGGAGGTGCGGGTTTCCGGGGTAGGGGCGCTCGTCAATAAAGTTGTCTGAGAGGGGGGTGAGTGGGCTCCCCCCCCTTTATAAAAAATGCAGGAGGAAGCGGCACCATGAGCGAAGACTATATACAGGGACTCTTTGCCCGGCGGCTCGGCGGGAGTTCCTTTGGAAAAGACACGAAGATATACAAGTTCGAGAAGATAAAGCGTGCCAAGGCCGCGGCCATGGCCGAGAACCCTGAACAGGAAATACTCGACTTTGGCGTGGGCGAGCCCGATGAGATGGCCTTTCCCGTGGTGGTGGACTCACTGAAGGCCGAGTGCGCCAGGCCCGAGAACAGGGGCTATGCAGACAACGGCATACAGGAGTTCAAGGACGCGGCTCTGCGGTACATGGACCGCGTATTCGGCGTAACCGGGCTCGACGCAGAAAAAGATGTCATTCACTCCATTGGCTCCAAGTGCGCCCTTGCCATGCTCCCCGATGCATTTATAGACGAGGGCGATGTCATGCTCATGACCACCCCGGGCTACCCCGTCATGGCAACGCACACAGAGTGGCACGGCGGAAGGGTGGTGAACCTTCCCCTGCTTGAAGAAAATGGATTTCTCCCGGACCTGGGGGCCATAGGCGCTGAAGACCTGAAGAAAGCCAAACTCCTCTACCTCAACTATCCCAACAACCCCACGGGCGCGGCATCAACAAAAGACTTCTTCGAAGAGGTGGTGGACTTTGCCAGTAGGAACGAGATAATCGTGGTCCACGATGCGGCCTATGCCGCGCTCACCTATTCCGGTCCCCCCCTTAGTTTTCTCTCCACGCCAGGTGCAACGGAGGTTGGCATAGAGATACATTCACTCTCCAAGGCCTACAACATGACGGGGTGGCGCCTTGCCTTTCTCATTGGCAACCGTAAGGTCATCGGCGCCTTTGCCCATGTCAAGGACAACTACGACTCTGGTCAGTTCAAGGCCATACAGAAGGCAGGCATCACTGCCCTCGAGCACCCCGAGATTACGGAAGAGATAGGCGCCAAGTACAGGCGCAGGCTCGGCCTCATGGTCGAGGCCCTCTCATCTGCGGGGTTTGAGGCCAGGATGCCAGGCGGGACCTTCTACCTCTACGTAAAGGCCCCGAGGGGGGCCTCTGACGGTACGCGCTTCGGGAGCGCAGAGGAGGCCTCTGAGTACCTCATAAGAAAGGCGCACATATCCACAGTGCCCTGGGACGATGCAGGTGCATATCTTCGTTTCTCGGCTACCTTCGCCTCAGATGGCATAGAGGACGAGGCCCGCGTGGTGGGAGAGATGAAGAAGAGGCTCGGCGGTCTTGGTCTCGAATTTTAGGTCCCTCTGTCTACAGGGAGGGCAGGTGTGGGGCGGCCCGGTGAACGACCTTGAGCGCGTCTTCATCGGCATTGGTTCCAACATGGGGCCCCGCGAGGACAACTGCCGCCGGGCCATCGAGGCCCTCTCGGCAACGGGGCTTCTGGAGATGGTGGCGGTGAGCCGCTTTTACGAGACAGCGCCCTGGGGCCTGCCTGGGCAGAGGGCCTTTGTCAACGCTGTCGTAGAGGTGCGCGCCGGCATCGGGCCCTTTGGGCTTCTGCGCCTGCTCCTGCAAGAGGAACGGGTGCTTGGCCGCAGGCAGTCGGCCCGCTGGGGCCCAAGGGTCATTGACCTCGACCTCCTCTTTTACGGAAGGCGCGTACTCCAGACCCCGAGGCTCACCCTGCCGCACCCGTGGGTCTCTGAGAGGGCCTTTGTCCTCAGACCAATCTCTGATATTGCACCAGACTTTCTCCACCCAGTCTTTCTTGAGACCATGCGCGCCATGCTCCATGGGCTCGGAGGAGGCAGGGGCATAAAGACGGCCAAGAGTCAATCATCATGAAAATCCTCTTTTACATACTTGCCGCTTATCTCATATACATGATGCTGAAGCGGCGCTTTGGCCGTAGTGACGTCAATGGCGGTAGCGGCAGAGGCTCTGGCGGCCAGACCCGGGAACAACAGGGCCACAAGACAGTCGGCGAGGAGATGGTGCAGGATCCGGTCTGCCAGAGTTACGTGCCAGTGAGCGAGGCCTTACAGGTAAGGACGCGCCACGGCATAGTCTACTTCTGCGGCTCCGAGTGCAGGGAAAAGTTCCTTTCCGGCGATGGCCACTGAAAAAGACGGCAACTACCAGGAAAAACACCGCCCAGGCCAGGCCCGCGGCCTTGACGCAGAAGGCCTCCCCTGATATCCTGTTCGGGAAAAGGGGCAAGGGAACAGAAGAGAACCTTTGGAAGTGGAACTGCCCGCAAAGAGAAAAAAAGAAGGCGGCAGACAGAATCAATTCCAGTGGATGCAGCAGGGTGGAGCGGAGCGAAACCCTACAAAAAGGGCCAATACAGAGAAAATTCAAGGAGGATCATGTCATGGACTGGGGTATGAAGAACCGTCTCTCAAGGATAATAAGGCCGGAGACCGGAAGGACTGTAATGCTAGCCGTTGACCACGGGTATTTTCTCGGCCCCACGACGGGCCTCGAGCAACCGGGCAAGACCGTGGAGCCCCTCCTTCCCTATGCCGACACCCTCATGCTGACGCGTGGAGTGCTCCGCGCCTGTGTGGACCCAACTACGGACACGCCCATCGTGCTTCGCGTCTCTGGCGGCACGAGCATCCTTGGCAACCTTGCCGACGAGGGCCGCACCGTCTCCATGGAGGACGCCCTGAGGCTGAACGTGGCCGGTGTGGCGCTCTCCATCTTCGTGGGCTCGGAACTCGAGAAGCAGACGCTCCTTGGCCTTGCCGAACTCATAGACCTTGCCGGCGAGTACGGCGTGCCGGTCCTTGCCGTCACCGCCGTTGGCAAGGACATGGCAAGGGACGCCCGGTACCTGGGCCTTGCCTCGCGTATAGCCGCCGAACTCGGAGCCAACATTGTCAAGACATACTACTGCGAGGACTTCGAGAAGGTCGTGCGCAACTGCCCTGTGCCGATAGTGATAGCAGGGGGGAAGAAGATAGCCGAGGAGGACGCCCTCAGACTTGCCTACAACGCCGTACGCGACGGCGCCGTTGGCGTGGACATGGGACGCAATATCTTCCAGTCCGATCACCCTGTGGCCATGATAAAGGCCGTGCGCGAGGTGGTCCACAATAACCTCGACCCTGACAAGGCCTTTGACCTCTTCAATACCCTTGCCGGCGAAAAACAGGCCGCCGGCGCCTGAGGCGTCTGAGACGCCGGCGCGTGACGCCGGCTGAGAGGCCTCGGCGTGAAGAAGGAGGGAGGGGGCATCGAGCGGGAGTGAGAAGGCCGCCTGTGGGTTCGGTGGCAGGGGCCCTTTCGGGAAAGGATGAGCCTGGTTTGAAGGTAGCGGTATATTACAACAATAGCGACGTCCGTATCGAGGAGATGCCTCTGCCAGAAATCGGCCCTGACGAGATACTCGTCAGGGTAGAGGCCTCGGGCATCTGCGGTAGCGACGTCATGGAGTGGTACAGGATAAAAAAGGCCCCACTGGTGCTGGGCCATGAAGTGGCCGGCGTGGTGGAGAACGTCGGTAGGCTCGTTACGAAGTTTTGCCCCGGAGACCGCGTCTCCGTGGCCCACCACGTACCATGCAATGCCTGCAGGTACTGCCTTCGTGGAGAGTTCTCTGTCTGCGATACGCTACGCACCACCAACTTCGACCCAGGCGGCTTTGCCCAGTACATACGCGTGCCGGCCATTAACGTGGATAGAGGCGTCTTTATAATACCAGGTGATATGACCTTTGACGACGCCACCTTCATCGAGCCGCTCGGGTGCGTAGTGAGGGGCATGAGAAGGGCCCGTTTCTCTGCAGGGCAGAGCGTACTCGTAATAGGGAGCGGCATATCCGGCCTGCTGCACGTGAAACTGGCCCGCGCCCTTGGCGCTACCACCATCATAGCAACGGATGTAGTGGACGCAAGGCTCAAGATGGCCGAGACCGCTGGTGCTGATTTCGTCTTCAATGCCAGACTCGATATCCCAGAGAAGGTACGCGCCGCCCTTGGCCGTGGTGCGGACATGGTGGTCATAACAGCCGGAAGCGCCCCGGCCATAAGGCAGGCGCTGTCCTCTGTAGACCGGGGAGGCACCATCGTCTTCTTTGCCCCTGCCATGCCCGGCGAGACATTCCCAATGCCGCTCTTCGAACTCTGGCGAGATAATATTACTGTCATCAATACCTATGCCTCGCCGCCTGTTGATACCGTCTCGGCCCTTGACCTCATTGGCAGCGGCGTAGTAGAGGTAGCGGACCTCATTACGCACAAACTCCCCATTGACGATGCGGCCCGGGGGTTTAGGCTCGTTGCCGAGGCCAATGAATCCATAAAGGTAATAATAGAGCCCAACGCTTAGGGTCTTTCTTTACGCTTCCTTCCCGTTGTCTTACCTTCGAGGGTGTCTTGTTGTGAAGAAGATTGGCATGATAGTCAATGAGTCCAACATGGGGGCCATTGATTTCGGCTCTGAACTCGCGGGCTGGATAAGAAAGTGCGGGGCCGAACTCTATGTTACCGAGGGGCTCGCAAGGTTCATAGACTCTTCTCTCGTGGCCGGAAGAGGCACGCCCTCTGAGATCTCCGAGCACGCCGATGCCATCGTGGTCCTCGGCGGAGACGGCACCATGCTCCGGGCCGCAAGGCTCATAGCGGGCCGCGACATACCCATCCTCGGCATCAACCTCGGGGGCCTGGGGTTTCTCACCTCTGTCACCGTGAGAGAGGCCAGAGAGATGGTGGAGAAGGTCATTGCAGGCGATGTCGCCATAGAGCAGAGGATGATGCTCTCCGTGGAGGTGAGGCGTGGTGGCGAGATCATCTCCACGCACAGGGTCCTCAACGAGGCGGTCGTAAAGGGGCTCACCGTGCGGCTCATAAGGCTAGAGACGAGCATCAACCGAGAGTATGTCACCACCTACCGGGCCGACGGCCTCATAGTTGCCACGCCAACGGGCTCCACGGCCTACTCGCTCTCTGCCTCAGGTCCCATACTCTACCCTACTATACACTCCATAATCGTTGCGCCCATCTGTCCCTTCAACCTCATGAACCGCCCTGTTGTGATACCCGACTGGATGAGCGTGGATATAAGCGTCTGCCCTGGCCAGGACCGCATTGCCCTCGTACTCGACGGCGAGCAGGACGTATCGCTCGAGTGCGGCGATATCGTAACCATCAGGAGGGCAGAGACGAGCGTGTACTTAATTAAGTATGAAGGGAAAAGTTATTTTGATATACTCAGGCAGAGACTCATGTGGGACGCAAGGGAAGAGGAATGAGAAGACCTCAGAGGTCTCTTGGGTATGCTTGTAGAACTGAGGATAAAGAACTTTGCCATAATAGAGAGCCTCGTTATTGAACTTGCAGGCGGGTTGAATGTCTTTACAGGCGAGACCGGCGCCGGCAAGAGCATCATAATGAACGCCATCTCCCTTGTGCTCGGAGACCGCGCCGCCGCTGACCTTGTGCGCACGGGAGCCCCTGGCGCCGAGGTAGAGGCCCTCTTCGATATCTCTGGCATGAGCGCCATCCGCCATGCCCTCGAGGAGGCCGGCATCGAGCCCTCCGATGACCTCGTCATAAAGCGCACCATAGCACGGGCCGGGAGGAACAGGATATACATAAACGGGAGCCTCGCCACCCTCGTAACCCTTACGGAGATTACGCGCAACCTTATCGACATTTACAGCCAGAGCGAGCATCAGAGCCTGACGCGCATGGAAGAGCACCTCGGTGTCCTCGATTCCTTCGGCGGCCTCGGGGAACTCAGGCGCCAGATGCAGGTGGCCTATGAAGACTACATCGCCATCTGTCGCGAGCGCGACTCACTCAAGGAGGACGACGGTGGCGCCACTGCCCGCAGGGAACTCCTTGCCTTTCAGGCCCGCGAAATAGAAGAAGCCGCCCTCACGCCTGGCGAGGAAGAGGAACTTAGGACACTGAGGCAGAGACTCCAGAACGCCGAGAAGATAAAGGGCGTTGCCGCACGGGCCGAAGAGGCGCTGTACTCGGCATCTGGTTCTGTCATAGAGCGCCTCGGCGCCGTGGTACGTGAACTCGGAGAGATATCTGCCTTTGACGATAAGGCCGCCTCGGCCCTCGAAGAGATAGAGTCCAGCCTTTACCAGATAGAGGACGCCGCGGCAACGCTCCGAGATATAGCCGGGGGCGTGGAGTTCGAGCCCGGAAGGCTCGAAGAGGTGGAGGACAGGCTCTACAGGATAGGTGCACTCAAGAAAAAATACGGCCCCACCATAGAGGCCATAGCAGAGTACAAGAAAAAGATTGACGCCGAACTTGCCGGTCTTGACGACCTTGACGAGAGGCTCGCAGAGATAGAGGCAAGGCTCGAAGAAAAGGAAAAAATCGCGCGTGAGACCGCCGCGAGGCTCACGACGGCAAGGAGCAAGGCCGCAAGGGCGCTCAAGGCCAGGATGGAAGAAGAACTCGCCACCCTTGGGATGGAGGGGGCGGTCTTCGAGGTCCTCTTGAAGACAGAGGCGGACCAGGTCTCGGGCACTGCAAGGCTCACGGCCCGTGGTGCCGAGAGGGTGGCCTTTTATATCTCCACCAATCCGGGTGAAGAGATAAAACCGCTGTCAAGGGTGGCCTCTGGCGGGGAACTCTCAAGGATAATGCTCGCCATAAAGAACATCAGCGCCGCTGGCAAGGTCCCCACGCTCATCTTCGACGAGATCGACACGGGCATAGGCGGTGCAATGGCCCACGTTGTGGGCGGTAAACTAAAGGCCCTCGCGAGAACTCACCAGGTGCTCTGCATAACGCACCTTCCACAGATAGCGGCCTTTGCGGACGAGCACTTTGTGGTCAAGAAGGAGACCATGGCCGCGGCAGGCGCAGGTGAGGACGCCAAGGACCTTTCAGAGAGGGAGGAGAGCACCAGGACGGTCACCACGGTACGGAGGCTCGAAGGCCGCGAGTGCTTAGAACAGATAGCATGGATGCTTGGCGGAACCAATGTGACGGATACTACGCGGGAGCATGCAAGGGAACTCGTTGAGAGGGCGGTGCAGGGGAGTGTGGAGTAGGAGGCGGCCATGGACGAAGGGGCTGTGAATGAAGGCGCCATGAAGAGTGTTGCGAAGAGGGGGCCCCGGACTTTGCCTCTTGTCCAGAAGGCCAGGCTATCGGACGCCAGGGGGATACATGCCCTGGTGAGCGAGTCAGCGGCAAAGGAAGAGATGCTCGGGCGCTCTCTCGAAGAGATATGTTCGAGCATCAGGGATTTTTTTGTGGCAAGGCGGGGTAATGAGGTCCTTGGTATCGTCTCCCTCCATGTCTGGGACGAAGGACTTGCCGAGGTGCGCTCCCTGGCCGTAGGGGAGCCGTACAGGCGCCGCGGGCTTGGCAGGGCCCTTGTGGAGGCCGCCCTCGAAGAGGCCGGGGAACTTGGCATAAAGAGGGTCTTTGCCCTTACCTATGCAGTGGAGTTCTTCCTGGAAATGGGTTTTCACGAGGTGGACAAGGCAGACCTTCCGCAGAAGATCTGGGGAGACTGCCTGGGATGCAGGAAGTTCCCGGGTTGTGACGAGAGAGCCGTGCTCCTGGACCTGAAGTGTGGTGGTTGAACATAGCAGGCCAAGAGAAGAAGGTGCAGGCAGGTTGGTGTCTGAGTTTATGAGGGCTGGTGGATGAAGAAGGATTCCGGTGCAGGAGGGGCAAAGGGGGCGGAGCATCGTTTTGACGAGGCCGCAGAGGCACTGCGGGGCATGCTCGAGGGACGGGGCTGCGCCTACGAGATTTTCTTCGAAGAGGATGAAGGACTTGGGGCAGAGGCAAAGGACGGCACTGTTGACGCGCTGAAGGTCAGGCACGGCAGCGGTGTGGGGGTACGCGTCATCAGGGGCCGAAGACCGGGTTTTGCCTATGCAGGGGCTCTTGATATCGACGCACTTGCCGATACAGTAGAGAGGGCCCTCGATGCAAGCAACGGGGCCGATGAGGACGAGGCCCTGTCTTTTCCGGCCCCACCTGCAACCTATCCAGACGTCTGCGGGACCTGCGACGGGGCAGATTTTGCGGGGAAGACCGAGTCGGTCGTCGAGAGGGCCATACTCGTTGAAAAGGGAGCCCTCGAACGCTCGCCGGAGATAAGACGGGTGAGAAAGGCCTCTTTCGATGGCCGTCTCATAAGTACTCGCGTCATCAACTCCGAGGGGGTGGATGTCTCGCAGACCGCCACCTACTACACGGCTCAGGTAATGGCCGTGGCAGAGCGGGACGGTGAGGCCGAGATGGGCTGGGACATGGCCTTTTCGCATAGTGCCGGCGGCCTTGACCCCGGAAAGGTCGGGGCAGAGGCGGCTGAGCGGGCATTGAGGCTCCTTGGGGCAAGGTCCATGGAGACGGCCCGCCTCAGGGCGGTCCTCGAGAATACCGTTGTCTGCGAACTCCTCGAGGCGCTCTCAGGGTCTTTTCTAGGGAACAACCTCTTCAAGGGCAAGTCCATGCTCATGGGTCGTCTCGGAGAAAAGGTCTTCTCAGATATAGTAAACATCTGGGACGACGGATTGCTCGAGGGGGGGTGGGGCACCTCCAGCGCAGACTCCGAGGGCATGCCCATGGAAAAGACCTGCCTCGTGGAGGCTGGCGTGGTAAGGGGTTTTCTCTTTGATTCGTACTGGGCCGGCAGGATGAAGGCAAGGCCCACAGGAAACGCCTCGCGCGCCGGGTACGCGGCAACGCCCGGCGTGGGTATCACAAACCTTTACATGGAGCCGGCCCAAGGTGCCGTCCCCCTTGAAGAACTCTTCGAAGAGGCCGGAAGCGGGATATTCATAACCGAACTCATGGGCGTTCATACCATAAATCCGGTAACAGGCGATTTTTCACTTGGCGCCTCAGGACTCCGCATAGAGGGCGGGGCGCTCGCCACCCCGCTACGTGGTCTTGCCATAGCAGGCAACCTCATAGAACTATTCGAGAAAATCGTCGCCACAGCCGTGGACAGGAGGTTTCTTGGCCCTGTGGGCGCCCCGAGCATACTAATAAGCGAGTTAGAGGTTAGCGGATCATGATAAGAAAGATAGATGACGATGAGTTGGAGATGGTAAAGGAGGCGCTCGCGGCCAACCCCCTCTTCAGCGGGCTCGAGGAGTTTTACCTCGATGACCTCCTGGAAGTGGGAGAACTCAAGTACTGGCCCGGCGGGTCCCAGGTCATATGCGAGGGTGATATGGGAGAGGCCGTGTACTTCATAGTCTCGGGAAGGGCAAAGGTGACGCTGTACAGCGAACAGGGTCGCGAGATAGTGCTCTCTGTCCTTAAGAAGGGCGACATGTTCGGAGAGATGTCCATAATGGACGAGAAACCGCGCTCTGCGAACGTGGAGACCGTAAAGGAACTCAAGTGTCTCGTCGTAAGAAAGGATGCCTTTCTCAAGTACCTGGGCGTGCATCACCGCGTGTACCGAACCATGTTCGCCTATCTAACCACCAGGCTCCGAGAGGCCACGCGAAAGATCGGAGGCCTTGCGCTCCTCGATGTCTGTGGCCGAATTGCCCATACGCTCATAGGAATGGCAAAGCCCTCGGAAGACGACCAGATAGTGACCATAGAACGGCCAACACACGAGGAACTGGCGGCAATGATAGGGTCCTCGAGGGAGGTTGTGAGCAGGGCGCTGAAGAAGATGAGCAACGAGGGGTATATAAAGATAGAAAAGAAGCACATACTCCTCTTTCTGCACCAGTAAGGCCGGAGCGCTGTGACCTTTATCACTGTTTTTTCCGCAAATCGGCGTTGATAATCAGAGACCGGTTTAACCTTGACTTGAGGCGGCCACTGTGCTAATAATCAGAGAAAAAATGACGAGTTCCATGGCAAACAAACTCCAGAGGCGGAGGCTGTCTTGAGGTTAAAGTCACCCTTCAGGAGATCGGGCGAAGGCCTCTCGGGCGTAGGTGCGTCCCGCCCAAGGGGCAGTAGATACCTTACCCTATTCTTCCTCACCAACGATAGCGCCGCGCCAAGGCGCCTGAAGATGAGTATGGCCCTTGCCAAGGGGCTCGCCGTCCTCTCTGTATTATTCTTCCTGGGCGTCTCCTTCATGGCATATGATTACCTGCGTCTTCGCGGCGATTCGCGCGAACTCTACCGATTGAAGAGCGAGAACGCCACACAGAAGATAGAACTGCAGGACTTCTCGTCGAGGATCCGTGACCTCGAGGCAAAGATGGCCCGTCTCGAGATATTCGACAAGAAACTCCGCATCATCGCCCATATCGAGCCAGAGGGCAAGTTTGCCTCAAAGACCACTCTCAAGGGCATAGGTGGGCCAGCCGCCGACAGCGCAGACTATCTCCTCACCCCGGGTGCGAGGGTCGACGAACTCGTGAGCCAGATACGCTCAGACCTCGAGGGGCTCGAACTCAAGGCAGACCTTCAGGAGGCGAGTTTCTCCGATCTTCGCGAGGGCCTCATGAAAAAATCCCGGCTCCTCGCATCCACGCCATCCATCTGGCCCGTTAAGGGTTGGGTGACGTCCACCTTTGGCTCGAGGATCTCTCCCTTTACAGGGCTCAAGCACGCCCACAATGGCATCGACATCGCCAACCGCCTCGGTACGCCCGTAGTGGCCACTGCCAACGGCAGGGTGACCAAAGTAGGCCGTGACGCCAACCTCGGCAGGTTTATCACCGTCAGCCACGGCTATGGCATAAAGACCGTCTATGGTCACCTCTCGCGCACCTATGTCAAGACCGGCCAGAGGGTCAAGAGGGGGCAGAAGATCGGGGCCCTCGGCAACACGGGCCGTTCCACAGGCTCACATCTGCACTATGCCGTTGCCGTAAACGGCGTCTACGTAAATCCCAGAAGGTATATCCTGAACTGAGAGTTCCGTCATAAGTGGTCTCGCCTGAACGCAGACAGGCCGGGGCTCAGGTGCGAAGTCCTTTGGCGGTCCTCCAGGCCTCCTTGGGGCAGGGACGGGAGATGGGGTGATAAGGAAAGCGGGGGGCTCTGACTGCGGCACCTGCCTTGGCGCTATGAGGTCTGTCTGGACGCTACAGCCCGGCTTGGGACTTGGAGGCCAGAAGGTGCCTGGCCCAGGCTTCCACGAGACAAACCCTCCTTCCTACGAATACCCTTTCTTTGGTCTGGAATCGGGAAACAAATAGTGTTATACTTTGATATTAAAGGAAATATACCACCATATAAAATATAGACATACACAGGGAGCAACATGTTTGGCGGAATACTGAAGAAGGTTTTTGGCAGCAAGAACGAACGCGACATCAAGCGCATGCGTCCACTTGTGGACAAGATAAACGCCCTTGAACCAGAGATGGAGAAAGTGGCGGACAACGGCTTCATCGCCCTTACGGAGAAGTTCAAGGAACGGATAGCAGGCGGGGCCACACTGGACGAGATACTGCCAGAAGCCTTTGCCGCTGTCCGCGAGGCCTCGAAGCGGGAACTCAGGATGCGCCACTTCGACACCCAGATCCTCGGCGGCATAGTCCTCCACGAGGGCAAGATAGCAGAGATGAAGACCGGTGAAGGTAAGACCCTTGCCGCCACACTCGCACTCTATCTCAACGCGCTTACAGGCAAGGGCGCCCATCTTGTCACTGTGAACGACTACCTCTCGCGCCGTGACGCTGTCTGGATGGGGCCACTGTACCACAAACTCGGCCTCACCGTGGGAGTCATACAGCACGAGGTGAGTTTCATCTATGACCCCACCTTTACGGATGAGACGGGCGGGCACTATCACCTCCGTCCCGTGGAGCGGCGGGAGGCCTATTACGCGGACATCACCTACGGGACAAACAACGAGTTTGGTTTCGATTACCTGCGCGACAATATGAAGTTCTCCATAGATGAGTATGTTCAGCGCGAACTCAACTTCGCCATTGTCGACGAGGTGGACTCCATCCTCATCGACGAGGCCCGTACCCCTCTTATAATATCCGGCGCCCTCGAAGACTCCACGCAGAAGTACTATGACATAGACCGTGTCATACCAAACCTCGAAAAAGACAGGCATTATACTGTGGACGAGAAGGCCCGCCAGGTGCTCCTTACAGACGAGGGCGTGGAAAAGGTGGAGTCACTGCTCGGGATAAAGAACCTATACGACATCACCAACATAGAGACCCTTCATCACGTGAACCAGGCCCTCAAGGCCCATGTCCTCTTCCAGCGCGATGTGGACTACGTGGTAAAGGACGGCTCGGTGGTCATAGTGGACGAGTTCACGGGCAGGCTCATGGAGGGCCGCCGCTGGTCTGACGGCCTTCACCAGGCCGTGGAGGCCAAGGAAGGGGTGAAGATAGAGAGCGAGAACCAGACGCTGGCCACCATTACCTTCCAGAACTACTTCAGGATGTATGACAAACTCTCGGGCATGACCGGTACAGCCGACACAGAGGCCGCGGAGTTCAACTCCATATACAACCTCGAGGTGGTGGTAATCCCCACGAACAAGCCCATGATACGCATCGACCACCGCGACCTCGTGTACAAGACCAAGGAAGAGAAGTTCCGCGCAGTAATAAAGGAAATAAAGGAACTCATAGAAAAGGGCAGGCCCGTACTCGTGGGTACCATCTCCATAGAGGACTCGGAAAAACTCTCACGCATGCTGAAGGCCCAGGGCATACGCCACGATGTCCTCAATGCCAAGCACCACGAGCGCGAGGCAGAGATAATAGCCCAGGCAGGCCGCCTCGGTGCAGTGACCCTGTCCACCAACATGGCTGGCCGTGGAACCGATATCATGCTCGGCGGCAACCCAGAACACATGGCCATGGCAGTTGCCGGCAAGGACGAGACAACGCCAGAATACAAGGCCGCCTACGAAGAGGCCTTGAGGATCTGCAATGAGGAGAAGAAGAAGGTCATAGAACTGGGCGGCCTTCATATCCTTGGCACCGAACGCCACGAGTCGAGGCGTATAGACAACCAGCTCCGTGGCCGCGCGGGCCGCCAGGGAGACCCTGGATCGTCGCGCTTCTATCTCTCCTTCGAGGACGATCTCCTTCGTATCTTCGGGAGCGACCGCATCGCCTCCATTATGAACAAGATAGGCCTTGAAGAAGACGTGCCCATAGAGCACGGCCTCGTCTCCAGGGCCATTGAGAATGCCCAGAAAAAGGTCGAGGCCCATAACTTCGACATAAGAAAACACCTCCTCGAGTATGATGATGTCATGAACCAGCAGAGGGAGGTGGTCTATGGGTACAGGCGTCAGATACTCGCCAAGGAGGGCCTTCGCGAGATGGTCAAGGAGTTTGCCGGCGAGATGGCAGAAGACCTTGTAAACACCCATATCGAGGACAAGGCGCATCCTGATGAGTGGGACATAAAGACCCTGAACGAGGCCGTAATGGCCCAGTTCGGGATAGTCCTCGATGAGGCCGAGGCCAGGGGTGTGGATAATGCCGAGGCACTCGCAAAACTCATAGTGGACAGAGCCTGGCCCGCCTACGAAGCAAAGGTCGAACTTGCCGGAGAGGAGAACTTCTCCGAGTTCGAGCGCATTATCACCATTACCACCCTAGACAACCTTTGGAAGGACCATCTCCTGTCCATGGACCACCTGAAGGGCGGCATAGGGCTCCGCGGTTTTGGACAGAAGGACCCGCTCCAGGAGTACAAGAAAGAAGGCTATGATCTCTTTGTGAACATGATCTATAACTTCAAGTCAGAGATAGTTGAGCGCCTCTTCAGGGTGGAGATTACCATAGACGAGGGTGAGGAGACTGCCCCTGCGCCCCCGCCGCCGGTGGCAGAGCCCGTGGCCGTGACCTACGGGCGAGGCGAGGCCCCTGGCGTGGGAGTTGCAACCGCCGAACCAATGACCGAGGCCGTGGCCGAATCTGCCGAGGAAAAGCCGAGGCCCGTGGTGCGAAGCACCGAGAAGATAGGCAGAAACGACCCCTGCACCTGTGGTAGTGGCAAGAAGTATAAGAAGTGCTGCGGCGCTGCCTGAGGGGCCGATGGTCTCAGGGGGCGGCTGCCAGAACTGATACCGCTGTTCCTGTCATGCCTTTTGCTGTGGCATCATCGGGGCCCGGTGCATGGGCTGATACTGGTTTTCTTTGCTCCGCTTTCTTTTTTCCAAAAGAAAGCGGAAGGTTTTCTCTGTCTTACTTTCTTTTTCAAAAAAAGTAAGGAAATCTTTTCACCTCATATCTTTTCATCTCAGGGGTTTTTCTAATGACAACCGAGAAGGCCGCAGGGCCTCTTTGCAGGCTCCGCGTTCCTGGCTTTAGGGCCTCTGGTACGAGCGCGGGCATAAAGAAAAAGGGCAGACCCGACATGGCCCTCATAGTGAGCGATGTGCCTGCAACCGTTGCAGGGCTCTATACCACCAACGTGGTGAAGGCCGCGCCGGTGCTCCTCGACATGGAGCGGACCGCCTCGGACCGCCAGGTGCGCGCCGTGGTCATAAACAGCGGCAATGCCAACGCCTGTACCGGTGAGCAGGGCATGAGAGACGCCGCTGAGATGGTGACGCTGACCGAGAAGGCCCTGGGGCTCAATGCTGGCGAGGCCCTCGTGGCCTCGACAGGCGTAATAGGTGTACCCCTTCCTATGGAGAGGATAAGGGCGGGTATCCAAGACCTCGCTGGTACGCTCCACAAGAGGGGGTTCTGCGCAGTATCCGAGGCCATGCTCACTACTGACGCCTTTACCAAGACAGCCCTCGTTAGGAAAAAGATTGGCTCCAAGACCGTCACCCTTCTTGGTCTTGCCAAGGGCGCAGGCATGATAAATCCTGATATGGCCACCATGCTGGCCTTTTTCATGACCGATGCCGCCATATCGAGGTCACTGCTCAAGGCCGCGCTGAGGTCTGCCTGTGTGCCGAGTTTCAACAGCATCATGGTGGACAATGATACCTCCACCAATGACACGGCCCTTGCCATGGCAAACGGCTTTAGCGGCGTACGCATCAGGCGTGGTACGGACGAATACTCTTGTTTCGTGGCGCTCCTCACCGACGTTGCCACGCGCCTTGCAAAGATGATTGTCCGCGATGGTGAGGGGGCAACGCGTTTTGTGGAGATACGCATCACCGGGGCCTCCTCCAGGCGTGAGGCCAGAAAGGCCGCCCGTGTCGTTGCAGGGTCTTTTCTCGTAAAGACAGCCCTCTTCGGCGCTGATCCCAACTGGGGGCGTGTGGCCGCGGCACTGGGACGGGCAGGGATAAGGCTTGATGAGTCCAGGCTGGAGATTGCCTTCAACGGTGTGACCGTGGCACGGGGCGGGCTCGATACAGGAGAGGAAAAACGTGCGGCCAGGGCCATGAAAAGGAAGAATATCGTACTCGGCATAGGCCTGAACATCGGTGGCGCCTCGGCTACGTTCTGGACAACAGACCTCTCTTATGATTATGTAAGGATAAATTCCGAGTACAGGACCTGAGGGGCAGCCCTCAGGGCCTCTGAACTTCAAACTCGACGGGGTGTTGATACCATGGAGATACTTCTCAAAGAGGCGGCAAGGTGGCTCCGCCAGGCCGAGTACGACCTCAAGGTCTCGGAGTGGAACCAGCAGGGGGGCTTTCACGCGCCGGCCTGCTTCTGGGCCCAGCAGTCCGCGGCAAAGGCGCTCCGCGGCTTTCTCTTCCTCCAGAGAGAGGACGCCATGGAGACAAGGTCCGTGGCAGACCTCCTCGACAGGGCCATCACCTATGAAGAGTCCTTCAAGGACTTTGTGGGCGTATCCACCTCCCTTGACCTCTACTACAAGACATCGCGCTTTCCAGATGCCCTTCCCGGCGGCATACCTGCCGAGATAATTACGGAGAAAGACTCGCGCGATGCCATAAAGCAGGCCACCAACATAGTAGGCATGGTGGAGAGGATAAGGAAGGACTACCTTCCAGAGACACTCTGAGACGTGGGGCGGGTGGCTGGCGCCGGTATGTCTGCCTTTTAGAGTTGGCCCGCCGTTGCGGGAAAGACCCTTGCCGGTCTTTGGCCCTTGCCGCACATCTCATCCAAGAACCGGAGGTTACTTGATCCAGCAGAACTTGGTCCTCCTGCTCCCCTTTGTATTCGGGGCGGTCGTGGGCAGTTTTCTTAATGTCTGCATATACCGCCTGCCCGAGGGCATGAGCATAGTCTCGCCTCCCTCGCGGTGTCCGGTCTGCAAGAGGCATATCCCCTTTTACTGTAATATCCCCATATTGAGTTACATCGTCCTCCGCGGGCGTTGCGGCCAGTGCAAGAGCCCCATTTCCATACAGTACCCCCTGGTGGAACTCCTAACAGGGCTCCTTGCAGTGGCGCTCTTCTACCGTTACGGCCCTGACGTGAGGATCATCATACCCTTCTTCTTTGTCTGCGCCCTCGTGGTCAGCACCTTCATAGACCTTCGTCACAGGCTCATACTCGATGTCATCACGCTCCCAGGCATAGTCATCGGCTTTGCGGCCTCTTTCTTTATGCCATCGCCTGGAGTAGTAGACTCCTTCACAGGCATAGTGGCCGGCGGGGGCATACTAATAGCCATTGCCATGACCTATCACTTCCTTACGGGAAAAGATGGCATGGGCGGTGGAGATATAAAGTTTCTCGCCATGATAGGGGCCTTCATAGGTTGGAAGGGTGTCCTCTTCACACTGTTTACTGCCTCTGTCGTTGGGGCCTTCATAGGTGTCATAATGATGATCCTCTTCTCACGCACCAGCAAGCACGCCTTGCCCTTTGGGCCCTATCTGGCCTTCGGGGCAGGCCTGTATCTTTTTTATGGTCCTGCCTTGATACAGTGGTATATCAAGAGCGTGGTCCAGGGAGTATAAGGCGGTTTTTTTCCGGTGAACCTGAAGTTAGGCATACGCGCGCAACTTGGGCTCGGTATAGCCCTCATCACCCTGGCCGGTGTGGGGTTCATAGGGCTTATGAGCATAAAGATAGTGGAGGACAAGGCCCTTTACTGGAAGACCCAGGAGGCTGAGCGCACGGCGCGCATGGTGCGTGCCTCCATGAAGAGGCTCGGTACATGGCTTGACGAGGAGAGGGCATTGAGGCTCCTTGGCGCCATGATGCGCGAGGCAGGCGTCAGGGACTATCGCCTTACTACCTCCACTGGCCGTGTTATTACGAAAAAGGGCGTATTGCCGCGGATAACTGCCAGGCCCCTCGTGCTTCTCGATGGTGTACGGGTAAGACGCATAGGAGGGGGCTGGCTGAGCGGGCCGGGGCGTTACCTGTACGTGAGCGCCGAACTGCGCGGTGCCGGCGTCCCTGACGGCAGGCTCGACTTCTCCGTACCGCTTACAGACATCAATACAGAACTAAGCGGGGTAAAGAAGTTCCTTGTAGTGTACATAGTCCTTGACAGCGCCATTATAATTGCCTTTGGGTTCTTCTTTCTCTCCGGCTCCATAATAAACCCCATAAGAAGGCTCACAGATGCCGCCTCACGCATAGCAGGCGGGTCCTTTGGCGAACGCGTCAATATAAAATCCGACAATGAGATAGGAGTAATGGCGGCCTCCTTCAACAAGATGGCAGGGAGGATAGAAGAAGAGATAAAGACATTGGAGAGGCTCAACAAGGAACTCGTGAGTGCCCAGGAAGAGGTTCTCCGTTCGTCCACGCTGGCAGCCGTAGGGAGGCTAGCCGCTGGCATTGCCCACGAGATAGGCAACCCCCTCGGCGCAGTGGGCGGGTATCTACAGATTCTCGAGCGTGGTTCTCTTGATAAGGCGGACGAGAAGGATATAATAGAGAGGGCCGGACGCGAGGTGGCCAGAATCGACGCCATACTCAGGGAGTTTCTCGAGTTCTCGCGGGCCGGCAAGAAGGCCATTGAGCCTGTGGACGTGAATGCCCTCATAGAAGAGAGCGTACGCGGGCTCGAAGGACACAGGGACTTCGAAGGGGTTCTGGTAAAGACCACCCTCGCAGGGGGCCTGCCGCCCGTCATGATGAACGAGGGTAAACTCCGCCAGGTCTTTGTGAACCTCCTCGTCAATGCCGCCCAGGCAATGAGCGGCATGGAGGGACGTAGAGTGATAAACGTCAAGACCGAGATAGGCAAACTACCGGTAAAGGATGCGAACCTTCGAAGGCGCAAGGACGACAAGCCCCTCAGGCCTGGCGAGACCATATACCGCGAGTACGTATTCGTAAGCATAAGCGACAGGGGTACGGGCATAAGCGAGGAAGACGCCAGACGTATCTTCGAGCCCTTCTTTACCACAAAGGAAGTAGGAAAGGGCACCGGGCTCGGGCTCTTTGTGTCCAAGAGCATACTGACGACCTATGGTGGAGAGATAGAGTTCGAGTCAAAGGTGGGCAAGGGCTCCACCTTTACTGTAAGATTGCCCTGCAGGAGGGGTGGAAGATGAAGGTAATGATTATCGACGACGAGGAGAGCCTTAGACACATGCTCTCCGTCATACTCAAGATGGAGGGCTTTGAGGCCACTGCCTACGAGGACGCTGAGAAAGCGCTCTTGGCGCTCGACAAAGAGGACTACGACTTCATACTCTGCGATATCCGCATGCCGGGTATGGATGGTCTGGCCTTTCTGAGGGCCCTTTCCGAGCGCGGTGATGAGCACACGGTCATCATGATGAGCGCCTATGGCACCATTGATACGGCCATAGAGTGTATGAAACTTGGGGCCTATGACTATGTCTCCAAGCCCTTCAAGTCTGATGAGATAATCCTCACGCTCCGGAAGGCCGAGGAGCGCGAAAAACTCAAGCGCGAGAACAGGCGTCTCAAGGAAGAGGTCGCAGGCCGCTTCAGTATCGAGAAGATAATAACCGTGGACCCAAGGATGATCGAGGTCCTGGAACTCGTTAAAAAGGTTGCCAGTTACAACACCACGGTGCTCATACGCGGCGAGAGCGGCACTGGCAAGGAACTCATAGCCCGTGCCCTCCATACCGCAGGCTCCAGGGCCTCCGGGCCCTTCGTGGCCGTGAACTGCGCGGCCATCCCCGGCCCTCTCCTCGAGAGTGAACTCTTCGGCCACGTAAAGGGCGCTTTCACGGACGCAAGGCGCGACAAGGCCGGGCTCTTCGAGGAGGCCAGCGGCGGGACGATCTTCCTCGACGAAGTGGGAGAACTCCCCATGGAACTCCAGGTCAAACTCCTGCGCGTCCTCCAGGAGGGTGAGATAAGGAGGGTTGGCGGAACCAAGGACATAAAGATAGATACGCGCGTGGTGGCGGCAACCCTCAAGGACCTGGCAAGGGAGATAGGCGAGGGAAGGTTTAGGGAAGACCTCTACTACAGGCTGAATGTGATAGAGATAACCCTTCCGCCGCTTCGCGAGAGGCCCGCAGATATAGAGAGGCTCGCAGAGCACTTTACCGGCCTATATGCCGCTAAGTTCGGAAAAAAGGTGAAGGGCCTCTCAAAGGATGCGCTCACAGCGCTTCTCAAGTACGGCTGGCCTGGCAATGTCCGCGAACTGGAGAACGTCATAGAACGCGCCATGATCCTGGAGGACGGTGATGTTATAAAGAAGTCGTCACTCCCCATAGGGGTCTCTGCCCCGGCGCCGGGCCCCTCCTCTGCCCCGGCCACGGGGCTCTCCATCAAGAAGGCCCAGGAGGCCATGGAACGCGACCTCATAAGGCGGGCCCTCGAGGCCACGAAGAACAACAAGACGCGGGCCGCAGAACTCCTGGAGATAAGCCAGAGGGCCCTCCTGTACAAGATAAAGACCTATGGGCTTTAGTTGACAGGCCTGATGGGCGCGCCTGCCTGAATCAAGTAACCGCATACCTCCCACTGCCGCACTATCTGGCCATAACCCTTTGATTGTAAAGGGGTTCTGGATACAGAGAGAGGTGACACATCTCGTCTCCATGGCCGCTTGGCCATGGCAGGTCTCTTGCCTCGCAAGACGCTTTCCTTATAAAAAGTAGGCATACTATGAAAAGTTTGCGGAGTTTTCTCTCCATGTCGGAGTGAAAACTTTTTTGTTTTCAGGGGGTTACCTCTTGGCATGGCTGTTGCTTAATAATTGGTCGGATTCATAGTCCAGAAACCCGGGGGTGATAAGTAAGGCCATGAGTATAGGTGAAGAAATAAGAGAGAATTCAGGCCTGTTCCAGGTGGAGAGAAAACTGTCCAGAGCGCAAGGCCGGTCCCAGCGCGGGTTCAGCCTTGTAGAGATTCTCGTGGTCCTGGCCATATTCGGCACGCTACTTGCCATAGCGGCGCCCAATTTCCTCTCCACCACCTTCCCGCACATGAAACTAAAGAGCGCCTCGCGGGATATATTCTCCATCCTCCAGTACGCAAGGAGCAAGGCCGTGAACTCCACGCAGAAGTACGGCGTGCGTTTTGAACTCGACACATCTCCAAAGCAGTACATGGTGGTTACGAGGGCATCGGATACAGACCCCTGGACCAACGATACGAGTATCAGCCCGAGGGACCTCGAGGATGGCGCGGATATCTTCAGCGTAACCGTGGGAGCCGTAACCTACACCACGGGCACCACGGCGGTAATCGCCTTCGACCCCTTTGGGTCGGCCACCTCTGCTGAGATAAAACTCTACTCCACGGCAAAGGCCACGGACAGGTACAAGATAACGGTCTCGTCCGCCAGCGGGCGGGTGAAGATATCAACCACATGGTGAGAAGAATGAAGGAAAAACTCTTTGAAGGTCAGGACGGCTTTACCTTGCTGGAGATAATGATCAGCATTTTCATCCTAACAGTGGCCCTCTTGACGCTCTCGGGCCTCATGACGAGCAGCATACGAAGTACGGACTTCGGGAGAAAGACGACAGAGGCCGCCAACCTTGCTCGCGAGACCCTTGAGCAGATAGAGCGCCAGGCCGCAGTCAACTTTGACAGCGTCCAGGACTCTGTGGCCGGAAGCGACCCTGTGGCCGGAGTGAACCCGGACCAGGTGGAGGACTACGGCACCATATCAGGCCACCCGTCCTTCAGGCGCGAGACCTACATAACCGACGGCGCGGCGCCTGTAAACTCCAAGGACGTTGCAGTAAAGGTCATCTGGGACGACACCATAGGATCTGGCCACAACGTCATCTTCAGGACAGTCATCGCGAGATAGAAACATGCGTTTAACTCGAATACTGCATAAAGAGCGCGGATTCACCCTTGTAGAACTCCTCGTGGCCATGGCCATCGGGGTGCTCGTCATAGGCTCGGTGTACGCGCTCTACAATTATTATCTGCGTGCCTCCACGGGCCAGGACAACCTCCTCCAGATACAGCAGGAGACGAGGGTGACCATGGAGAAACTGGTGAAAGAGGTACGCGCCGCAGGGTGTTACTACAAGGATACGCCCATCATAACCGCTGATGTGAGTACCTTTGAGTTCGAGTCTGATACAGACCCAGACCCCAATCTCGGCCCATGGAAGATAAAATACGAACTCGATACAACCACCAATGAACTCAAGAGGAGCACGGCCACATGGAATGGTTCGGCCTATGGCGCATATGGAACGCCCGTGGTCCTTGCAGGCGATATTACGGCCCTTACCTTCAGTTATTATGACGAGAACGATACCCTGATCCCTGCGCCGGTCCAGTCACAGGCCAATAGAGACCGCATCCGGCGGGTAGGCATAGCCATGACGGCATCTACGCCATACCCCAACCCCTCTACCAACAAGATAGACACCATTGACCTCGAGACCAGCATATCCCTTCGGTGCATGGGTGTACAGCAGTCCACGGACACTACTGAATGTGCACTGCCAACTAATATACAGTCCACAGACCCAGGTGTATGCGGAAGGCTGAACATCACCTGGACCAAGAGTTCCAGTTCCGATGCCGCGGGATACAAGTTGTATTACCGTCCCACCGGGACGGCCTTTTACACAGGCCTCATAGACGTACCCGGAGGGGCTACCGAGTCTTACACCCTTACGGGTCTTACCGATGGACAACAGTATGATATTGCCATGAAGTGTTATGATACATCTGGCAATATCAATGAATCCTTTACAACTCCAATATCAGGTACGAGCGGAACTACGGACACGAAGCCCGATGATTCCACGGCGCCGGAACTTCCGGCCAATACGGACGCCACGGCAGGGGACGGTGTGGTTACGCTCACATGGGACGCCAGTACCTCTGTGGACGCAGGCGGCTACCACGTGTACAGGAGTGATAATGGCGGCTCTACCTACTCGCAGATAGCGGAACTCGACTCCACCTATCTGACCTATTCCGACACTACGGTCGCAAACTGCCCTTCAACCCCCTATTATTACAAGGTAGTCACTTGGGACTGCGCTGGTAACGAGAAGAATACTGCCTTACAGAGCGCCGTATACGGTGACGGCTCGGACACTGGAGCCGACCAGCCCACTGCAGGTGTAACGAGTACTGATCCCTACGAGACCGTGGCCCCGGCAGACCCTACGCCCTTCATTGCTGTGCCTGCGGCTGACAAGATATACATGAGCGATACTACGCCGGCAGATACGGACCTCGCTGGTGTACGTATCCTTCGAAGGACGGACCAGTACCCCAGCGGCCCCACAGATACTTCTGCCATAGGCCCCAACAACAGGCCGGATTACGGCGCGCTCCAGCCCTCGCAGACATATTCGCTCGTTGACAGTTATGGCATAAATATCGGCACTACGTACTATTACAGGGCCTTTGCCTATGACAGGTGTGGCAACTTCAGCCCAGGGGCCTCATCCCTTGCCACTGCCGCCCCATGCGGTGACGGAAGCCCCGGGTCCAAGCACTATGGCCCACCGTCTGCCCCTTCGTCGCTCTCAACATCCACCTGCTCTACATCTACGGTCTCATGGACAGACTCGGCGGGGAGTGAGAACGGTAACCTCTTCAACCCGGCTTCTGAGAGTGATGTGGTGGGTTACTACGTATACAGGAGCGATGTACAGGGAGGGCCCTATACAAAACTCAATAGTACGCCTGTAACGGCAACGAGTTATGCCGACAGCACAGTAACCCCTGGCACCACCTATTACTACACCGTTACTGCCGTCGACTGCGCACTCAACGAGAGCACGGTCATGTCTCCTGAGGTCACGGTCATGCCCACGGACATTGCCTGGGACCCTGCCATCACTGTAATTACCTCGGGGACCGCCTCGCTGAGCGGGAGCCAGCACAACGTGGTGACCATAGGCATAAAGAACACGGGTAACAGTTCAGTCACCATAAACTCTGCTACCTTTGTCTGGGGCGTTGCCACTGCCAAACTCCGCAAGGTGGTGCTCGAGCCCTTTGGGGGGAGCAGTAATACTCTCTGGGACGGCACGGACGTGGCCTCTGGATATGTGGTGGACTTTGCCTCCTATGAGCCGGACGGTTCTCTCCGGAGGCTCTCCGGGTCAACGGGTCTGAACAAGTTCGTACTGGACTTCAGGGACTCGGCGGGCACAGGCTTTGTGGACATGAGAGGCGCCAGCATCGTAGTCACTCTCAACTACACGAACGACCTTGACGGCGCCTCCTGCAACTCGAGCACATTTACAGTGCCCGTGACCGTGGGCCCCACCATCACGGCCAGTGTGCAGGACAGGCCCGTAACCCCGACTACGTCAAACGTAAATGCCGCTAACATAACGGTAAAGACGGGTACCCAGGATACGAATTATAACTGGACTTCCTATGACGTGAACGTCAGCGACACTGTGAGCCCTGACACTGGCACCACCATAACCTCAGCAAAACTCTATTACAACACAACGGACAAGACCACTGCCTCTGCCCCTGCCACGGATTATTCCTCTACGCCATCGGGATGGACAGCCATAGACATGTGCCAGGTGGGCACTACCAATACATACCAGACAGAGTCCTCTGGAACGTGTACATCGAGCCATGTGCCAGACCTTACGGGCAAGAGGGTCTGGTACTACATCGTCATGACAGACAGCGACGGCAATTATGATATCCAGCCAGAGCCTTCGGTGGGTGTGTATACCTATGACCAGGACTCGAGGTTCGACATATATATGGTCGTAAATAGGAGCGGCAGTGGTGGTCAGGACGTGGCACTTACGGTGACGCTCACCGACGAGAACACCCTTGCTGTCTCCGGGGCCACCGTATCGGCCACCATAACAGATACGGGTACAGGTGCCGTCGAGACCGGTACCCTCGTGGAGGATGCACAGAACGCAGGCACATATACCTATACTTCCTCGACGCTCCACCATGACAAGACCATAGACGTGGCCATCACGGCAACGAGAAATTCCTTTACAGATGCGTCCTGCGGCATATCGGGTCTCTCTAAAAACGTATCGCAGGCAACGAGGACATGTAACTGATTTACGCCGGGAGCGTAATCACCCAGACTCTGAGAGAGGCAACTATAAGGATGAGGTGACGATATGAGAAATAGAAGCGAGAAGAGAACAAAGAGAAAGACCGGGCTCTGTATGCCAGGGCTTCTCGGTGACGAGAGAGGCATAGTGCTTGCCATCACTCTCATGATAATGGGCATCATGGCCATAATAGGCGCGGCCATCATAGCCACATCGACAACAGATGTGAAGGTGGCCGCAAATGTAACAAGGTCTATCCAGGCCCTCAACAGCGCTGAGGCCGGCCTGAGCAATGCCATAAACTACATAAGGGCCAACCCTGACTGGGCCCCGGACCTCAACAAGAACGGCAATCTCGAGGATGACGCACAGGAGTGGGCCGCGCAGACCCAGGGTACAATAGACATGGGCACTGTGAGCGGCACCTATGCCATAGCCGTATACGATGCAACGGGGAAATACGGCAGGGGCGATAATTCCTCGCGGTCCGACAAGTACACTACGCTCGGCCCCAACGACATCCTCATAGAGTCCACGGGTAATGTCAACGGCGTGACAAGGAAGGTGGGCCTCATTGTGCGAAACGCCATTACTGCCTTTGATTATGCAACATTCAGCAACGGCGAGATAGAAGGTAAGGGCATAGGCTCCAATCCCGGTAAGTTCACGGGCAAGATCTATGGTGCGGAGAAGATAAACCTCCAGGGCAACTTCGACCTTGCCGCGGCCCAGGCACAGTCTCCAGGCGGCAACATAACCCCTGACTGCAACAGCGGCAAGTTCCAGTCCTGTGACAATAACGCCTCTGCCGTATCTCCTCCGGTCCTTGATTTCGCCTTCTACCAGGACCAGAACAACTTCACGGATCAGCAGGTCTTCATGATGACCCCAACTGTGGGGAGTACTTCCTCGTGCGGCACTAACTGCACAGAGTGGCCCATAAACTACAACATCACCACGCTGGGTACGTCCTATACAGTGCGGGCCACGGTACAGGCCGTCTGCACCACCTGCAGCGAGCACGAGCATGACCATCACGGGACTTACAACCACACTGTCTACTGGTGTTCTGACCCCAACTGGAACGGTGTCATAGGTTCATGCTCGGGCACATCGGGCTCCTACACCTTTACAGCCGATGAAATGGAGAACGAGAAACCCTTCATAAACGCAGAGCAGTTCAATACCTACACCGCCCCTACGGGCACGGACTACACCTCCAGCGTGGTGAACATTATAGACGCCCAGAAGCACCTCGAGTTTCTCGGCCCCTCTGACCCCGCGGCCTCGGTGGATATAACGGCGAGTATCCTTGTCGGCACTTCTGCCGACAACTCTCAACCCGCTGGTAAGATTGACTTCGAGGGTGGGGCAGGGACCATGAACTTCAAGCCCGCCAACGGCCTTGCCATAGTGGCAGAGAAGGTAGAGGTAAAGTCCAAGTACAGTTCCATCAACGTAAACGTTGGCACGGCCACCGACGGTGCCGTGATCATAGCCACCGATGAGATGGAGGTGGAGGCTGAGTCAGACAAGGGCGGAAATTACTCTGCCACGTTCAACATGAACGGCACTCTTCTTGTGGGCAATGACTCCCTTGAGCCCGGAGAACTCGATGTGGGCGGCGAAGGCAACACCAGCGCCAACTTCACCTACACGCCTGTCACCAACCTGCCACAGGGCTGGCAGGACTACGGCACCATGACAATAGAGAGGAGAGAATGGAGAGAACTGAGCTGAGCCAAGGCTTGGCCAGGGTTACATGACTGTGACTGAAATTCCCCGCGGGTTCATCCCGCGGGGGCTATGGCCAGATAGAGACCCCCTCCTCTGAGGGCTCTGACCCCCTCCCTCGGCACGGCCCTTGTCGGGAGGGAATGAAGGCCCATTTTTCAGCATAATTAAGCATAATTAGGTAAAGTTCGGTTTAAGTTGAAAGAACTGTTGACAATTAGATGCAAATAGAATAGAAGTAGTTCTAACATGGTAAAATTGTCGACAGCCGGAACCCTCCACCATGTGACCTAGGTGCTTGAACTATGGCCAAAAATAAACTAAAAGAATACAGGGAACGTATACTTCTTAGCAAGACGGAACTCGCGAGAAGGGCAGGGCTCTCTACATTGACCATAGACAGGATAGAAAAGGGTTATCCCTGCCGCCTCGACACGAAAAGAAAGATCATAAAGGCCCTGGGACTCAATATTTCCGAGAAGGACAAGGTCTTCAATTCGTGAGACTATAGACTATGGCGCTCTCGCTCTCTCAAATCTTCGGATCAAAAGAAACAGTAGCCCTTGATGTGGGGTCGAGTTCCATCAAACTCGTCCAGATGTCCATGGGCAAGCAGGGCTGGCGTATAGACAAACTGGGCATGAAAGAACTCCCCCCAGAGGTCATTGTCGACGGCTCCATCATCGACTCCATGACAGTCGTAAATACGATCAAGGAACTCCTGAAGGAACACAACGTAAAGACGAAACAGGCCGTCTCCGCCCTTACCGGGCATTATGTCATAATCAAGAAGGTCACCTTCCCCGCCGCCACTGAAGACGAACTCGCCGAATCCATTCAATGGGAGGCCGAGCAGTATATCCCCTTCCCCGTATCTGAGGTGAATCTCGATTTCCAGATCCTTGGTGCCGATACAGAGGGCAGGGGGCAGATGGACGTAATGCTTGTAGCCGTGAAGAAGGACGTCATAGGCGATTATACCAATGTGCTCAAGGAGGCCGGCCTTACCCCTGTCGTAATTGATGTGGACGCCTTTGCCATCGAGAACATGATGGAGATAAATTACCCCGTAGTGGCCGGCGAGATGATAGCCGTAGTCAATATCGGTGCGAGCATCACGAGCCTTACGGTCATAGCAGATGGGGTAACGGCCTTTACACGCTCCATCCCAATGGGCGGCAACCAGTTCACCGAGGAGATCCAGCGTGTCCTTGGTCTGGGGTTTGCCGAGGCAGAGGCCATCAAGACCGGCAAGAGCGGGGCGGAACGCGAGGCAGAGATGGCGCCTGCCATCTCGCTTGTCACCAATAATCTCATCATGGATGTCAAGAGGTCCCTGGACTTCTTTCTTGCAGGCGGACAGGACCTGAATGTTAACAAGATATATCTTGCCGGTGGCGGTTCCAAGATAAAGGGCCTTGGGGAACTCATGCAGGAGAAGACCGCCATACCAGTGGAGCCCATAGACCCCTTCAAGAACGTGGACATCGCGGTCCGCAATATGAGCCAAGAGGAAATAAAAGACCTTGCGCTCTTTTTTGGTGTTGGCGTTGGTCTTGGTATCAGGAGGGCAGGAGACAGATGATACGCATAAATCTTCTGCCCGTAAGGGCGGCGAGAAAGCGGGAGTTCATACGTTTTCAACTCACCATCGCCGGGCTGGTCACGATCTTTGTCATCAGTCTCTCGCTCGCGTATTTTTTTATAGTCCGGAGTGAGGCCAGGTCGCTTCAGGATAATATCGAACGGGGGCAGAAGGAACTTACGCAACTTAGAAGAAAGGTGGGAGAACTGGCCCTCATCAAGCAACAGAAGAAGGTTGTAGAGGAGAAACTCAAGGTCATAAACAACCTGGAGGCGGCGCGCACCGGCCCCACGACGCTCTTCATGACAGTAAGCAACGCCATACCAGAGAAGGCCTGGCTCAATACCTTTCAGGACAAGGGGCGGATTATTACGCTTACTGGCTTCGCCTATAATGACGAGATCGTGGCAGAGTTTATGAGAAGGCTTCAGCGCAATACCCGTATCAGCGCAGTGGAGCTTGACGTGGTCCAGAGAGTTACGGAAAAAGAGACGGGTGCGGATGTCGTAAAATTCGTTATCAACCTGCAGAAGTAACTGCGTGGTGCTGACCAATGGCTCTTAGCGATAAATTCGATTCACTATTAAAACTCCCGCTCTCGAAGAAGATAGCCATACTGGTGGTTGTAAACATCATTATCGCCGGTGGCATCTACTGGTTCATTACCGGGCCGAAGATAGACGAAGTTCGGCAGATGAGGACCGAGATGGCAAAACTCTCTGTCAAACTCGAGGAGAGCAGGCGCGTGGCATCTGACCTGCCGCGCTACATCAAGCAAAAGAAAGAACTTGAGGCAAGATTGTCCGAGGCCGTGGCGAGACTCCCGAATGAGAAGGAGATACCAGACCTCATAGACGCCATAAGCAACGCGGCCAAGAAGAGCGGCCTCAAGATACTCCTTTTCAAACCCCTGCGTGAGGTGAAAAAGGGTTTTTACGCAGAGTTGCCTATCAACATGTCTGTAGAGGGCCGCTTTGAGAGCCTCTATGACTTTAGCGTAAAGGTGGGCAACCTCCCGCGCATAGTCAATCTTACGTCCATGAATGTCATCTCCATGGGACACAAGAACCGTACGCCGGAACTCAAGGCCGATTTTGTGGCGACTACATTCAGGTTCATACCCGGTGCGCTCAAAATTGCGGAGAAGAAATAATGACCCGTGGATTGATAAAATTGCTCCTGGTCATTACACTGCCCCTTCTGCTCGTGGCCTGCGGGTCTGACGAGACCGAGACCTTTGTGCCCAAGAGGGCGCATCCCAGGATAGCGGAAAAAAAGCCCGATGAGACCCTGCCTCGCATGGAGCACAAGAAAATAAGCATGGAGAGACCGAGGCGGAATCCCTTTCTGAGTTATATCATCGTAAGAAAGGGGAGGGAAAAGGCAAAGAGGATAAAGGGGCCCCTGGAGTGTTGCGAACTGGATCTATTCCGCGTAATGGCCGTTGTGCTCAGCGGCGACAGTTCCTACGCCCTCGTGCAGTCTCCCGACGGCAAGAGATATATCGTACGCAGGGGAGACCTCATGGGGCAGAAGAGCGGCAGGATAATAAAGATAGATTCTACTGGCATCAAGGTAAGAGAGTATATAAGAGATGATGACGGCCGCGTCGTTTCCTTCAAGGACCGGCCGCTTAAGATACTGACAAGGGAAGAAGGCGGCATCACGAAGTGAGAGGGCGGATATCTCCTTGCCGCCAATGCCCTGGCCCTTTGCCAAACATCCATGTAGCACAGGGAGGTTCAAATGCGTTCCTTTTTATCAGATAAAAAACGCGCGAAAGGGTGGTGCTCTGTTCTGCTGGCAACCTTTTTCATCGTTGTCTTGTCTGGGTGTTCCACATTGGGACTCAGGGGCCCTGAAGAAAACGATGAAGCATTGGAACAGAGCCAGCAGAAAACAGAGGTGGAGGCCCCGCTGAAGGTAACGGCCATAAACCTCCTCGGCGATGGCAGTAGCGTACTCATCGCCACGAACAGGCCTGCTGAGTATACCTCCTTCACCCTTACCGGCCCTCCACGACTCGTCATAGATCTTCCCGAGGCCGACCTCTATGATGTGCTTGAGACCACCAAGGTAAACAACAAGTACCTGAAGAGCATAAACGTAGTCACTTATGGCGGAAAGGAAAAGATCGGACGGATAATACTCGAACTCCAGGAAGGGATAAACCACGATGTAACCGCCACTGATCAGGGGGTGCTCATACGGCTCGGCCATGGCCCGCTTGCCGACGCCCCGGAGGGCGCCATCGATGATGGCGGCGTGGTGGTGGCTTCTTCTGGTGATGTGGTCATAGGCGCGAAGCAACCGGTGGCCGAGGCAGAACCAGAAGACATGGCGCCAGCCACCACGGTTGAGGAACTCAAGTCTTACACGGATGAGGGTGAGACGGTAATACAGATAATCTCCGACGGGGCCGTTGGCAAGTACAATACCTTCGAACTCTCGGAGCCCGCAAGAATAGTTATCGACGTCTGGAATGTGAGGAACGAGACGGGCCTTAAGTCTCTGGTGGTGGAGAGTGACGACATAAAAGACGTCCGTGTGGGTAACCACCCCGACAAGGTGCGTTTTGTCATCGACCTTGCAGGTAATGATATACCCCCCTATGTGGTAACAGGCGATGGAGACCATATCACCGTTACGTTCAGATCTTCGACTCCTGATAATGGTGAGGAAGATCTTACTGAGGAGGACTCCGTAACACCAGATGGAGCGGCCATGGACGAGGCTGTTGCAGAGGATGGCGGTGGTGAGGCCGCTGTGGTGGCGGAGGATGGGGCCGGTTCCGTGGATGAGGCGGGAGGCGAAAGCGCAGTTGGTCTTAGTAATGCCGCCTTTGAGGCCGGCTCTGGCGTGGCCACGGTAGTGACAGCAGGGGCTGGCTCGGCAGAAGAGAGTACGGCCATAGGAGGCGAAGGCCTCTCGTCCGGGATGGGTGAGGTGGCCGCTGATGAGGGCATGGACAGTGGGGATGAAGGAGCGGTTGTGACGGCTGAAGATACCTCTCTTGACGAGGGAGGTGCTCTTGACGAGAGCCCTACAGCAGAGGAACTTGCGCAGGAAGATACCACTTCGATGGAGGGAGCGCAGGCGCCCTCTGAGGTGAGCAAGACCCAAGACAGAGCCGCTGAGACGGACCTCTCTGAAGGTACTTCCCTTGAAACGGAAAGCCGTGGCCCCGAGGTGGTGGCCGCGGTGGAGGGGACCACCATTGCCGCCGGCGAGGATACAACGGCCAGTGACCAGGATGTGAGTTCTGTTATAGAAGAGAGCGGCGCCGAGGTGGAAGAGGCCCTGAAGGCCGAGAAAGAGGCCGAGGAGGCCGCTGCCGCGGCTGTGGAAGAAGAGGCCGCCTCGACAGAAGAGACCACTTCGGATGAATCCCCCATAGAGGCCGGCACGGCAGCGCTGCCTGAGGAGGCCGCAACTCCGGCCAGAGAAGTGGCACCTGTCACAGAGGCCGTTGTCGAGACGCCCGCTGCGCCGAGGGCCGGTAACGAGGTAAACGATATTACCTTCAAGAAGATAGACGGCAAAGGCTTCCTTACCGTAAAGACCTCGAAGAGCCCTGCCTACACCATAAAGGAATCGAGTGACCACAGGACAGTGGTGATCGATATATCCGATGCAGAGATAAGGGACGAACTGGTAAGAACACTCGACGCCTCGAAACTGGGAACACCTGTGGCGGCCATAAGTTCCTACCAGGGCTCAGAGGAGCCTCCGGTGACACGCATCCTCATAAGCCTTTCCTCAGATGCCTCTCACAGTGTCATGGAGCTCGACGGCACCCTCAATGTCATCTTCACCCCAACGGCCAAGCCGGTTCTTGCCAAGGTCACTGCATCAGAAGGTGTGGTCTCAGAAGGGCTCAAGACGCCCAGGTACACTGGCAAGAGGATTGACCTCGACATGATGGATGCGAGGATAACAGATATACTGAGGCTTCTTGCCGAGGTGAGCAACCTGAACATAATCGCCTCTGATGACGTGCAGGGCACCATATCGCTCAGGCTCCGTGATGTGCCTTGGGACCAGGCATTTGATATCATACTCAAGGCCAAGGGGCTGGACAAGATACGGGTGGGCAACGTAATCCGCGTGGCCCCTGCCGCCAGGATAGCGCAGGAGCGCGATGCCGCCCTCGCCGCACAGAAGGCAAGCGAGAAACTGGAACCACTGAGCATAGAGTTCGTGGCCATCAATTATGCAAAGGCCGAGGAACTGGAAGGACACGTCAAGAACGTACTCTCGGACCGCGGTAGTGTTACGAGCGAGAAGCGAACCAACACACTCATAATCAAGGACATAAAGAAGGGGATACGGGCGGCCAAGGAACTTGTGGCGCGTCTCGACACCCCCATACCACAGGTCCTTATAGAGGCTCGCATAGTCGAGGCGGCAAGCAGTTTCTCGCGCGATCTTGGCATCCAGTGGGGTGTGGACTACCAGACCAACGGCAATGTCGCTACAGACCTCTTTGGTAGTGGCGTTGACAGCACGGGTGCACCTGCCCCGGGTCAGACCCCGCCATCGACTACAACAACACCAGTCTTCAAGCAACGGAGCGGTGTTCAGAACTTCGCAGTAAACCTGCCGGCCACCGGCTCCATTGGCACTCTCGGCGCCCTGGGCTTTGTCCTCGGAAAGGCGGGGCAGAACCCGCTGGTCCTCGACCTTCGTCTCTCTGCCGGTGAGCAGGAAGGTCAACTCCGAACCATATCGAGGCCGCGTGTCGTAACCATGGACAACAAAGAGGCCAAGATAGAGGACGGTGAGTCCGTACCCTTTGAGACCACCTCTGCTTCCGGCACGAGTACCATCTTCGTCGACGCCAACCTCAGCCTTACGGTTACGCCACATATCACGCCCGATGGAAGCGTTCTGATGAAGATTAAGGCAAGCAAGAACTCCATAGGTAGCTTTACGACTTCTTCGGGAGAGCCCAGCATCGTAAAGAAAGAGGCCTCTACCGAAGTACTCGTAAGAGATGGAGAGACAACCGTCATAGGGGGAATCATAAGTTCTGACTCCAACCATACAGACAGCGGTATCCCCTACCTCAAGGACATCCCCATACTTGGGAAATTCTTCAGGAGCAAGTCCACCAAGGAGTCGCAGAAGGAACTCCTCATATTCATCACTCCTACCATAATGAAGAATAAGATGAGAGGGTGAGAGGGGGTTTCAGATTTACTTCTCGACCCTGCGCGCCTTCTGTAAGGAAGGCGCGTTTTTTTTTGAGAGCAAGTGGCACCGGTTTTCTTTGGGTCTACGGTGGCAGGCGTTGGAGTCGCAGGCCCGGAACCAGAGGTGTATCGAAGCCAAGGCAAATAGATGCCTTTTGAGATCTTGCCTGACCTGCGTAGTAGTAGGAATCTCTTTCGAAGGGGAGAGTATCTCCAGGGATTCGAGCCTTAAGAAAGGGAAGAAAACTTCTTCTTGGGGCCTTGCCCTTTTCTCATCTGCTGAGTGCCGTCTTTACCCCCCCCCTCCTTTTTTTTCAGACAGCGGGACATGCTCTCTTGAGACCAAGAGGGCCTCGTCTTAGTCCCTTGCCGTCAGGAGGAGGGGGCGCAGTGCCAGGGGTTACCCCTCAATGAGAAGGGGCCTCAAGGTTCAATTACCCTTAATCGGTGCCAGCGCCTTGTCCGTATACTTGGTGGCCCCTGGATCGGCCTTTATGCGCCTTCGCGTGAGGCCGCACCTCAAGAGGAGCGGCAGGAGCCTCAGGTGGCTGGAGGCGATTTTCCATGCCCACCTGGGGTAGAAGACAAGCGGGTTCTCCACTTGGAGGCCCGGTCTCCTGTCGAGGCGGCGCCTGATGCGGAGATACCCTCCCTCCAGCGGGTGTATGCCCTCGTACCTTATACAGTAATAGAACCAGATGAGGAGGAACATCACCTTCCCAATGCTCATGCCGCTGGCCCTTGCGCGCTTCAGCACGGTCTCCATGTGCTCGGGTGTATAGTAGGTCTCCCAAGCGGCGCGGTAGACTTCCTCCCACTCTTTCCGCGTCATACGCGGGTGGTCTGTGGTGGCATGGTTCAGGTCGTAGTTGTTCATGTCCGGGTCCATCCACTTGCCGCTCTCATAGAGGAGTCTGTGGTCTTCAGAGCCGGGTAGGGGCGTGAGAAAGAAAAACTCCAGGAGGTCTACCGGTAGTTCCCTCTGTATGGTCCTTATGTCATCGAGTATCCTCTCCGGCGTGTCCGATGGAAAACCAAGGATATAGCCTGCGCAGGTAATGACGCCTACGCTTCGCCAGGCCTGGAGCATCCGCCTGTACTCGGCCATCTTGTTCTGCCTCTTGCCTGCGGCCTCGAGGTTCTCGCTGTTTATGTTCTCAAGACCAATGAATACACGGGCCACCCCTGCCTTCCTCGCCTTTTCTATGAAGTGGGGTATACGATGGCACATGGTGTCCACCTGTATGGTGAGCCGTATGCTGGTCTTTTCCTCTTCCTGAATCTCTATGAGACGGTCGAATATGGCCTCCCAGTTCCTGTTTCGTGCAAAGTTGTCGTCTGTTATGAAGAACCGAGATATACCTTGATCCAGGTTCTCGCGGACGATCTGCTCCACGTCCTCTACGGAGCGGTGACGGGAGAGCCTGCCCTGGACGTTTATTATGGTGCAGAAACTGCACTTGAAGGGACAGCCCCTGCCAGCATCGAAACTCGTGAACTGGCCCATGGAGCGCGACAACAGCGACGCAGGAAGAAAGGGCCCTGGCTGGGACTCCACATCGGGGAGTTTCCCGAGGTAGTTGTACAGGGGCTTGAGCCTTCCGGCGTAGGCGTCTCTGAGGACTTCTTCGAGCCTGCCCTCGGCCTCGCCGGCAAAGAGCGTCACGCCCATCTCCTTGGCACGCCTTATGTCCTCTGGCCACTCCTTGAGCATGGCAAGGCACCCGCTCACGTGAAACCCCCCGATACAGACCTGGATGCCGGCAGAGCGAAAACGCTCGGCAAGGTCCATGGCGCGCGGAAACTGGTTGGACTGCACACCAGTAAAGCCCACTAGCCCGCCGCCGCTACTGGAGCGTATCTGGTCTATGATTTTATTTACCGGTATGCGCGTATTTGTCTCGTCATAGGCGCTTATGACGATTTCCACGTCCTCGCCGAGGACTTTCTTGCGTGCCAGGTCCCGCGTGAGGCCGTAGAGTACGGCAAGGGTGTTAGAGGGCACGGCAGAGCGGTACCACTGGATGACATAGCCGTCATCGTCATAATGAGAGGGTTTTATGAGGACTACATGGAATTCTTTCTTCCGCGGTTCTACGGTCATTGTCCCCTTTCTCATGGCAGGGCCTGGCCCTTAACTTCTTTATGAGGTATATGGACTCTAATCACGGCATTTTCCATGGTCTCGAGAATAGGCACTTAGCGCTACACCCTCCGAGAAGCACCGTGAGATTGGTAGAGGATGAATCGGGCCCGAGGTGGCGTCTTGCAAGCAAGGACGGCCTTTCATGGTTTTTGCATGACATGGTCTTGTTCTGGGAGGGGCCATGAAGACGCCATGGCGCCATACTATACGTATCATATAATAACAAAGGTGCGCGCATTGAAAAAGGAATTTATGGTGTCGCCACCTCTTCCTTGCCATGGCAAGGGCTGAAACTTTCAAATTTTTCTTTATTTTTTAAGACGAGTGTACTATATTTTATTTATAGTACCTCATGTGAGCACGCCTTTCTGCCTCTGGCAAAGGAGCCGCCCTGCCATGGCACCTTCCGAGTGTAAAGATACGACCTCCTTGCAGGGAAAACCCTTTATTCCCTTCCTCACCTTCATCGGTGTAATATTCATAGTCGAATTCTTTGTGATGTTGCTTCTCAAGTACCTCAGCGTGGAGGAGACGGTACTCGAGTTCGTGGGCGACTCTATCATGTTGTCCATAATTAGCGCTCCCTTCCTCTATGTCTTGGTAATAAGGGTCTTCGTCAAGCGCATCGAGGCCGAGAGCGAGAAGGCGAGGGTAGCCTTGGCCAATGAGATAAAGGCCAGGGCCTCTGCCGAGAAACTGGCCCTCAAGGCATATGCAGATGATATCGTAAAGAGTGTACCCGCGGGCCTTCTCTCTGTCTCTAAAGACCTGAAGGTCGTCTCGGCCAATCCTGCCTTTTGCAAGATGTTTTCCCTCAAATCTGTTCCTGTGGGCAGACCCGTCTCAGAGTTGGAGTCCCTCGCAAAATGCATGGAAATGATACGCTCGGCCCTTGGTGAGAATGCGACCAAGGGAGAAAAGATAATCAAACGGGGAGAGGGAGCGGCTACGGAGTACTTCAAGGTAAATGTTACACCCATCGTTCACGCTGAAGAGTCGGGGGCGGGTGTCCTCCTCGTGGCCGAGAACATCACCAAGAGATGGGCTACGGAAAAGAAGATATTCCACATGGCCTACCACGACCCCCTTACAGGGCTGCCCAACAGGCGTCTTCTCCTCAACAGGCTTAAGCATGCCCTGGCGGGCATGGAACGGGAGGGCTTGATGGTTGCCGTACTGCTGCTTGACCTCGACCGCTTCAAGTTCATAAACGACAGCCTGGGTCACGAGTCTGGAGACGAACTCCTAAGAGAGGTTGCCAGGAGGCTCCTCCTCTCGCTCCGTAGAGCCGATACGGTGGCGCGTTTCGGGGGTGACGAGTTTGTCATACTTCTTACGAGAATCAAGGAAGAAAGAGATGTCTTGCGGGTAGTAAGGCGCCTCACAGCCACCTTTGACGCCCCGGTGAAACTCAAGCATCACGAACTGCATGTAACAACGAGCATAGGAGTAAGTGTTTATCCTGCAAGCGGAAGCACAGCAGAGATACTTGTCAAGAACGCTGATATCGCCATGTACGAGGCCAAGAAGGAAGGGGGCAACAACTTCAAGTTTTACAGGTCTGAGATGGAGGCCATTGGTGCGGAGTGGATAAAACTTGAGAGCAAACTCCGGATGGCCCTGGAGCACGAGGAGTTCGTCCTCTATTACCAGCCCCAGGTCAGCGTGGCGAGCGGTGAACTCGTTGGCCTCGAGTCGCTCATACGCTGGCAGGACCCTTCTGCAGGCCTTATAAGCCCCGGTGAGTTCATATACATGGCAGAGGAAATAGGGCTCATCATACCCATAGGTGAGTGGGTGTTTCGCAGGGCCTGCGCCCAGTTAAGGGCCTGGCAGGATAAGAGTCTAAAGGCGCCACGCGTCAGCGCCAATATCTCCATGCTTCAGTTCAGGCAGGAGGGCTTCCTGAATTTCGTCATAGACGTCCTCGATGAGACGGGGATAGACCCCTCCATGCTGGAGATAGAACTTACAGAGAGCATGGTCATGAAGAACGCGCAAGAGACTATCAAGAGGCTCCAAGCCCTGAAGGACCTGGGGCTCAGGCTTGCCATAGATGACTTTGGAACAGGGTACTCATCGCTCTCATACCTTAAACAGATGCCCATAGATGTATTGAAGATAGACCAGAGTTTTGTAAGGGATATTACCCTCCACCCAGGTGATGAGGCGATTATCAAGGCCATCATACAAATAGGAGAGAATCTCGGTATAGAGACCATAGCAGAGGGCGTGGAGACAGAAGAACAACTCGCCTTTTTGAGGCATCATAACTGCGTAAATTTTCAGGGATACTATGTGTCGAGGCCCGTGCCCGCCGTAGACGTGGAGGTCTTTCTCGTTCCGGACTGGCGTTTCAGGCCCCCCCGCACCACCCCGCCGGAGCATTGAGCCCCCATGCGCCCGAAGTTGCCATGCTGAGAGGCCCATGGTCTTTTTCCCAACCGCTCCTTCACCAGCGGCCCCTCTACGAGTAGCCTCCCGTCCCCCTCTTCGCCTTCTCCTTTGACGCTCCGGACGCTCCCATAAAGAAGAAATGTCACAACCCATGAGCCAGACGCCGGCCAATTCACATTTTTTTTATTTTAATTCTAATATCTCGGCGTGAAAACCGCTTTAGCCCTACTTCGGTGAAAATACTATGTTTAATGTCTCCTTGCCAAGGTTATAAGATCTCCTATTTTTCACAACCTGTGTGTAGGAGGTCTTTTTTTTGCTTGCGCTTTAACTTTTTTTGGTATATTCTCAAATGGACAGCGTAAAAGACCTGTTCTGGCAACCCTGTTCTTTGACCCTTGCGCGCGTATTTTCCGAGGTATATAGAGCCTATGTAACATCCTTGAATCATGAAAGGTTTAGCAATGGCTTCGGAACCTCAGGCTTCACCAGGACATAGAGGGCCCAGAGAAAGACAACGAACATACGCAACGCCGCAAACGTACCCTTACTCCAGATCCAAGGGTCTATACATATCCCGAGGCACCCTGCTCCACTGGTACACCCCCATACCTGGCAATAACATTTTACAAGACGCCGCCCTCCATGAGACCTTCGCGCCTCACGCCTTCTCATTGCGCCTCTCTGACGAAAAGAAAGATGTACCTCTCTTTTGGAAAGAAGATCTTCCTGGCACTCCTGGCCGTTGCCCTGCTCCCGCTCCTCTCGGCCGGGATAGTTGTCTACCGCCTGGCAGATAGTGCCATGAAAAAAGAGGTGCTCGATGGCCTCTCTGCCCTCTCTGTGAGCACCTTCGAGCACTTTGTGGATTATGTCGATGAGAAGGAAGACATTGTCAACCTCCTTGCAAGGACCCAGGTGGCGAAGAAGGCCCTGGAAGACCTTGAGAGGGCATATAAAGACGGCGCAAAGGACAGAGCCTCTTTCAGGACACTCATGGAGAGGTACAGAGAGATCTTCACCCCCTTTCTCCGTGCCGACTTCTCTAATATCTATCTTCTTTCAAGGGAAGGGGATGTACTTTTCTCTCTCGAAGGGAGAGAAGACCTTGGCCGGAACCTTGTCTCCGAGACCTACAAGGGTACGGAACTTGCCAATGTCTTCAGGAAGGTACGCGCGAGTTCGAGAATGAATATCTCAGAGTTACGGATCTTTCCCCCCACGGGGAAGCCGGCGGCCTTCATAGCCGCGCCGATAATGAAGGGCGGTAAGGCAAGGGGCGTCATTGCCTTCAAACTCGATACCAAGGGCCTGTACAGGCATCTGACCGATTACACGGGCCTTGGGATGACGGGCGAGATCTGCCTCGGTACGCGCCTTAACGGCAAGATAGTCTTCGCAGGCCCCCTGAGGCACGACCCTGCCGCCGCCTTCAGGAGAACGGTTACCCTTGGTTCTCCGCTTGCAAGACCTCTTCAGTATGCAGTTGCCAGGAAAAGAGGCTCGGGTATCGTCCTCGACTACAGGGGCAAGAAGACGGTTGCGGTCTGGCGGTACTTCGAACCCCTTCATCTCGGTTTTGTAGTGAAGCAGGACGTGGACGAGGCCTTTGCTCCGGTTGCGGCCATCCGGCGGTGGGCCCTCATAATAGGCGGCATTACTGTCATCTTTGTCATGTTCGTCTCCGCTGTAGTTGCAAAGTCTGTCTCCAGGCCCATCAAGAGACTGCAGGATGGCGTAGAGAGGGTAGGCAGGGGAGACCTATCGCACAGGGTGGGAACTGATACCATGGACGAGATAGGACAACTCTCCAGAGCAGTGGACGCCATGACAGAGAACCTCAGCCGGATTACCGCCTCGCGCGACGAACTGGACAGGGAAATAGCCGTCCGCAAGAAGGCCGAGCGGGATATGCGAAAGAGCGAGGAGCGGCTCCGCGAGTACTCGAGAAACCTCGAGGTAATGGTGGACAGGCGCACTGCCGCGCTGAGAGACATGCAACGCCAACTCATACAGAAGGAGCGTCTTGCCGCCATAGGCCAACTTGCCAGCAGTATCGGGCATGAACTCCGTAACCCCCTCGGCGTCATCGGCAACTCTGTCTATTACCTAAGGATGAAACTCAAGGCCCCTGAGGAGAACATCGAAAAGCACCTCGATATCATGGACCGCGAGATAAGAAGGACCAACAGGATAATCTCCGATCTTCTCGATTTTTCCAAGGCCCGCGTACCGCAACTCCAGAAGGGTGACATCAACGACCTCGTACGAGAGACGCTCCTCGACTTGCAAGCCCCACTAGAGGTACGGGTGAAGACAGACCTTGGAAAAGACCTGCCCCTGTTCCTCTTCGACCCCGACCAGGTACGCCAACTCCTCGTAAACCTCATAAACAACGCCTACCAGGCCATGGACTCTGGAGGAAGGCTCCTTGTAAGGACGGCCCTTACCCATGGTTTTGTGGAGATAACGGTACAGGACACGGGCCCCGGCATACCCGAGAAGGAACTTCCAAGGATATTCGAGCCCCTTTACTCTACACGGGCCAAGGGCACTGGTCTTGGGCTCTCCATAGTAAAGGGCATTGTAGAGAGACACGGCGGGTTCATAACCGTTGAGAGCAGGACGGGCGAGGGGGCTACCTTCAGGGTAAGGCTCCCCATTGCCCAGGAAGGTATCTGAGATGTATGGAAAAAAGATAAGGGTCCTCGTAGTGGACGACGACCACGGCATGAGAGAGACGCTCAGGGATATCCTCGGTGAGATGGGCCATGATGTGAGCCTTGCCGGAAACGGGCATGAGGCACTGGAACTTGTGCAGAGGCAGGACTTTGATATCGCCTTCATTGACATAAAGATGCCGGGTATCAACGGCGTTGAGACCTTTAGGCGCATAAAAAAGATACAACCCGGCCTCAGGGTGGTCATGATGACGGCCTTTGCACTTGGCGAACTCATAGACGAGGCTCGTAGAGAGGGGGCCGTGGACATACTTTACAAACCACTGCAGATAGACAAGATGAAGCCGCTCCTTGCCTGCTCTGGTTGAGGGGCCGGGGCGGTGCTGGGGCCGCCCTCTCTATGCTGTGGCTACGTAGTTGGACAGGGCGCAGTTCAAAAAAAACGGTAGAAAAAATGGAGGAGACGAGAATTCTCATAATAGATGACAACGCAGGCGCGCGTGAGACCCTCTCGGACATCTTGACGGAGAAGGGCTACAGCGTCACCGCCGTCGGTAGGGGTGTAGAGGCCCTGGACCTGGCGGCAAGGGAGAACTTCGCCCTGGCCCTCATTGACATATGCCTACCTGACATGGACGGTATCACCCTCCTTAGGGGGCTCAAGAAACTCAACCCCTCTATGCTCGCCTTCATCATCACAGGGCATTCCTCGCGCGATAATGCCATAGAGGCCCTCAAGGCAGGCGCAGACGATTACTTCATAAAACCCCTTAATATTGACGAGGTAATGAGGCGTGCGGAGCAGGGTCTTCGAGAGATGGAGTTGAGGGAGCGTCTTCGGCAGAGCGAGGAGAAGTTCCGTGGCCTCTTCGAGTCTTCCAATGACGCCATAATGCTTCTTGACGAGAAGTCCTTTATTGACTGCAACGAGGCCACGCTCCGTGTCTTCAGGATGAAGACCAAGGAGGAGTTTCTTGGTTGTCACCCGGGCGAACTCTCGCCCCCCAGGCAGGAAGACGGTAGGGACTCTATTAGTGCCGCTAACGAGAAGATAAAAGTGGCGCTGCGCGAGGGCAGGAACTTCTTCGAGTGGACGCACATGCGCGCCGATGGCACCACCTTCCCGGCAGAGGTCCTGCTATCTGCCTTGACCATGGAGGGCAGGCGCGTACTCCAGGCCACTGTGCGCGATATTACGGAGAGAAAACGGGCCATACAGGACCTTGACAGGCTCTTCAACCTCTCAGGCTCCATGGCCTGTATCATCGACTTCAAGGGATTTTTCCGGCGCGTGAGCCCGGCCTTTACCGAGACCCTGGGATACACCACCGAAGAACTCCTCGCAAGGCCTGTCCTTGACTTCATACATCCCGAGGACAGGGCGAGGACCCTCGAGGCGCGTGAGTCCAAACTAATGAAGGGCACGGAGATAACGGACTTCGAGAACCGCTATGTATGCAAGGACGGCAGAGTAAAGTGGCTCTCATGGACATCCCGCCCCATACCAGAAGACGGTATAATCCTTGCCATTGCCTATGACATAACAAGGCGCAAGGAGGACGAGGACGCCTTCGGTGCCCTCGTGAGGGCCACTGCCGCAAGCACGGGCCAGGAGTTCTTCGACGGCCTTGTAAGCGAACTCTCGAAGTGGCTCGGCGTGGACTGTTGTGCGATAGCGGACATCAGGGATGGCAAGGTGGTCTGCCTTTCCATGATTTGCGATGGCGATTATCTAAAGGATGTAGAGTATGACCTCGTTGGCTCGCCATGTGAGAAGGTCGTTTCCAGTGGCTACTGCGAATTTCCAAGGGATGTAAGGAAACTCTTTCCAGAGTATTTGCCCCTACAAGAGATGGGCGCCGAGGGTTACGTGGGTTCCGTTCTCAGGGACAGGCACTGCCGGCCCATCGGTGTATTGAGTTGCTTCTCCAGGTCGCCTCTTACCCTGCCCAAGAAGGCGAAGGAGGTCTTCTCCATAATGGCCGCAAGGGCCTCTGCCGAACTTGAGCGCATAAGGGCAGAGGAGGCGATGAGGGAGAGCGAGGAGAAGATGCGTGCCATCTCCGAGACGGCCCAGGACGCCATTATTATTATAGATGACCTTGGGACCGTGGTTTACTGGAACCCCGCGGCAGTGAGGATATTCGGCTATGAAGAGGAAGAGGCCGTTGGAAGGGATTTCCCAGATTTGCTGGGTTCGGAGAAGTCAAGAGAAGCCTTTATAAAGAGGTTTGGCGCCTTCAGGGATACGGGCAAGTGTCCCATGGTTGGCAGGGCCATTGAAATGAAGGCAACAAGAAAGGACGGGTCGGTCTTTCCCATTGAGCATGCCATCTCTACAGTGAGGATCAAGGACAGGCTCTACGCCATCGGTATGATACGCGATATCAGCGAGCGCAAGGCCGCGGAGGAGAATATCAAGAAGGAGATGGAGATTACGCTCAACCTCCTCAAGATTACGGAGGCCATAGCCCACACCGACAACCTCGATGAACTCCTCGACCGCATAGTAGAGAGCACGGGGCCGGTTACTGGTTCGGACGTAACGCTATGTTATCTCGTTGAGAATGGCCGCGGCCAGCGCATCGTGCCTACGAGTTCCGCGGGGCTTTCGCGCGACCAGGTCCCTCTTTTCAAGACAGAGTTTCTCGACCTCCACGGCTCCGCGCTCCGCGAGGCCTTTGCAAGAGGGCCGCAGGTAGTCCCTTCGGGCGACGTTGCCAGGCACTTTGGCTGGCTCCATGAGATCAAGACCCTCGCCATCATCCCCCTCAAGGGAAAGACCTCGGAGATAGGCGTACTCGTCCTTGGGTACAGGCAGGCGCGGGACGGTCTGGATGAGCGGGAGATGGCCCTCCTAAGGGGCATCGGCCACCATGTATCCATTGCCGTTGAAAAGGCGCGCCATGCCAAGGACGCCATAGACCGGGCCATGGAACTCTCACACGAGATAGAGACCCTGGAGGTAATGCACGAGATAGACAAGACCATACTCTCGACCCTCGATGCCTCGGAGATACGCCTCATCGCAGTGAATATGATAGGAAGGGTGGTGGCCTGCGACATGTGCACACTAAGGCTCGTGGACAATAAAGGGGGCGGTCTCGTATATGCCGCAGGGTTCCAGTCACGCGGTGTCGATGAAGCGGAATTCGTCCCCCTTGGCGAGACGAGCGCCATCGAGGTGCTGGCCACGCAACGGCCCCAGTACATCTCTGACCTCAGAAAATTACACGAACGCCTCCCCTTTGAGGAGAGACTCCTCGAGGCAGGCTATCTCTCCCTCATAAGGCTCCCCCTCATCGTAAAGAGCGAGATAACGGGCATAATGAGCCTCGCCTCGCGAAGGCCTGCGGCCTTTGGACCGGCAGACCTGGCCACCCTCGAGAAACTCTCTGCCCAGATAGTGGTGGCCCTCGAGAACTCGCGCCTCGTGGGAGACCTGGAGAACCTCCTCATCTCCACCATAAAGACCCTCTCCGATACCATTGATGCAAAGAGCCCCTGGACGCGCGGTCATTCAGAACGGGTTACGGCCCTTGCGCTGAAACTTGCGAGAAAATTCGGGATAGACGGCGACAGGCTCAAGGACTTTGAGATAGGCGGGCTCCTCCATGACATAGGCAAGATAGGCACCTATGAGGACATACTCAACAAGCCCGGCAAACTCACGCCCGAGGAGACAGAGCAACTCCAGAAACACCCCCTCAAGGGCGCAGAGATACTCTCCAATATTCGTCAACTCGAGCACATCGTTCCCATCGTCCGCCACCACCACGAGTTCTACGACGGAAGGGGGTATCCCGACGGCCTCAAGGGCGAACTCATCCCCTTTGAGGCGCGCATACTCTCAGTGGCAGACACGGTGGATGCCATGGCATCGGACAGGCCCTACAGAAAGGGCCTTCCCATGAAGTTCATCTTCGAGGAACTCAAGAGATGCTCTGGCAAGCAGTTCGACCCAAAGGTCGTGAGTGCCTTCTTCGGACTTGTCCGCTCCTCGGATGGAGACTTCATGGAGGGCCTGACCCTCAACGGATCGCTATAGCCCCGGAAAGACCAGGTCATTACCATCTCTTTAGGCCCGGCCCTCCCCGTAAACCCGGCACCTTCCCGGTTCCCCACTTCCCTTCCCCCATCATCAGGGCCTTTTCCTGTAGGATCTCTTCAGGATAAAAAAAGCCCCTGGCGCGGGCCTTCAACCGGCGAGGTTCGCCTTAACAAAGTCCCAGTTTATGAGGTTCTCTACAAAGGCCGCAAGGTAGTCGGGGCGGCGGTTCTGGTAATCGAGGTAATAGGCGTGCTCCCAGACATCTACTGTAAGGAGCGGCTTGAGGCCCTGGGCAAGGGGGGTATCGGCATTGGCGGTCTTGATTATCTCCAGTTTCTCGTTACGAAGCACCAGCCAGGCCCAGCCGCTCCCGAACTGCGTTGCCCCTGCATTCTTCAGGGCCTCGGCGAACTTTTCGTACCCACCGAGGTCGGTGTTGATCTTCGCGAGTACAGCACCCGTGGGCTCGCCCCCTCCGCCGGGCTTCATGCACTGCCAGTAGAAGGCATGGTTCCAGGCCTGGGCCGCATTATTGAAGAGGCCGGTCTGGTCGGCCTTGCCAGCGGTCTTTTGTATTATGGTCTCGAGGTCTGCGCCCTCGAGGTCTGTACCCCCTATCATGGCCTTGGTCTTGTCTACATAGGCCTTGTGGTGCTTGCCATAATGAAACTCCAGAGTGCGTTCGCTGATGTAAGGGGCAAGGGCGTCTTTTGCGTATGGAAGGTCGGGCAGTGTTATGGCCATTTTCAGTCCTCCTTGGTAAGAGAGAGTTACGCAGTGCGCGGTCTCAGTGCTGGCGGAAGGGCCGGTGCGGGTCTCTCTCAGGCACTCTCCTTTATCCGCCTCTCATGCTCGATATATATGAAGCATACTTCAAAAACAGGCCCTGTCAAGGACCAGCGCCACGCTGGTCTGGGCAGACGGTGCCGCGCGCAGATGGAAAGGGGCAGGAGGGATGGTCCTCCCTTGGAAGTGCCGATAGGGGGAGGTATCGGAACTCTTGTCTATTGCCAGATGATTATCTTCTCTTCTTTTTCCGCATTGGCACGCACTGGCACGTTGCCGAGAGGTCGGAGCAGATGATGTACCAGGGTGCGATTATATCCGTATCGTCTGTAGTCAGGGGTACGCGTTTACAGAGGGGTCTGCCGTGGTCCTGGTTCATGGAGACCCCCATGCAGGACTTTATATGGTCTTTCTCTGAGACCCTCTGGCAGTAGGCCCTGCAGTCGAGGGCCCATCTTATCTGTAGATCTGCCACGGCAGGCGTCTCATCGGAGCAGACCCCTACGTCCCATATCGCTGTCATGCATGCCTCGATGGTGGGATAGGTGTCTCCATTGGCAACCCAGGGGTCGTGGTAATGCTTTGGCGGTGAGCAGGCGTAGTGTGTGCAACCGGCGATTACGAGGAGCGCGGCAAGGACAAGGGGGAGTATGGCTCTCTCTGTCATCATATCCTCTCTCTACCGGCTGGTCGGCACTGGCTCCTCTGCCGAGGGTTTGCCTGTACGGGTAAGGTGGGGCCCCTATCTTCGTGGGGTCCCGTTGCGTATCAGTTTAACAGAAGGCGGGCCTTTCTTCAATGACGATGGACAGGTGCTGCCCTGCCCATTTGCCATGCCTTTGTGGGACCGCTCCCTCTTGCAAACCCTGAGAAGGGGGGGCGCTTTCGAAGTGGGGGGCGGTCTTTTTGTCCTTCTGCTGGGAAGGGTCGGCAATTTTCTTCGGATAATGCGACTAAAGACTTTTAATTTTCAGATAAATCAGGTATCTTGTCTCTTAATCCGTACAATCTATAAGGCAAGGTCAGGGAGAAGTCTAAAGGAGACCCTGCAGATGGTAAACCACAAACTTGTCCTGCCAGAGCACCTCAATCACTACGGGTATCTCTTTGGCGGTTATCTACTTCGCTGGGTGGACGAGTATGCATATATTACGGCCAACCTGGACTTTCCGGGCCACAGGTTCGTTACCATAGGCCTTGAGAACGTGGTCTTCAAGAAGGCCATACGCATGGGCTCTGTCCTGAGGTTCGAGATAGACCTTGCCAGGCGGGGACGCACGTCTGTTACGTACAATGTGCGCGTGTTCTGCGATTCCATCGAGTCTGGCGAGAAGACCCTTGTCTTCGAGAACCGCATAACATTTGTAAATATCGACAAGGAGGGCAAAAAGGAGCCCATCGAGGCGCAAGATACGAGAGGGGTCGTCAGGACCTGACCGCCCACTGCCAAGGGTATGCCCCTTGTGCAAGACTACTACGAAGAAGCAGAGGAGGAAGAGAGATGCAGTTGAAGGAACTCCTTGAGAGGAACAAGCACTGGGCCAAAAAGATAACGGGTATCAACCCGACTTTTTTCTCCGACCTTGCCAGGGAACAGAAACCAGGCCTCCTCTGGATAGGTTGCTCTGACAGCAGGGCCCCTGCGATCGAGGTCGTAGACCTCCTGCCTGGTTCCATCTTCGTACACCGCAACATCGCGAACCTCGTGGTACATACAGACCTCAACTGCCTCTCTGTCATCCAGTACGCGGTACAGGTACTTAACATAAATGACATAATCGTCTGCGGACACTACGGCTGTGGAGGTGTGAAGGCCGCCATGGACGGTAAGGAGCACGGCCTCATAGACAACTGGCTCCGTCACATAAAGGACATATACCGCTATCACCAGGAGAAGATAGACGCGGTGAAGGACTTCAGGGAGCGGTGGAACCTCCTCTCTGAACTCAATACAATCGAGCAGGTCTATAATGTCTGCCACACCACCATCGTACAGAACGCCTGGAAGGCTGGCAGGCCCCTCAGCGTACATGGCTGGGTGTACAATATCGAGACAGGCCGCCTCAAGGACCTCGGTGTCTCCATATCAGATGCAGAGGGGATTTCGCGTCAACACAGGATGGGCTGAACATGCTTCTACACCTGCAGTTGGGTTTGTGTAGCCCAGGCCCCTGTGCCAAGTTTTCCTCATGTCGTGGGGCAGAGGGGCGCCTACCCTAATTCACCTCATACGAGTTTTTTCCATTTCTTAACAACCCCTCAAGGCCCGGGTTTACCCTGGTGAGGACTCCCAGGTGGCAGTGCAGACCGTATGGCCGCCTGGCCCTGTATCTTCCGTCCTCCATGCTGGTTTGTCGCCTTGGGGTATACCCTCTGCCTAAAAAAAAAGACTTGACTCTGGAGCCTACTCCAGGGTTTATACTCGGGGTATGAAGATAGGCGAGTTCTCCAGACTGGCCGGCGTCTCTGTTGATACTGTGCGCTACTACGAAGGCAGGGGACTGCTGGAAAAACCGGCCCGCAGGGAGTCCGGTTACAGGGTGTACTCTGGCAAGGACCTCAGGCGTCTCAGGTTTATCATCCATGCCAAGGAACTGGGTTTCACCCTCCATGAGATAGGGCAACTTCTCTCCATACGCTCTGATGGGAGTGAGTGCGAGAGCGTCAAGGCCCTGGCAGAGCAGAAGGCGGAGGAAATGGAGGAGCGGATGAGAAAGATGGCCCGCATGAGGGACGTGCTCCTTGAACTTGCAGAAAAGTGCGGCGAGAGGGGAGGCCTTGACCCCTGTCCCATCCTGAAGGCCCTGGAGGAAGAAGGATGAACGTGCCGGGCCCAAAGGGAGAGAAGACGAGCCTCATTGGCGCGGTCATCGCAGGAGGGCTTGCCTCGGCCTGCTGCGTGGGGCCTCTTCTGGTGGTCCTCCTGGGCCTCGGCTCGGCAGGGGTTTTTGTGAAGATGGAACCACTGAGGCCCCTATTCGCCCTTATTACCCTTTCGCTAATCGGCATCGCGGGCTTCAGACACGTAAGGGGCAGAAGGGCGTGCGCCGCGGGCGGCTGCGCACCCCGTAGGCCTGTAATGCTCTTTATCCTCGGCGGACTCGCGCTCCTCCTGCTCCTTCTTCCCTCGGTCCTGCCCTATATTATCGAGTAAGGAGAACTTATCATGGGAAAATTATTAATAGTCGTCATGCTCGCCGTCCTTGCGGCCATACCGGCAAGATACGCATCTTCAAAGGAGGCGACGGCTGTAATCCACGTATCCGGCATGACCTGCAACATGTGCCCCATAACCATACGCCGCCGCGTCCTCAAGATGGAGGGCGTACTGGAGGCACAAGTGGACCGAAAGGCCGGGAGAGCGAACGTGACGTATGACGACAGCCTGCTCTCTGCCGAGGCTATTGCCAGGGCCGTAACGGAACTTGGATATCCGGCGGAGTTGGAGGAAGAAAAGAAATGAAGAAGACAGAGAACAGGAAGGCGGGCTGGGCGGGGTTTATAATCTTTGCTGTAATACTCGTGGGCATCGTATATCTTATGACCAGGTGCGGCGGCACCTGTTAGTGCCATGAGGCGGGTTATGCGTAAGTCTACGCTCTTAAAGACCGGGGTCATCGGCACTATCATAGCGGCCCTCTGCTGTTTCACCCCTGTCCTTGTAATACTCTTTGGGGTGGTGGGGCTCTCCGCGGCAGTGGGGTATCTCGATTACGTACTCTTTCCCGCCCTTGGTCTTTTCATACTTCTTACTGTCTACGCCCTCCTCAGGAAGGGAAGGGACGAATGCGGCAGGTGCATAGGGAATGAAAAGGAGGGCGGAGATGGCTGAGAAGGATGCGCCAGGAGTGCGAATAGCGATCATTGGGTCTGGCTCTGCGGCCTTTGCCGCGGCCCTCAAGGCCCTTGAGAGGGGGGCAGAGGTGACCATGATAGAGGCGGCTCCCTTTATAGGCGGCACATGCGTAAACATCGGGTGTGTGCCCTCAAAGGCCTTGATACGGGCCGCGGAGGTAGCGCACCTCATCTCCTCTCACCCCTTCAGTGGCATTGCCAGGACCTCTCCTGCCTTGGACCCCGCCTCTCTTGCCGGGCAACGCCAGCGTCTTGTAGAGAGGCTTCGCCGGGCAAAGTACGAGGACATACTCAAGGGCCACGAAGACATACGCCTTGTACACGGCAGGGCAGTTTTTCTGGACCCCCATACCCTCGTTGTGAGGCGCGGGGACGGAGGTGAGGAAGAGATCCGGGCCGAGAGAATACTGATTGCAACGGGCGCGAGCCCATCTATCGCCCCCATACCAGGCCTTGTCAAGACCCCTTACTGGACCTCGACCGAGGCCCTCGTTGCAGAGGAAATTCCTGGACACCTTGTTGTGCTTGGAGGCTCTGTAGTGGCCCTCGAACTCGCTCAGGCCTACCTGCGTCTTGGCTCGAGGGTGACGGTAATGGCGAGAAGCACATTTCTCTCCCGTGAGGACCCGGCCCTTGGAGAGGGTCTTGTAAAGGTCTTCAGAGACGAAGGCGCCGAGGTCCTGCTTCATACTGTACCAGACTCAGTAACTCATGATGGGAGGGAGTTTCTGCTCTCAACCCCCTCTGGAGAGGTGCGGGCCGAGAGAGTTCTCGTTGCAACTGGCAGAAGGCCCAATACGAGGGGCCTTGGACTTGAGAGAGTGGGCATAGAGACAACCCCCCAAGGGGCCGTGGTAGTTGACGAGCGTCTTTGTACCACTGTTCCACATATATATGCCGCAGGGGACTGCGCGGACCTGCCACAGTACGTATATGTCGCCGCTGCGGCAGGTACGCGTGCGGCCATCAACATGACAGGGGGCGAGGCCGTGCTCGACCTTACGGCCATGCCTGCCGTTGTCTTCACAGACCCCCAGGCCGCTGTGGTGGGACTTACGGAGAAAGAGGCCAAGGCACGGGGGATCGGTACGGATACCAGGACCTTGGCGCTCGAGAACATACCGCGCGCCCGTGTGAACTTTGATACGCGGGGTTTTATAAAGATGGTCGCCCAGCGCGGGACGGGCCGCATCCTCGGTGTGCAGGTCCTCGCCGCATCTGGCGGCGAGGTCATAGAGACAGCGGCCATGGCTGTCTCCAGGGGAATGACCACGGGAGAACTCTCCAAGATGCTCTTTCCATACCTTACCATGGTAGAAGGCCTGAAACTCTGTGCGCAGACCTTTACAAAGGACGTTAGGGAACTCTCCTGTTGCGCTGGTTGAGGCCATGAGGCAGGACCCATCCCCTCCTTACACATTGACAAGCCAGAGGTAAAGATTGTAAGATATTGCCGTCTTTTCCAGCGCCCTCTGGGCCGCTGGAAAAGGTTTACCCTGTCTTACTTTCTCTTTTCAAAGAGAGAGTAAGGTCTTTTAATATTCGGGCCTTTCTCGTTTCTTGTAAGGAGGTAGCATGTTTCTCGATAAAAAACGGGGCCTTGGCGCCCTGTTGGTATTTTTTGTTCTGAGTCTTTTCGTTCTGGCCGGGTGCTCGAAGGGTCCTCAGAAGCCGGCTGGCAAGGCCTCCGTTGAGAAGGAGGCGACAGATGCGGCAAGGCCCGCCTCTGCCGAGAAGGCCGCAGCCGCTACGGAAAAGGCCGCCAAAGGTGGGGCCAGTACCCGGGCAGATGTAAAAACCGGCAAAAAGGTCTGGATAGAAAAGTGGATATATGCCCGCCCCATGCAGAAAAAGCGCGCAGGAGTGGCCGCCGTGGCCATAGGCAGGCGTATCTACGCCATAGGAGGCGGCGAGTTCAGCAAGAAGGGGCTCAAGATCTTCAAGAGCGTTGAGTATGCCGATGTCCGGCCCGACGGTACGCTAAGCCCCTGGAAGTATTCCTCGCCCCTTACCATGCCCCGTGTCTACCCAGTTGCTGTTATTCACGATGGCTATATCTATGTCATGGGGGGCGAGTCCCTTGACGAGGTCTACACTGGCGCCGAGGACCAGAAGCCGCCGCGCCTTCTTAAATCCGTGGAGCGTGCACGGATTAACCCGGATGGTACCATCGGAAAGTGGACTCTCGAGAAGGTAAAGATGCACTTCCCACGCCGTGGTGGAGAGGTCTTCGCCGTGGACGGCTGGCTCTATGCCGGAGGGGGCTTTGGCGGAGACTTCCTGAACGACGTAGAGCGAGCCAGGATAAACACTGACGGCAGTCTCGGCACCTGGGAGGACGATAGTTTCTATAACCACGATAGGTACATCTCTGGTTTTGCCAGAAAGGGCCGCAGGCTCTATGTCATCGGCGGACACGTGAACAGCCCGGAGAGGGCCATGGAGTCCGTGGAGACTGCGGTGGCAAACCCTGACGGCACACTCACAGAGTGGGCAGAGACGAGCCCCCTGTATACGAGGCGTTTTCTGAATACGGCCTTAGTGGCGGGAGACACGCTCTATACCTTTGCAGGTCATAATACCATAAACCTGACGAGCGTGGAGAGGGCAAGGATCCTTGAGGACGGGACCCTCGGGAAATGGGAGCCCGATACCTCTCTTAATGTGCCGCGCCGCGCCGCCTCCTCGGTTCTGGTGGGAGACAGGATCTACGTCATAGGCGGGATGATAAAGCCTATGGGGTTCTCCGACTCAGTGGACGTTGTGGAGACCGCCCAGATAGTGGAGGGAAAGAAACTCGGTAATTATGTTGCCCCTGACTCTGAGGATGCCAGGGAGTACGAGGTCCTTAAGGACACGGTGCCAACTGATGCGCGTAACCATATTTCGCACGGCAAGGCCTACTTCAAGAGAAGGGCATACAAGAGCGTACTCTTTGATGCCAAGGAGGCCCTAAAGGAGGCCCCCGGCCTGCCAGAGGCATACAACCTGATGGCTGACGCATACTTTGCCCTTGGACAGAAGAAGAAGGCAGAGAAGGCCCTCGAGGACTCGCTGCACTCAAAGGAGAACTTCTACGCCCTCATGGGCCTTGCATATGTTGCCTTTGACAGGGAAGACTTCGAGAAATCAATAGGTTATTACGAGCGTGCCGCGGCCCTGAAGCCCGATAACGTCACCGCGCGTTTCAACCTCGGCGAGGCATACCTCAATGCCGGGAGGTATGAAGACGCCGAGAAGGAGTTCAAGTGGGTCCTCGGCGTGCGGCCAGACCTCGAGGAAGCCAAACTATACCTCAATATGAGCCGCAGGCACGTGGGGGGCAGAGCGGGCAAGAAGGGCCAAAAGTAGGAGAGATGGAGAAAGGGGAGTCAGTGGCCGAGGGCACGAAGGGCCCTTTTGTCTCCTTGATCCAGGGACGAATTATTCAGAGATTTTAGCATACAAGTAACCCCCGTCTTTTAGGGGAGAAACTATTCACCGGAAAGTGCCTTGGCCGGTGCAGGGCGCAGGGGTGTAGAAGGGAAAAACTCTTCCACCGGCCTTCTGGCCGGTGGAACAATAATGGACGGGACGAGGGGAATCAAGTAAAAAAAACGGTGGGCCTGGAGAGATGGCACACCGTTTTTTTGTATTCACTTTGCCGAGCACTTGCAGAGTTGGCGCAGGTAGTCTTTTAGTTCGCTTATCTCTTTCTTCGTGAGGGTATCGCCAAAGGGCGGCATCATGCGTGACCTGTTCGTAGCGGCCCCGCCTTCTCTTATGACGTTGATGAGGTCCTCGTCGCTGAGTTGGCTCATCTTCGCGGCATTGGTGTGGTTTCGCGGCCTGACAGGCTGTGTGGGGGTGTTGTTGGGGCCGTCACCCTTGCCATAGAGGCCGTGGCATGCCGCGCAGTAGAAGCGGTAGACTTCCTTGGCCGTTCCGGCACTGGCCGGGCCCATGGTAAGGGCACTGAGAAAGACGATGAGTGCCGCTGTCTTTAGAAGGATCCTGAAACTCATGCCCTTTTCCAGTAGGTTTATTCCTGCGCCGCAACGTACTCCACAAGGGCCCTGAGTTTGACCTCTGAGAGCATCTTGGAGTACCTTGGCATGGGGCTCGTGGGTGTGAAGGCCCCTGGGTTTTTTATGTAAGAGTAAATCCAGTCAGGGTTCAGCCTCTTTGCCGTCCCAATAAGGGTAGGGCCCGTGAGACCGCCCACAACCTTGGAGCCCCGCCTGATGGTGTGACACCCGTAGCACCCGAGTTTTTTCTGGAATATGAACCTGCCTCGCACCGTTGCCCGGGGCTTGATGTTGGCCTCCATTACATCAGGTGACTTGAGACCCCGGAGGTAGGCCGCTACCTCCACCGCCTCTCTTGCCGGGAGGGCCATATGATTGCCGTCGTTTTTCTCTGTAAGGGAGTTGTACTTCATCCCGCGTATGGGTGTTGGGTGGCGGAGCCAGGCCTCGATGAAGCCTTCTCTGAACTTGCTCCCTGCATACCAGAGCGCAGGCCCCTTCTCGCTGAGCCTCTCCTCTATGGTGGGCTTCTTTCCTGGTCTCTTTACGCTGTGGCAGGAGGCGCACTTGGCCCTGAAGATGGCCCTGCCGCTACCGGGCCCGGCCATTACCGTTGTAGCCATGAGCAACATGGCCGTAAAGAACGAGAGGACAAGAAGGAACTCGGTGCCCCTCCTGGGGATGCGAGGGTCTCTTGGGCCAGTTGGCCGGGCCTCCCTGGCAGGAGATTGCCATATTCCGCCCCTTCTCTGTTCTGCGTGCATTGCCATATTCTCTCTGTATATAGAAGAGATGGCCTTTTGTCAAGAATTATGAGGCAAGAAAGGCCACCTGGTGTCTCGGTCTTGCGACGTTGCGGTCTGAATGATCTCTCCGCCCGGCCTTCTCATGGCTCATGGCAGTATTATTCATGTGGAAGAAGAAGTACGAGTTGAGATTTATTAATATCTGGTGTATAATGACGAAGTTTGGAGAGATGAAGACAATCGGCAAACCATTGGCAAGGGCACAGGGGCATCTGGGGGGAGGTGGGGTTTGTATCGCCTCACTCTGCATCCAAGGCCTGGTAGGTACTGTCAGTGGATCTGGGAAAACGGCGTATGGGGGGCAGGGTGAGAGGGGTATATGAAAGAGACCGGTCTTCATGGCACGGAAGGGCAGGAAAGGGTACATGCCCGTAGATGTAGGGCCCTGGCAGAGGGGCATCTCTTGACGAGTTTTGTAGCGAAGGTGCAACCTATTCAGATGTCATGATTTTTCATGCAGAAGAGGGTAGATCAGAAGAGGGTAGATTAACAAATCTTAATACTAAAATCCTTGACATTCTACAGAGCGTAGAATATAATTTTTATTATGACTGGTAATACACAAAAAGGCATGCTCGGAAGCCTTGAGCAGGAAATCATGGACACCTTCTGGGACCTCGGTGGCATGAGCGGCAAGGCCGTCCACGAGCATATAAACAGATCGCGCCCCACGGCCCTTACAACAGTACTAACTGTAATGGAGAGGCTCAGGAAAAAGGGCCTCCTGAAGAAAGAAAAGAGGGGCGGCGTCTTTATCTTCGAGGCCACCCTCACAAGAGAGGAGTTTGCCCGCAGGGTCTCTGCCAGGATCTTCAAGGATATCTTCGATCTCTCCACGGGTTCGGCGGCGGCGTCTTTTGTGGACACCCTGGCCGAGGTAGACCCAGAAGAACTGAAAAGGCTCGATGAGTTGATTCAGAAGAAAAAAAAGGAACTGGAGAAAAAGTCCTGAACAAGCCCTGTATCCCGGGGCTGTGAGGCAGGGCGCAGGTGCAGGCGCACTCTGAGTTGTGGGCGATTTTTCGTGAGGGGGGAGGATAGGGACAGAGACCTGCCACTTGGCCCTGGCAAAGGATTGTTCTAAAGGATCTACAGGGTTGTCTTGGTATCATAGGCGGTCCCTCTTCCGGGGTAGAGGGCAGGGGCCAGGAGTTTTATAGAGTTATGGCCGTTCCAGGCCTGTGGTATGGTTGCAAATGGTCTGGAGACGGCGATGGCTTTTTTTTACCCATCTTTTCTACTATTGGTAGAAAAGATGGGCTGAGTAAAGAGGGGGCATTCATGTTGAGCCTTGAGAAAAAAAGGATCGGTTGGGCCGTGGCCCCTGCTCCAAGGAGAGGGGGGCTCAGGGTTGGGACCATCTTTTCCGCGCTAATGCTCCTGGTCTTCCTGGTGCCCTTGGAGGCATCTGGCGCAGGCACTGCGATGGAGACTCCTTCTCGTGCCATGGTCACTTCACAACGCGAAGGGCTGGAGGTAGACCGGGCCCCAAGGTCCGAGCCAGAGGACCCTCAGGCGCCCGAGAAGAAGGCAGGGCCGGCCAGGCGCAGTCTTGCCTATTTTATCGGCCTTGCAAGGGAGCGAAACCCCAGGCTCAGGGCCGCCTTTCGTCGCTGGAAGATGAGCGAGGAGAGGCCGGCCCAGGCAAGGGCCCTTGAGAACCCGGTTCTCAGGTACACCGAGCCCGCGCGCGAGATAGAGACACGCCTTGGCCCCGTGGACCGCGCCTTCTCGCTGAGCCAGAAACTGCCCTTTCCGGGCAAACTCGGCCTCAAGGGGGACATAGCGTCCAAAGAAGCCGAAATAGCGCGCCTTGAGTATGAAAAACTCCTCCGTGACCTTACCGCAGAGGTCAAGAAGACCTACTATGAACTCTACTTCGTGGACAAGGCCATTGAACTTCAGAAAGAGAACGAGGCCGTTCTCGAGTACTTCGCTGAGATAAGCAGGCGCAACTATGGTCTCGATGTCTCGGAACTCGACGAACTCGTCCGGGCCCAGAAGTCCTCGGCAGGCGCCACCTTCGCCCTGCTCAAGGCCAGGGACATGCGAAAGACCGTTACGGCGCGGCTCAATACCCTCCTTGACAGGCCGCCGGATACAGAAGTGGGCCCAATAGAAGAGCCAGACTTTCTGGACGTGGACCTCACGGTAGAAAAGATGTTTGACCTTGCAAGAAAGTACAACGAGAACATAAGGCTCGCTGGCCTTGGAGTGGAAAAGAGCGAACTGGAGAGGAAACTCGCGCGCTTCAGTTACCTTCCGGACTTCAGCGTTGGGGTGAATTACTCACAGATAGGCCAGCCTCCTTCCATGACGAGGAACGCAGGCGACGACGCCCTGTCTTTTACCCTCGGAGTGAGCATACCTATCTGGTTCAGAAAGAACAGGGCCTCTCTCGATGAGAAGAAGGAAGGGGCCCTTGCCTCGCGGTTCGAGAAGAGGGCCGAACTCCAGGAGATAAGCGGGCTTGTGAAAGAGGTTTACTACAACATGAGTACATCGAGAAGGATAGCCCTTCTTTACAAGAAACGCTTCATACCAGAGGCCAAGGACTCCATGGATTTTGCAGAGGCGAGGTACAAGACAGGCAAGGAGTCGCTGGGAAGGCTCCTCGAGACCCAGTCCATGTGGATAGACTTCAGGCTCATCTATTACCGGTCATTTGCGGACTACCTGAAGGATATAGCCGAGCTCGAGAGGCTTACGGCCACGGAATTCACAAAGTGAGAGGTCTACATAAATGAAAAAAGTCTTCTTGATATTACTGCTCCTCCTTCTGGGGGGCATAATGGGGGCAGGGGGGCTGTACATGACCTCCCGACACGGCAGGGAAGCGTCCGCACCGGCAGAGGGGGGGGCAGGGAAGAAGGGCAGGAAGATACTGTACTACAAGGCCCCCATGGACCCGTCCTATATCTCCGAAAAGCCGGGGAAGTCGCCCATGGGCATGGACCTCATACCAGTATACGAGGGTGAGGAAGATACCATGGAGCCGGGTACGGTTAAAATAGACCCCGTGACCATACAGAACATGGGTGTGCGCACGGCCAAGGTGCGCCGCATGAGGTTAGAGAAGACCATAAGGACCGTTGGCCGTATCACCTATGACGAGAAGAAGGTCTATCACATACACACCAAGATAGACGGCTGGGTGGAGAAACTCTATTTCGACTTTACGGGTCAGAAGGTGAATAGAGGTGATACGCTCCTCGAGTTCTACAGCCCCAAACTCATATCCGCCGAGGAAGAACTCCTCCTTGCCAGGAAGATGGCCGCGAGGATGAAAGAGGTGCGCAGGACCTCCCTCGTTGACCTCAGCAGGCGGAGGCTCGAACTCTGGGATGTGCCCGAGGACCAGATAAGGGAGATAGAGGAGACTGGCAAGGCAAAGCGTACACTCCGTATCCTCTCGCCTGTAACAGGAATCATTGTGGATAAGCCCGTGGTCGAGGGCATGTACGTCCAGCCTGGAAGAAACCTCTTCACCATAGCGGATATCTCCACGGTCTGGGCCTATGCCGATATCTACGAGTACGAACTCCCCTGGGTGAGGCTCGGCCAGGGCGTGGATATGACCCTTGCGTCCTACCCTGGGAAGGTCTTTCACGGCCATGTCTCGTTCATATACCCCTTTGTGGAGCCAAAGACAAGGACCATACGCGTCAGGGTGGAGTTCGATAACCCGGATTTCAGACTCAAGCCCGATATGTACGCTGATATGACACTGAGGGCGGTAGTAAGCCGAAGGGCCGTGGCAGTACCCAAGGAGGCGGTCCTCCTCTCGGGTAAGCGGAGCGTCGTCATACTCTCGCGCGGCAACGGAAAGTTCAGACCCCAGGACGTGGTCCTCGGCGCAGAGACCGACGATTACTATGAGGTGCGCTCTGGCCTCAAACCCGGCGACACGGTGGTGACATCTGCGCAGTTCCTCATAGACTCGGAGAGTAGCCTCAAGGAGGCGGTCTCCAAGATGCTCGAGGCAAAGAAGATGAAGGGCTCGAAGAAGAAGGGCGGGGCCATGAAGGGTATGAAGATGCCCGGCATGAAGAAAGATATGCCCATGAAGGGCATGAAGATGGAAGGTATGAAGAAAGATATGCCCATGAAGATGCCCATGAAGGGTATGAAGTAGCCCAGGCCGCGAAAAGCGCGGCCTGGAACTGGTTTTCTTTGCCCCGCTTTCTTTTTTCCAAAAGAAAGCGGGAAATAAAAGTTCTTTTCTTCAACTTTCTTTTTGAAAAAGAAAGTTGCAAAGAAAACAATGCCAGCGGCCCAAGGGCCGGGGGGGCTATGGCACACTTACGAGGTATCAGGCCCTCGCAGGGAAGGTATAGATGCTCAAGAAGATAATAGAATTCTCCGTAAACAACAGGTTTCTCGTAATTCTGGGAACCCTCTTCATCATAGCCTTTGGTGCCTACACCATGGGCCGTACGCCCCTCGATGCCATTCCAGATCTATCGGACGTGCAGGTCATCATCTACACGCCCTATGAGGGACAGGCCCCGCAGGTGGTGGAAGAGCAGGTCACCTATCCCCTTACGACGGCCATGTTGTCTGTGCCCCATGCAAAGGTCGTTCGCGGGTACTCCTTCTTCGGCTTCTCCTTCGTATACGTTATCTTCGAGGACGGAACCGACATGTACTGGGCCAGGAGCAGGGTCCTTGAGTATCTCAACTTCGTGGCGGGCCGTCTCCCAAAGGGCGTGAACCCCTCCCTCGGCCCAGACGCCACTGGAGTGGGCTGGGTCTTCGAGTATGCCCTCGTGGACAGAACGGGAAAGCACGACCTTGCAGAACTGAGGAGCCTCCAGGACTGGTACATGAGGTATGAACTCCAGACAGTGCCAGGGGTATCCGAGGTGGCGAGCATCGGAGGGTATGTAAAGCAGTATCAGGTGGAGGTAGACCCCAACAAACTCGCGGCCTTCGATATCCCCCTTGCCAAGGTGAAGCACGCCATCAAGAGGAGCAACAACGATGTGGGCGGCAAACTCCTCGAGATGAGCGAGCGGGAGTTCATGGTGAGGGGCCTGGGTTATATAAAATCTGCCGAGGACATAAGGAACATAGCCATAGGTGTTGACAAGAACGGAACCCCCATAACCGTGCGTGACGTTGCCACCGTACACCTTGGGCCCGAACTCCGCCGCGGGGCCGCGGACCTCGACGGAGAGGGCGAGGTGGCCGGAGGCGTGGTCATAATGCGCTACGGCGGCAATGCCCTCGATGTCATCAAGAATGTCAAGAAGAAGATAGAGACGCTGAAGAAGGGCCTGCCCGGGGGCGTGGAGATAGTCCCTGTCTATGACCGCTCCGGCCTCATAGAGCGGGCCATAGAGACGCTTCGCGGCAAACTCGTGGAAGAGAGCATAGTCGTGGCTGTCATCTGCGTCCTCTTTCTCCTCCATGTGAGGAGCGCCCTTGTGGCCATCTTCACGTTGCCAGTTGGCATACTCATGGCCTTCATAATCATGTACTACCAAGGCATCAACGCGAATATCATGAGCCTTGGCGGTATCGCCATCGCCATAGGCGCCATGATAGACGGCGCCATAGTCATGATAGAGAACGCCCATAAGCATATAGAGGAAGCGCCACAAGGAAAGGACCACTGGCAGATAATCATGGACTCGGCAAAGGAGGTTGGGCCGGCCCTATTCTTCTCGCTTCTCATCATCACCTTCTCCTTTGTGCCAGTCTTCACCCTCGAGGCACAGGAGGGCCGTCTCTTCAGCCCCCTTGCCTTTACAAAGACATACTCCATGGCCGCCTCGGCCATCCTTGCCGTAACCATTGTTCCCATACTCATGGGCTACTTTATCCGCGGCAAGATTCTGCCCGAGAAGAAGAACCCCATAAACAGGCTTCTTCTCTTCGTATACAGGCCTGTGGTGGGCTTTGTCCTGCGCTACAAGAAGACCTTCATACTCATCTCTCTTCTGGCCCTGGTCGCGACCTTGGTTCCGCTCAAGAAACTCGGCGGGGAGTTCATGCCGCCACTCAACGAAGGCGATATCCTCTATATGCCTACAACTCTTCCGGGGATCTCCATCACCAAGGCAAAGGAACTCCTGCAGCAGACGGACAGGATACTGAAGACCTTTCCAGAGGTGAAGAGGGTATTTGGCAAGGTGGGACGAGCCGAGACAGCAACGGACCCTGCGCCCCTCTCCATGATGGAGACGACCATAATGCTAAGGCCCCAGGAGGAGTGGCGACCTGGAATGACCATCTATAAACTCATGGACGAGATGAACAGGGCCATAAAGTTCCCTGGCGTGACCAACGCCTGGACCATGCCCATAAAGACGCGTGTCGACATGCTCAGCACGGGTATCAAGACACCAGTGGGCCTCAAGGTGGCGGGCGATGACCTCAAGACCCTCGAAGGCCTCGGCAAGGAGATAGAGGCCGTTCTGAGGGACGTGCCCGGCACCCTCTCCGTGTACTCGGAGCGCGTCGTGGGGGGCAACTATCTGGACTTCGAGATCGACAGGAAGAAGGCCGCGCGATATGGTCTTACGGTGGGCGACGTGCAGGACGTGATACAGTCGGCCATAGGCGGAATGAACATTACCACCACTGTGGAGGGCCTCGAACGTTACCCCGTGAATCTTCGCTATGGCCGGGAACTGAGGAGCGATATCCCGTCGCTGAGGCGTGTCCTAATCGCCACACCCACTGGTGCCCATATACCCATAGCCCAGGTGGCCGAGATCCGCATAAGGAAAGGCCCGCCTGCAATAAAGAGCGAGAACGCGAGGCTCAATGCATGGATCTACGTGGACCTAAGGGGTGTGGACGTGGGTACATATGTGGCGAGGGCGCAGAAGATAGTCAACGATGCCGTGAAACTCCCGCCAGGCTATACCCTTACCTGGAGCGGACAGTTCGAGTACATGCAGAGGGCCAAGGCACGGCTAAAGGTCGTGGTGCCTCTTACGCTTCTTATCATCTTCCTCCTCCTGTACCTCAACTTCAAGAAGGTGGGCGAGAGCGTAATCGTCATGCTCTCGCTGCCCTTTGCCCTCGTGGGCGGCGTCTGGACTCTCTATATGCTCTCCTATAACATGAGCGTTGCCGTGGGCGTTGGGTTCATCGCCCTTGCCGGGGTCTCGGCGGAGATTGGTGTCATAATGATAATATACCTTAACATGGCCTGCAGGGAGAGGTTCCTGAAGGGAACTCTCAAGACGAGGGCAGACCTGGAGGAGGCCGTAAAGGAAGGGGCCTCGCGCCGTATCCGCCCGATCATGATGACAGTATTCGCCATTATCGGCGGGCTACTTCCCATAATGTGGGGCTCTGGCACTGGCTCGGCAGTGATGAAGAGGATAGCGGCGCCCATGGTGGGCGGCATGATCTCGGCAACAATCCTCACGCTTCTCGTCATACCTGCCATCTATACCCTCTGGAGAGAGAGGGAGTTCAGGAGAGAGGGAGGAGGGAAATGAGAGAGATAAAGGCCTATATGAGGCGGGATAAGGCAGAGGAAGTGATAGACGCACTCATGGAAGGCGGGGTGGCCGGCTTTACACTCATAGATGTCTGTGGACTCGGTGCCGCCGCATCAGAGGAGAAGAAGTGGTCCATAGAGTACTGCAAGAAGTACTCCTCAGTAGTCAAAGTGGAGATTGTCTGTCATAATAAAGACGTGGAGCGCATTACAGGTATCATAAAGGAGCACGCCTGGACAGGTCACAGTGGTGACGGCATGATCTTTGTCGCTCCCATAATAGAGGCCATAAGGATACGAACGGGCGAGCGAGGGTATGAGGCCATAGAGCCCTGTGCCAAGAAACCAGCATCCTGATAACTTGGCGTGTCAGGCTCAGCCGGAATTTTCACTCAGATGGAGGTCTCGAGATGTCTACGATAGAAGCGCGAAAGAGGGTTATATACAGGGTACTGGTCTTTTTGGCCGTCTTTTCCATGATGATGGGCAGTGGGTGGTTTATGGGCCTCTCCCATGCCCAGGACACTGTGGAGGGATATAAGGTTGACCATGGCATAGTCTGCATGGTAACTGATAAGGTAATGGGCAGGCCCCAGATACCCGTAGTGGTAGGGGGCAAGACCTATTATGGTTGTTGCAAGAACTGTGTCGGCAAGTTAAAGGGCAATCCTGCCATACGGTATGCAAAGGACCCGGTCACAGGCGCCCAGGTGGACAAGGCAAGGGCCTTTATCATGGAAGGACCCAACGGCGATGCCCTGTACTTCGAGTCTGCCCTCACGGCAAGGCGCTTTGTCGAGTCCATGAAGAGGTGACCGGGACACTCATTTAAGGAGGCGTCCTCATGATCTTGAGCCTGTTTTCATTCCTTCCCGGCATGGCGGCCATGGACAATGTCCATCCACTCTTTGTCCATTATCCCATTGCGCTCTTCACGACATTTCTCCTGGCAGAGTTTCTCGGCGTAGTCACGAAGAACGAGAACTTCCGGTGTGCCGCTTCTTTCACCCTCTATCTCGGCAACATAGCCGCCCTCGTTACCGTTGCCGCAGGGTACTATGCCGCGGCCACGGTGGAACACAGCGAAGAGGTGCATGCCATCATGGAGAACCATGAGCACTTCGGAGTAACGGTTCTCATAATAGCCACTATCCTCTCTCTCTGGAGGCTGTACGTGAGGAGACGCTTCTCGCCAAAGGCCCAGTTCCTTCACCTCGCACTGGCCTTTATCCTATGCGTCATTATCGCCCTTGGCGCAGATCTGGGGGGGCTCATGGTCTACAAGTACGGCGTTGGCGGCGAGGCCGTGAGGATAGAGAGGGCCCGTATAAGTAGTGATATGGAGGCCCATGAAGAGGACTCTTCCGCCACTGGATCTGTGGCAGAACATAACGGCCAGCACCATCATCATCACCATCACCAGGGTGGATAAGCCTGTTGAGTCCTTAATTCAGGCAAGGGGCTGAGGCTCTATGGGGGTTGCAATGGAAAGAGATCCTGTCTGTGGCATGACCGTCGACCCCGCCAAGGCCGCAGGCTCATTCGTCTACAAGGGTACTACCTACTACTTCTGCAACGTGAAGTGCAGGGAGAGGTTTGCGGCCTCGCCCCGGGATTTTCTCCACGCAGAGCCTGCGAGCATCTCAGGCCCGAGGGGGGGTGAGGGAGGAGGCGCGGCCAGGAAAGGGCCGCCTGCGCCTACGAGGAAAGGTATCGTGCCTGGCAAGGAAGGCCCCAAGGCTCAGGCCCTGACGCTCCCCCTTACGGGCATGAACTGCGCCTCCTGCGCCGCGAAGATAGAAAAGGCCCTTGCCGGGGTTCCCGGTGTCCTCAAGGCCTCGGTGAATTTTGCCGCAGAAAAGGCCTCTCTGGAGTATGACCCATCGGTCGTAGACGGAAAGGACCTCGTCTCTGTTGTAGAGGGCCTTGGCTACGGCGTACTTGCCTCGCGGATCACACTGCAGATAGGCGGCATGAACTGCGCCTCCTGCGCAGCAAAGATAGAAAAGGCCCTTGCCAGGGTCCCCGGTGTCCTCAAGGCCTCGGTGAACTTTGCGGCAGAGGAGGCGAGTGTGGAGTTCATGCCAGGTGAGGCAGGCATCGAGGCCATGAAGGCCGCGGTGACTGGCATAGGCTACAAGGTCATAGATACAGGTGGCGGGCAGGATGCCCTTCAGAAGAAGGAAGAAGCCCGCCTCAGGGAATACAGGGACCTTAGGCGCAAGATCGTAGTAGGCGCCCTCCTCTCCATCTCCATCCTCCTAATGACCCATCCGGGTCTTACGGGCCTCGACCGCGCCTTTGGTCTTAAGCGCGGCACCTGGTTCTTCATCCAATTTCTCTTCGCACTACCCGTGCAGTTCTGGTGCGGCTGGCAGTTCTATGCCGGCGCAATCGCCTCAGCGCGTCACAGGACTACGGACATGAACACCCTCATCGCCCTGGGTACGTCCTCGGCCTTCATATACAGCATGGCCGCCACCTTTGCCCCCTGGCTGTTTACCTCCAGCGGCTTTACACCAGAGGTCTACTACGATACTTCGGCCATCATCATAGTCCTCATACTCACGGGGCGTCTTCTCGAGGCACGTGCAAAGGGCAGGACCGGCGCGGCCATAAAAAAACTCATGGGCATGCGCGCAAGGACGGCCCGCGTGGTACGCGCGGGAGTGGAGCAGGAGGTCCCTGTGGAGGAGGTCGTGCCCGGAGACATAGTCCTCGTGAGGCCGGGCGAGAAGATACCCGTGGACGGCAAGGTAATAGAGGGGCACTCCACTGTGGACGAGTCCATGATAAGCGGCGAGTCCATGCCAGTGGAAAAGAAAGAAGGTGATACTGTTATAGGCGCTACTCTGAACGGCAACGGGTCTTTCAGGTTCCGTGCCGAGAAGGTGGGTAAAGACACGGCACTTGCCCAGATAATCCGCATGGTGGAGGAGGCCCAGGGCTCCAAGCCCCCCATAGCACGGCTTGCCGACCAGATAGCCTCGTACTTTGTCCCAGTGGTCATCGGTATCGCGGTCCTGACCTTCATCGTCTGGTACTTCTTTGGGCCCCAGCCCTCTCTTACATACGCAATGCTCAACTTCGTGGCAGTGCTCATAATAGCCTGTCCCTGCGCACTGGGGCTCGCCACCCCTACGTCCATCATGGTGGGTACGGGCCGCGGCGCCGAGAACGGTATACTGATAAAAGGGGGCGAGGCCCTGGAGACGGCCCATAAACTCACGGCCATAGTCCTCGACAAGACAGGCACACTCACAGAGGGCAGACCCTCTGTGACAGACGTCATCGCCTCGGAGGGCTTTACAGAGGACGATGTTCTCATGTACTCGGCCTCTTCCGAGAAGGCCTCGGAACACCCCCTTGGCGAGGCCATTGTGCGCGGGGCCGAGGAAAGGGGCCTTGATCTCGTGAGGCCGGAAAAGTTTGTTGCAGTGCCTGGCCGGGGCATACGGGCCACCCTGAGGGGCAGGGAAGTGCTCCTTGGCAACGAGGCCTTCATGAGAGATGAGGGCCTGGAACCGTCCAGTCTCCTTGAGAGCGCAAAGAGGCTTGCAGGCGAGGGAAAGACGCCCATGTTCGTGGCAGTCGATGGCCGCACCGCAGGCCTGGTGGCAGTTGCGGACAAACTCAAGCCTCACTCCAAGGAGGCAGTTGCCGAACTAAGGAAAATGGGCCTCGAGGTCGTCATGATAACGGGAGACAACAGGAGGACAGCCGAGGCCATTGGCAGGCAGATAGGGCTTACGAGGGTGCTGGCCGAGGTCCTACCAGGGGACAAGGCCCATGAGGTGAGGAAACTCCAGAGAGAGGGCAGGATTGTGGCCATGGTGGGCGACGGGATCAACGACGCCCCTGCCCTTGCGCAGGCAGACGTGGGCATAGCCATAGGAACAGGTACGGACGTTGCCATGGAGGCCTCGGATATTACACTCATAGGCGGAGACCTGCGCGCCATCGTTACAGCCATTGCCCTCAGCAGGGCTACTATCCGCAATATACGCCAGAACCTCTTCTGGGCCTTTTTCTACAATACAATACTAATACCCCTTGCCGCTGGTGCGCTCTATCCGTCCTTCGGCATACTCCTGAGCCCCATATTCGCCGCCGCGGCCATGGGACTCTCTTCCGTGACCGTGGTCTCCAATGCCCTTCGCCTGCGGTGGTTCAGCCCACCGGCCATTACTTGAAAATGATATGAAAGGAAAGGAGGTCTCATGGACAACATAAGACATCACAGCATCAAGTTCAGGGAGTACGGCGACAAACTCAAGGACCCCGCCGGCGCCATCAAGAGGCTCAATGGGGTGCGGAGAGTTGAGATAGACCCCGAGAAGAAAGAGGTCTTCGTGGAGTACGACCTCCTCAAGTGCACTGAGGCCGATATAGAGAAAAAGATGATAGACGAGGGGTTTGTACTCGATAGTAGCCTTGGCGAGAGGCTCAAGAGGGGCTGGCTTCATTATAGCGAGGAGAACGAACGCGAGGCCATGCGCGCCGAGCCCAGGCCCTGTTGCACAGTGGATGAAAAAAAAGAGACCCACGACGAGCCCATGGATTAGCGGCCCGCCGAGGTATGGTGGAAGATAGAACGGACGCCCTTATGATCTTTAAACCAGATGGTCATGGTCCGCCTTCCTTTGTGGGCCTTTTATGAGTAACTATGCCTGAGATGGCGAGAAAAGCCAACCCTTTTACTTTAATGTAACAGAAAGTTTTTCAATTGGTTGACTATTGTTCAGCAACATAGTAGAATCTAAAAAAATTCAATAAATTGTCCCACATTTTGTCTTTTTGTGGTTCTTCCTCGTGGGAATTCCGATCATATGGCGGTCTCAGTCCTCTCGACAGGTGGCAAGATGGAGGGCCTCTTTTTTCATTCCTAAAAGGTTGATCAGCAGTACCAAAGAGGTTTTTTGATGGGCAATGGATACTCCGTAGACCCTGAGAAGGTGGATCCCGAACATGCCGTGGAGATAGCGCCACGCATCTGGTGGGTGGGTCAGGAACTCCAGGACGACGAGTTCCAGTGCCACGTATATCTCATCGAGCATGGTGACCAGTCCGTTCTCATAGACCCTGGCTCGGTTCTCACCTTCAAGGATACGCTACGTAAGGTAGAGGAGATAATCCCCTTCTCCAGTATACGCTACTTCATCTGTCACCACCAGGACCCTGATATCACCGGTGCCCTTGGCCTCATAGAAGACCTCGTGACACGTGATGACGCCTGCATCATTACTCACTGGCGGGCGAACGTCCTCCTAAAGCATTACGACCTCCGCCTCCCTATCTGGCTCATTGACGCACATGACTGGTGCCTCGACCTCGGAGGCCGTGAACTCAAGTTCATCTTCACCCCCTATCTTCACTTCCCAGGCGCCTTCTGCACCCTCGACAAGAAGAGCGGAATCCTATTCTCCAGCGACCTCTTCGGCGGTTTTGGCGGGGAGTTCTCCCTCTTCGCAAGGGATGTGGAGACCTGTTTTGACCCCATCAAGACCTTTCACGAACATTACATGCCTGGAAAGGACATCCTCAGGCATTCGCTCCAGATCCTCGAGAAAGAACCCATACGCATGATAGCACCGCAACATGGCTCCATCATACCAGGCCCCCTCGTGAGGCCCATTATCGAGCGCCTGAAAGGACTGGAGTGCGGTCTATACCTCATGGCAAGGTCTGACACAGACTTACAACGCCTCATCCACCTGAACCACATACTCAAGAGGTTCATGAAGTCCATGGTCCTGTACCGGGACTTCGGGGACATGGCCAGAAACCTCATCTCTCTGGCAAGAGAGGTCCTCCCTGTGGAGGATATAGAGTTCTTCGTCCAGGGAGATGAAGATGAGGGTGTCATGCATTTTCATGCCAGGAACCGCTACCACGGAGAGCCCGTGGACCCACCCTCTTTTTTCAGTGACCTCGATGGCCGCGTGCTTGGAGGCCAAGGCCAGGAAAAGACCGGGCAGGCAAGGGACTATGAGTGGTTGAGGGTGGAGCGTGATGGAGAGGAGAAACTGGCGCTGCTGCTGCCGCTGCGCACAAAGAGGCCGGGTATCACGAAGGCGGCCTCGCTCCTCATATTATCGCGCCCAACGGAGATAAGCGACGAACTGGGCGAGATACTCGACCAGATGCTCATTCCCCTCTCCGTGGCCATAGAGCGTGAGAATATCCTGCGCATACTGGAACACGAACGTAACGCAATATACAGCCGCTCCATCAGGGATGCGCTCACGGGGCTCTACAACAGGCAGTATATGGACGAGGCCGTAAACCGCCTCATACACAGCCACAACAGAGACTATACAGACGGACTTGGGGCCATCATCGTGGATATCGACAACTTCAAGGAGATAAACGACGCCTATGGCCACGACAAGGGCGACACGGTCTTGAAGGCCGTGGCAGGGGCGCTTCGCGGAAGGCTAAGGAAAGTTGACATTCCCGTCCGTTACGGTGGAGACGAATTCTGCCTCTTCGTACTCTCACGCACGCTGAACGACGCAGTGGTAGTGGCCGAGCGTGTGCGGGAGGCCGTCAGCGCCCTTGACTTCCAGGTCGGCGAGGCCTCTTTCAGGGTTACGATAAGCGTTGGAGTCGCCCTCCACCACCAGAACGAGTCACTCGAGGACCTCATCAAGCGCGCGGACATGGCCCTCTATGAGGCCAAGACAGCGGGGCGCAACTGTGTGAAGAGATCGCTCCGGGGAGGTAGTTCCTGAGAGGCGCTGCCTTGACTGTGGGTTGGTCTATTGCAGACCTCGCTGTTTCTTGCCGCGGCCTCATCACTACCTGCCCATGCTATTAAAAAGACAACCGTCCGAGAGCCAATCCCTGATAACACCCTTCTTTTCATGCGAAAGGTCCACCCCTGCCACCTTGCTCCAGGAGGGGCGGTGGATAATACGAGGAGGTCTTGCTCATGCTTAGATCCATAAAGGCGTTCTTTGATAAGAGAATAGCACCCGCCGAGGCCGTAACAGCCCGCAGGGCCACGGAAGAGGCCCTGCGCATGGCAACAGCCGCACTCCTCCTGGAAGCAGTAAAGGCTGACGCAGAGATAGCCGATGAGGAACTGGTGACAGTGAGAAGGGGGCTTGAGAAAAAATTCGGGCTCCCTGAAAAAGACATCAGCAAGATCATGGACCTTGCCGGAAGAGAACTGGACCAAGCCACTTCACTCTATGGGTTTACACGCCTCGTGGACAAGGGCTTTGGTTATGAGGACAAGAAGGAGATCATAGAACTCCTCTGGGAGGTAGTGTACGCAGACGGGATACTCGATAAACACGAGGAATACCTCGTGAGAAGAATAGCAGACCTCGTACAGGTCTCGCATAGAGACTTCATCGAGGCCAAACTCCGTGTCAAGAATAGGATTGCCAAGGAATAAGATAAAAAAAGAGCGACCCTACAGCGGGGGAGAGAATACACAGGGGTTGCTCGGAACAGGAAGGGAATGATGTCGATAAAGGGGAGCCAGGGATACACCTTCACAATACGCATACGCTCTGTGAACCGTCCGGGCATGGTGGGGCTCATAACCTCCACCATCGGGCAGATGGGCGGAGACATCGGGGCCATAGATATAGCCACCGCAGGGAAAAAGACCGTAACGCGCGACTACACCATAAGCGCCCGCGACGTTGAGCACAGCCGCATCATAATAGAAAAACTCCGGAAGATTGCCGGCGTCGAGGTCCTAAATATTTCTGACCGTGTATTCCTTACGCACCTTGGTGGGAAGATATGCATAGACAACAAGGTGCCGCTAAAGACGCGGGATGACCTCTCCATGGCCTATACACCCGGGGTGGCCCGGGTCTGCGAAGAGATAGCAAAGGACGCGTACAAGGTCTACAACCTGACCATCAAGGGCAATACCGTGGCCATCGTAACGGACGGCTCGGCGGTGCTGGGCCTTGGCGACATAGGCCCTGAGGCCTCCTTGCCAGTCATGGAGGGCAAATCCATGCTCTTCAAGAGGTTTGCAGGTGTGAACGCCTTTCCAATTGCCCTTGCCACCAAGGACGTTGACGAGATTGTCGAGACCGTGGTGCGAATCGCCCCTGTCTTTGGGGGCATAAACCTCGAGGACATCTCGTCGCCGCGGTGCTTCGAGGTGGAGGAGCGCCTGGCCGGGAGGCTCGATATACCGGTCTTTCATGATGACCAGCACGGTACGGCGGTTGTGGTCGTTGCGGCGGTGATGAATGCCCTGAAGGTCGTCAGAAAGGCGCTGGGAGAGATTAGGATAGTGGTCTGCGGACTCGGGGCCGCAGGTATCTCCTGCATCAAGATGCTCCATGCCACGGGCGCAAGGGGCATAATTGGCGTGGACTCCGAGGGCATACTCTACAGGGACAGACCTGGGAGGATGAACGACGTGAAACGAGATGTCCTCGAAATCATCAACCCTGCCGGAGAAAAGGGCTCTCTCCTCGAGGCCATGCAGGGCGCCGACCTCTTCATAGGGGTCTCAGGACCGGATATCCTCACAGAAGAGATGCTTCGCTCCATGAAGAGCGACGCCATACTCCTGGCCCTTGCCAACCCTCTGCCCGAGATAGACCCCTACCTTGCCGCCCCCCACGTGCGCATAATGGCCACGGGGCGTTCGGACTTCCCGAACCAGGTGAATAATGTCCTCTGTTTTCCGGGGTTCTTCAAGGGACTCCTCCAGTGCCGGGCAAGGGAAGTGAACATGGAGATGAAGATAGCCGCGGCACGGGCCATAGCCGGCGTGGTCCAAGGTGACCAACTCTGCGAGGACTATATAATCCCCGGTGTATTTGACGAACGCGTGGCCCCGGCTGTTGCCGAGGCGGTCATAAATGCCGCAGTGAGGACAGGGGCCGCGAGGAGGACGCCGCGAAAGATCTCCCCGGAAGAGGGGAACGGGCAGGGCTCATAAGAAGAAACCAGCCAGCAGGAGACGGTCTCTGCCCCTGGCCGATGCCTTCAGTGCCTGGGCCCTTGTCCTTGGGGGGACTACTGGTACATCCATGCCCAGAGTACTACCCTTGCATCCCTGGGCCTCTCTCCTTTCCCGAGGTGCTCGGTTATGATGAGTTTGTTCCACCCCAGGTCGAACTCTGTTGTCCAGTACGTGTAGTGGCCGGCCCCGCTTGGGTTTGTAATGAAGGTGTTCTTGCCTTCAAGGCCAGCAGGCCTTATCTTACCCGTCTCCCTGTCGAGTATCCAGACGTCGTAAGGGGTATCTGGCTTCAGCGAGTATACGTTGACGTGCAGGAGCCTGTCTGTGAAGATAAAACCCGCGTGCTCAAAGGATATGTAGCCATGGGCCTTTTCAGTGGGCACGGCCTTGTTTAGGTATATCTCCCTGTAATCGGCCAGCGCCTTTCCAGCGGTACAGGCCATGACGATCAGTAGGCCGAGAATAACGAGGCCTGTAGAAGTCTTCTTTACTGTCATTGCGCCCTCCTGTTGAAAAAGGCCATCCTGGTGCTATAGTTTAGGGAGTAGAGGCGGTCTTTTTATCCAGACGGTGCGCACTCATTTTATTGCGCCAGTTACTTGAAGAGCGAGGTGGCACGATGCGAATCGGTTTCATAGGTCTTGGGAAGATGGGGCACAACATGGTAAGGAGGCTCCTTCGAGATGGTGAGCACGAGGTCCTGGCCTATGACAGGTCTGCCAGCGCAAGGGCCGAGGCCGCAAAGTACGGAGCAGAAAAGGCAAGGTCCCTAAAAGACCTTGCGGCCAGGCTCGATGGCCCCCGCACCATCTGGCTCATGATACCCGCTGGCCCTCCAGTTGACGAGGTCCTTGAAAGACTTCTTCCCCTGCTCAGTGCCGGTGATTGTATTATAGACGGTGGCAACTCCAATTACAAGGACTCGGTCCGCCGTACCATGGACCTACGGGCCTCGGGCATAGACTTTCTTGACGTGGGAACGAGCGGTGGAATCTGGGGTCTTACCGAGGGGTACTGCCTCATGGTGGGAGGAAGGGCCTCGGTGTACCGCCGCCATGAGCCCCTATTTCGCACCCTTGCTCCTGAGGGAGGCTACGGGTACATGGGGGCCTCCGGGGCAGGCCATTACGTGAAGATGATCCATAACGGCATAGAGTACGGTATGATGCAGGCCTATGCAGAGGGCTTTTCGCTCCTTGAGTCTTCGGAGTACAGACTCGATCTCGAAAAGATAGCAGGCGTCTGGAACCATGGCAGCGTGGTAAGGTCGTGGCTTCTTGAACTTGCCGAGAGGGCCTTCAAGGAAGACGGCGTCCTTGCCGATATAAAACCCTATGTGGCCGACTCGGGCGAAGGAAGGTGGACGGTGCTCGACGGACTGGAGAAGGACATCTCCATACCGGTGATTACGCTCTCGCTCCTGTACAGGCTCCGTTCCCGCGAGGATAACCCCTTTGCCGCGCGTCTGCTCGCGGCCCTTCGTAACCAGTTCGGGGGACACGCGGTGAAGAAGGAGTAGAGAAGAGAGGACAATCTGACCGGCGGGGCGCAAGAGACTTCTTCAGAAAAAGAAAGGGCGTCCCATACTGGTCTTCTCTGCCCTCCTCTCTTTTTTCAGGATAAAGGGGGATCAGAGGGCAGAAAATTCATGCGGAGGCAGTCATGGCAGATACCATACCATCTCCTACGACGATGGTGATATTCGGCGGGACAGGAGACCTTACGAGGCGGAAACTCCTGCCAGCGCTTTACAGGCTCAAGGCCCTGGGTCTCCTGCCCTTGCGGTTCAACATAGTCGGCCTGTCCATGCGGGGGTTCGATGACAAGGCCTATCGAGATTTTGCCGAGGAGGCGGTCAGGGAGTTCTCGGCAGAGGAGCCCGATGAGGCAGTTCTTGCTTCGCTCCTCGAGAATATCCGTTTCATTTCCTCTTCTTTCGACGATGGGGGCGGTTATGCCAAACTCGCGGCAGTACTCGATGAACTGGATAGAGGCCTCATGCCGCAGGCCTCGAGGATCTTCTACCTTGCGACACCGCCGAGCGCCTTTGGGGTAATTATAGAGAGGCTCGATGCCGCAGGACTTTCCCGCGGCCATGGCAGGGGCACGGAGCCGCCGAAGATTATTGTGGAAAAGCCCTTTGGGCGCGATCTTGCGAGCGCCCGCGAACTCAACGACCTCATTACCCGTTACTTCGACGAGGACCAGGTCTACAGGATAGACCATTACCTCGGCAAGGAGACGGTTCAGAACATCCTCTTTTTCAGGTTTGCCAATGGAATATATGAGCCCATCTGGAACAGGCGCTACATAGACCATGTGCAGATTACGGCGGCAGAGACAGGTGGTGTGGGAAAGCGGGGCAAGTACTTCGAGGAGGCCGGCACGCTTCGCGACATGGTGCAGAACCACCTCATGCAGTTACTGAGCCTCGTTGCCATGGAGCCGCCGGCCTCCATGACCTCGGGAAAGATACGACGCGAGAAGATAGAACTCGTGAACGCCATACGGCCCATAGAGGGCGAGGAGGTCTTCTCGCAGACGGTTCGCGGCCAGTACGGCCCGGGCAGAGTGGACGGGAAGGATGTGGCTGGCTACAGGGAAGAAGAGGGTATCCCCCATGACTCCACTACCGAGACCTTCGTGGCGATGAAACTCTTTGTAGACAACTGGCGTTGGGCCGATGTGCCCTTTTATCTGCGAACGGGCAAGCGCCTGAAGCGTGATGTCACGGAGATAGCCGTACACTTCAAGCGAGTGCCCATATGTCTCTTTACGCAGTCTCTCACAGGTTGTCCGGCCAACAACACCCTGATCCTCAAGATACAGCCTGATGAGGGCATTGCCTTTCAGTTCAATGTGAAGCGTCCCGGTTCAGTGCGGCACATGGAGCAGGTGACCATGGATTTTTCCTACAAGGAGACCTTCAAGGCCGATCTGCCCCTTGCCTACGAGAGACTCCTCCTCGACTGCATGCTCTCTGACTCCACGCTCTTCCCGCACAGGGCGGGCATAGAGGCCTCCTGGGGCCTTATCACCCCCATACTCGAGGCATGGGAAGAGGGCCCGGCGCCTGATTTTCCAAACTATGCCCCAGGTTCATGGGGCCCTGCGGCGGCGGACGAACTCCTCTCGCGGGAGAGGCGCTTCTGGAGGGACTGCCGGTGAAGGGTGAGGGTAAGGAGGGCATGGCTGGCAGAAGGCCGGAGATAATAGTCTCCACCACAGATGCCGAGTTCTACAGCCGCGCCGCCAAGGCCTTCATCGAGATTGCCGTGGAGAGCATTACCAGGAGGGGCCGTCTTGATGTGGCTCTCTCCGGCGGTGGCACGCCCCTGCCGCTATACAGCCTTCTTGCTTCAGGGCAATTCTGCAGGAAGGTCCGGTGGGAGAGGGTGCGGTTCTTCTGGTCTGACGAGAGGTGCGTGCCCCCAGATGACGAGGCGAGCAACTACCGCGGCGCCGCGCTCAACCTCCTTGAGAAGGTCGTGGCAGAGGAGGACAAGGTCTTCAGGATAGAGGGGGAACTGGGCGAGGGTGCGGCTCGTGCCTATGAGTTGACCCTGCAGAGGGCCTTTGGTCTCGGGCCAAGCGAGGTACCTGTATTCGACCTCATGATCCTTGGCATGGGAGAAGACGGACATACGGCCTCCATCTTTCCGGGCTCCGAGGCGGCTAAGGAAAGGGAAAGGCTTGCCGTTGCCGTACGTGCCGAAAAGCCTCCGCCCCTCAGGGTCACCCTTACGCCTCCTGTAATCGAGGCGGCGCGCGAGGTGGTCTTGCTCGTGCGGGGCGCGGGAAAGGCAGTGGCGCTAAAGGCCGGGCTCGACGGCCCCCTAGACCCGGTGGCTACGCCGGTGGCTATTGTCCGTCAGGCGCGCGGCAGGGTGCGCTGGTTCGTGGACAGAGAGGCCGCCTCTCTCCTTGAGTGCATACGGTGAGGGGCCTGTTGAACGCCTGGATCGGGTACAACCCTTCTGGTATAGGGGGCAGGTGCAGTTGAGTCCTCGAGATACAGGCAGAGGAAGGGGCATCTCAGGCTCTGTCCCGCGTGCAAGCCCCTATTGCGGGGAGGGTCACGAGGTCATTCACAACAACCCACCCTTCCTGCGCCGTCCCAGAGTTAATGCTTGTAAAATGGCTCCCCTGATATTATCTTATTAGGGAAGTTCAGGAGCGCCGCTGCCCTATACCTTGGTGCCTACCTTAACGTGGAGTCTTCATGGAGCAATACCTCAAGGAAATTGCTGGCCTGCGGGAGTTCATCATCCCGGCGGCAACCACCATTGCCATAGCCATAGTCCTGCTCATTTTCCGCGGCACTGCCTTCAGGCTCCTTCGAAGGGGCGCCTCGCGCACGAGGTCGAATATCGACGACGTAATACTCCAGGCCGTCCGCTCTCCCTCCATATACTGGTCCATAGCAATAGCCTTGTACGTGGGCGTGGCCGTCTCTTCGCTCCCCGCCAGGTACGTAAACTACATTACAAAGGGCATCTACGTCCTCATCATCATCTCCATGACCCTTGTTGCCGCCAACCTCTCTGGAAAGGTCTTCGAGGGGTACATGAGCAGGAGCAAGGTGCCCCTGCCTACTACGGGCCTTACCTACGCGGTTATAAAGGGCATAATACTCGTAGTAGGTTTTCTCATTGTTCTCTCTCTCCTCGGCATATCCATCACCCCCCTCCTTACGGCACTCGGCGTAGGAGGCCTTGCCGTGGCCCTGGCCCTCCAGGACTCGCTGGCCAATTTCTTCGCAGGTCTGCATATACTCCTCGAGAGGAGCGTACGCGTTGGAGACTTCATAAAACTCGAGTCCGGCGAGCAGGGATATGTAAAGGACATCACTTGGCGTACGACGCGCGTACGCATGCTCGGCAACAACGAGGTCATAATACCGAACAGCAAACTCAGCCAGTCCATTGTGACCAATTATTACCTGCCAGAGAAATGGATGAGCCTCCTCATTCCCGTGAGCGTCAGTTACTCGGCAGACCCGGAAGAGGTGGAGCGGGTCCTCACGGAAGAGGCCATGAGAGCGCTCGGCGAGGTGCCGGGCCTCGTGGGGGCGCCCGAGGCCGACGACCCCTTTGTCCGTTTCATACCTGGTTTCGGTGATAGTTCCCTGGACTTTACGCTCATATGCAAGGTACGCGAGTTCGTTGACCAGTATCTCGTTCAGCATGAACTCAGAAAACGCATTTTCAACCGTTTCAAGAAGGAGGGTATAGAAATACCCTATCCACACAGAACGGTATATGTGAGGGAGGAGAAAGAATGGAAGAAGTAGGCAGTGACTTCGAGTTCCGCGAATGCATAAACATCACGAAGTCTACTGGACAGAGCGCAAGGACGCTTCGCCATCTCCGCGACCTTATCGCCACTGTAAGCGAGGAGTCCATCTTTCATCATACCTATCAGTACTTCCTGAAGGGCCATGGCCTCGAGTATACCAACGACTTCGGGCACTGGGCAGGGGAGTTTCTCGAGGAGAGGGCCCTGGCAGAGTACTTATCCAATATAGATATCTTTGCCTTCAAGGACATAGAAGGCCTTCGCGCCGAGTTGCTAAGGCAGATAGACTCCTATCTCGAGGCCTTTCCCGAGCCCCGCGAGGCCATGCCGGGCGATGAGTTCTACTTCAACGAGACCGTCACTTTCGTCTTTCCCGTGGGCATGCGCGCGAGAAACCTCGCCGAGTTTCTCATGGCCATAAAGTACGTTGACCCAGGGTGCATATACTATCACTTCTACCTCGCCAGGAAACGCCTCGGCATGGGTGCCGATGACTTCTCCGTCTGGATGAGAGACTCGCTCGGGAAAGAAGACCTTGCAGACAAACTCGCTTCCATAGACCCTTTCATGCTCAACATAGAGAAGATTAGATATGACATAATCGAGTACGTAGAGGAAGAAGTCCATAAAGACATGGAGATGATGTCCAGATGATTGAACAATACTCAGGCATTGCCCCCCAGGGCGACCTCATACTCTTGAAAAAACTCTGTGACATGTTCTGCGGAAGGACCTTTCTGCACATAAATTCCACCCGGGCAGGAGGCGGTGTGGCCGAGATTCTCGTTCGCATGGTGCCCTTCCTCAAGAACCTCGGCATAGACGTCAGGTGGGAGGCCATAGAGGGAGACGGGGCATTCTTTGACATGACCAAGAAGGTCCATAACGCGCTCCAGGGCAATAGAGAAGAGATAACCCCCGAGATGTGGCAGCACCATTACGAGATAAACAGGAAGAACGCCGCCAAACTCGACCTCGAGGCCGACGCCGTGATGATACACGACCCGCAGCCAGTGCCCCTCATCGAGTACCGGAAGGGCGGGACCTGGATCTGGAGGTGTCACATCGACATGTCCAACCCAATGCCAGAGGTCTACGAGGGCATAGAGAAGTACTGCAGGCAGTATGATGCCTCCATCTTTTCTGTGGCCAAGTTCGCAAAACCCATGGACATGGACGAGTTCATAATACCGCCCTCCATAGACCCCCTCAGCGAGAAGAACCGCGACCTCACGGAAGAGGAGATTACTGAGACCATGGAGCGTTTCAACCTGCCCATGGACAGGAATATCATACTCCAGGTATCGCGTTTCGACCGCTTCAAAGACCCCGTGGGGGTAATAGAGGCCTACCGTGACGTAAAGAAGTACAATGATTGCATACTCGTACTTGCCGGGAGCCCTGCCACCGACGACCCCGAGGCCGACGCTGTGCTCGAAGAGGTTAAGGCGGCCTCCAACGGCGACCCGGACATACACATACTCATGCTCCCGCCCTTCAGCAACAAGGACATCAACGCCCTTCAGAGGGCGGCCACTGTAATTGTCCAGAAGTCCACTAAAGAGGGTTTCGGCCTCACGGTGAGCGAGGCCATGTGGAAGGCCAAGCCAATAGTCGGCGGTGCAGTGGGCGGCATCCCCCTCCAGATAGACCATGGCGTAACGGGTTTTCTCGTTCACTCCGTGCAGGGCGCGGCCTTCAGGATAAGACAGTTCTTCAACAACCCGGAGATGGCAAAGCGTATGGGCGAGGAGGCCCGCGAGTACGTGCGGAAACACTTTCTCATAACCCGCCAGATACGAGACTATCTCGGTGTCTGGTACTCCACCGAGAACCAGGGGAGACATATCTTCGAGTTATGAGCATAAACAGACTAAAGGCCCTTGTAGAAGAGAACTTCGCCGACCGCTCCCTTATCGTGGTCTCGAGCAGGGAGCCCTATGTGCACAGGAAGACGAGCACCGGCATACGTGTGGAGCGTCCGGCAGGCGGGCTCACCTCGGCCATGGACGATGTCCTCAGGGCAGTTGGCGGCACCTGGGTAGCCTGGGGGAGCGGCAATGCCGATAAAGAGGCCTCCAAGGATAACCGTGTGGCCGTGCCCCCGGGACACCCCTCGTACACACTGCGCCGTGTCTGGCTCACCCCGCGCGAGGTGAACAACTACTATAACGGCTACTCCAACCACATGCTCTGGCCGCTCTGTCACCTCTCCCTTGACAGGGTTTTTTTTATGAAAAAATTCTGGACAGACTATGTGGAGGTGAACAGGAAGTTTGCCAGCGCCGTCCTGGAGGAGGCCGCGCCAGACTCCATCGTCTGGCTCCACGACTATCACCTCTGCCTCGCGCCTGCCATGATAAAGGAGAAGAGACCGGACATGCCTCTCATGCACTTCTGGCACATCCCCTGGCCAAACTGGTTCTCCTTCCGCGTCTGCCCCCAGGCAAGGGAGATTGTCGAGGGCCTCCTCGGAAACGACCTCCTTGGCTTTCAGATACCCCTATTTACAAAGAACTTCATGGACTGCGTGCGCGAATGCCTGGACGCAGAGGTGGACTATGACGCAGGCATCGTGACCTACCGGGGGCACAGGACGCATATAAAGTCCTTCCCCATCAGCATCGACTTCGACCGCTTCAATGGTGAGGCCCTCTCGCGCCATACGGAGAACACCATCCGAAAGATACGCCAGAGGTTCAAACTCGAGGGATACCTCGGCATAGGCGTTGACCGCCTCGAGTATACCAAGGGCCTCATAAAACGCCTGCAGGCCATAAATCTCTTCTTCGAAAAGTACAGGCGCTTTCGCGGCAAATTCACCTTTGTACAGATAGCCGTGCCGACGCGCATGAGCCAGCCATATATCACCTACAAGGAGGCGGTAGAGGCCCTTGTTAACAAGATTAACAGGCGTTTTTCCCGCGAGGGCTGGCGCCCCGTGGTCTACCTCGACAAGAAGGCCGAGGTAAAGGACCTCTCCGTATACTACCGCCTTGCAGATGTTGCCATTGTCTCGTCGCTCTATGACGGCATGAACCTCGTTGCAAAGGAGTTCATAGCCTCGCAGGTGGACGAAAAGGGAGTGCTCATTCTCAGCGAGTTCGCCGGCGCCGCCGAGGAACTGGCCGGCGCCATGCTCGTGAACCCCTATGACGTCGAGGACTTTGCAGACAAGATAAAGGAGGCCCTCCTTCTCTCGCCAGCCGAGAAGAGGGCCCGCATGTCAACACTCAGAAAGCAGGTGCAAGACAACGATATCTACCGCTGGATCTTCGATATCATAGGCGAGATACTCAGGCTCAGTTCGGCGATGGACAAGAGGTTCCGGTATGTCTTTGATCACAGGGAAGACCTTCGCATGGTCCTTGCCGCGCGCTCTGCAGGCCCCCCTGTCATCTTCCTCGACTTCGACGGGACACTTGCGCCCATAGTCTCTTCGCCAGAGATGGCGAGCCTCTCTGAAGAAGTGCGCTCGCTCCTCGTGAGGCTCAGCCAGAGGACAGAGATAGCCGTCATAAGTGGGAGGAGCCTCGAAGACATACGGGCGAGAGTGGGCATACCCGGTATAATTTACGCCGGAAACCACGGCGCCGAGATCTGGGACGGCACTGCCGTTGCCATAACGCAGAGCGTCACATCGAGTAGAGACCTCATCGAGGAAATCCTCGACCGCCTCGCCGAGGCTGTCTCAAACATCTCGGGTGTCCGTATCGAGGACAAGGGCATCACAGTCTCGGTACACTACCGCGAGGTAAAGACGAGAGACCTTGCCGACTTCTTCGATATCTTCTTCAGTATCGTCACGGGCCACGAAGACGCCCTTCGCGTAACCTCGGGAAAGAAGGTCTTCGAGATACGCCCGCGAGATATCTGGAACAAGGGAGACGCCATAAAGTGGATCTCCGAGACACTGGTGCCCGGCAGGGTGGTGCTCTATGCCGGAGACGACACCACCGACGAAGACGCCTACAGGGCAATAAAGGGCCAGGGCGTATCAGTCTCCATAGGCACGAGCACGGAATCAGACTTCTTCCTCAAGGAACAGACCGAGATAAGAGACTTCCTCGAGTTTCTCCTCCATATCCTCACAGGGCAGGAAGCAAAAAAGAAGAAAAAGAGAAGAAAGAATAAGGAAAAGTAGACAGGACTGATACGCAGGGAGAGGGAAAGAGAAAAAACTTGTAGGTCGGGTAGAGCCAAGCGAAACCCGACAAGGTGCCAGTTAACTTCCCCCTACATAACACCTTGTCTCCATATTCTCGGGCCGTTCAAAGACCGCCCCTGCCTCACCCCTTTCGCAGACCCTCCCATCACATATGAAGACAACGTCGTCGGCAAGGGCGCGGGCCTGGGCGAGGTTATGCGTTACGAGGACGATGCTCATCTCCTTCCCAAGTTGGCGGACCAGGTCTTCTATGGCCTCTCTGGACCTGTGATCAAGGGCGGAAGTGGGCTCGTCGAGGAGGAGGACCTCTGGCCCAACGGCAAGGGCACGGGCAATGGCGAGGCGTTGTCTCTGTCCCTCGGAGAGGTTTCGTGCCTCGTCACTGAGCCTGTCTCGCACCTCTGCCCAGAGCCCAGCGGCCCGTAGAGACCTCTCGGCTATGACGTCCAGCCCCTCTTTCTTCCTCTGCCTCATATGCATTATGCCGAAGACAACGTTCCTTTCTATACTGCCGGGGAAGATGACCGGTTTCTGGAAGACCATGCCCACCTTGCGGCGGAGGTCCTCGGAAGGCATCTTCCTGTTGTATATGTCCATACCCCTGAAGAGAATCTCTCCTCCGAGATGATAGCCCGGAAGGTGGTCGTTGAGTCTGTTGAGGGACCGCAGAAGCGTGGTCTTGCCTGCGCCCGAGGGCCCGATGATGCAGGTTAGGCGGCCTTCCTGTATCTCGAGGTCAGTCTCGTGGAGTACGCACCTATTGCCAAAGGCTATGGACGTCTTCCTGAGGGAGAAGATAGCGCTCATCTCTCTGCCTCTCGGCCCGTCCATCTTCGCGCCGTCATAGCGCCGAGGCCCAGGGCCGTTACAAGGCCAACGAGCACCAGGGCCGCGCCCCAGGCGTTCTGCCTTGCAGAGGGGTCCAGGGCCTCGCCGGCAAGGACGAGGATATGGGTCTGCAGGGTTGCCACGGGCTCACTTAGCCCATGGGGGAAGCCTACGCCCGAAAAGGCCGTTGCAGTGAACATTATGGCCGCTGTCTCTCCTGCGGCGCGGGCAAGCCCGAGGAGGAGTCCTGTAAGAATGCCGGGCATGCTACCTGGTATGATGACACGGGCAATGAGGGCCCAGGGACCGAGTCCAAGGGCCAGCCCCGCCTCCCTGTAGGCCCTGGGTATGGCCTCCATGGCCTCGGTGGTGCTGACTATCATGGTAGGCAGTATCATTATGGCGAGTATGAGTGTGCCCGTGGTCCAGGAGATGCCCATTCCGAGCCAGGCGCCGAAGACCATGTACCCGAAGAGGCCGAAGATTATGGTGGGTACGCCGTTGAGGGCGTATATGAAGTGGTCTGAAAGGCCCTTGAGAGGGGGCCGGCAGTACTCTGCTCTGTAGAGAGAGGCGCCGAGGGCCAGGGGAAGCGCAAGGGCCGTTGCAGTGGTCATGAGGAGGAGCGTGCCCATTATCTGGTACACGATGCCGCCGCTTGCGCCAAAGTCACCTGCGGCCTCTGTAAAAAAGCCTATTCCGAGCGCACCTCTGCCCAGCATGACGAGGAGGCCCAGTATGACGAAGAGGATGGAGAGCGTTGCTGCAGCCGTAGCGGCGCATACAAGAAAAAAGAACCTCTCAAGGGCACCTCTTCTCAAGCCTCTCTCTCCTTTCTTTCTGGTGTCTTTTTTGCAGGGTGCCGGCCAGCAACGAGTTTGCCTCCCAGGGTAAGGGCCATGACCATGAGAAAGAGTATGAGCCCCAGTCCAAGGAGCGCGTTCCAGTGCAGGCCCATGCCCAGGGCCTCGGCCCCTTCTCTGCCGAGTTTGCTCGTTATGGTCTGGCCAGAGGTAAAGACATTGTAAAGGGGGCGCGGCAGACGGTCGGCCCCGCCGATTACGAGCATCACGGCTATGGTCTCTCCCATTGCGCGGCTCATCCCGAGTAGGACTGCGCCGGCAAGTCCCTTGAGAGCCCCAGGAATGACGACGCGCCTGATGGTCTGGCCTCTTGTGAGTCCAAGGGCCAGTGCCTGCTCCCTGAGCCTGCCTGGCACCCCGCCGAGGGCGTCTTCGGCAAGGGTGGTTATCGTTGGCAGTATCATCACGCCAAGGAGTATGCCTGCCGTGAGTATTGTATTGCCGTCAATGAGCCCGAAGGCATCTTGTACGATGCCGGTGAGGACCACCATGCCCACGAGGCCGTAGACAACGCCCGGAACAGCGGCAAGGAGTTCCATGAGTGTCTTTACGGGGAGGCGGAGTTTTGGCGGCAGAAACTCGGATGTGAAGACTGCGCTACCAAGGGCCATGGGCAGTCCAAGGCCAAGGGCGATGCCGGTGACGGCGATGGTGCCGTAGAGCATGGGCAGGGCCCCGAAGACGCCGGCCCCTGCGTTCCAGTCGGTTCCAGTGACAAAGCCCAGGCCCTCTTTCATGAAGACAGGGATGCTCCCGTGGACCAGAAAGGCGAGAATGGGGAGAGGGGGTCCGAGAGAGAGGTAAAAGAGAGTGCCCAGTACGAGTCTCGGCCCCAGCGGCCTACCTTGTGGGAACATAGCCTGATGCCTCTATTATCTTCCTGCCCTCCGGGCCCATGACAAAGTCCAGAAATTCCTTTACAAGGCCTTTGGGAGGGCCGTTGGTGACAAGGGTAAGGCCGCGCGAGATGGGGTAGGTCCCGTTCTTTATGTTCTCTATGGTGGGCTCTATGACCCTCTTGCCCTCCCTGATGCCAAGGCCGCGTACTTTCCTGTTTGTCCAGGCGATAGAGAGCATGCCTATGGCAGAGTCGCTCATGGCAATGTGAGTCTGTTCCTCGTTGTTGGAGCCCGATATGATGCGGGCCCCGCCTGCAGCGGCCAGTCTGTCGCCAAAGACATACTCCATGAAAACGTGACGTGTGCCGCGGTGGGCCTCCTTGTCTATGACGAGTATCTCGCGCTCCGGGCCTCCTACTTCCTTCCAGTTCGTTATCTCGCCAGAGTATATGGCCCTTATCTGTTCCCTTGAGAGGGCCCTTACGCCCCCTTCATAGACCTCGTCAGAGACCACGCATGCAACGGCGTCTCGTGCAAAGGTGAGGACGTGGAAGTCAACGTCCTTGAAGTACTCCCGTTCCTTCTCCGTAATCTCGCGAGAGACCATGCCTATGTCCACGAGGCCCCTGCCAAGGGACTTTACCCCAACGCCAGAGCCGCCGGGGTTTACGGTTATCCTCACGCCGGGGTGAGTGGCCATGAACCCCTCTGCAGCCTTCGCGGCAACGGGTAGGTCAGTGGTGGAGCCTGCTATCCTTATGGTGGTCTTGCCCCTGGCCAGAGCCTTTCCGGGGGAGGCCAGGGAGAGACAGGAGGCAATGAGGAAGACCTGTAAGATAGGAAGAAACCACCCCTCTGTCCTCACGAGATACTCCTTTCCGGGCACCGGCAGATGTATAAAATTATGTAAATATCTACATAGATATGGATAAAAAAAACTGCGCGGTCCCCTTATTCGTTGAAGGTCATGGTGCAACACCCCAGGTCTATGGTATGGTCATTGTTGCTCATCGCCTCGTACACGGCCTTGTGGAGGTGGTAGCAGACCTTCTGCCCTCTGCGCAGGGAGTCCACGAGACCTGCCCTCTTGAGTACGCTCAGGTGATGGGCCACGTGGGGCTGGCTGAGCCCCAGTTCGCGGGCGAGTTCTGTGCCGCATCTTTCTCCCCTGAAGAGGGCCCTCAGTATGAGGAGCCTCGTCTGGTCTGACATGGCCTTCAGGGCCTCGGCGCACTGGTCTGTGGTAAGGGGGGGTCTTGTCATTCCGTACTCTCTATTCTGTGGCCGGATTCGCTTAGTTTAGTACCAATCTACTCCGCTCCTTGCCTGCTGTCAAGGCTTCTGCCGCGCCTGCCTGGAGGGAAAGACCTTGCCGCCCATTTGGCGCAGAGACAGGCTTGTATCAGGGTCTTTGCACTACCGCCCCCTGGGGTCTATCGCCCCTTGCGTCCTTTCCAGGGGCAGGGCCCTGAAGGTGATCCTGTACTTCAGGCGTTTCTGTGCGGCTATGTACTCAAGGGGCCTGCCGTCCACCTCGGCGTAGGGGTACATGAAGTAGGTGAGGGGCGGGCCCTTCTGCGCGGGGGTGAGGCTTCGTACCCTGCCCTTGATGAGCGCTACCCTGTACTGGTCCACGGCGCCGAAGTAGTACTCGCGGTATTTTCCGGCCTCTTCGAGGTTCAGGCCCTTCTTAAGCATTACCTTCCTTACGTCCGCAGGGTCAACGGGCACCCAGCCATACCCCGGCAGGTAGAACTCTGCCCAGCAGTGGTGCCCGCCCGTGATGTCTTCGTTGTCTTTCTTTCCGAGCCTCAGGCCAAAGACCTCCCTTGCCGCAACCCCTGCCCCGCGTGCAACGGCCACGAAGACAGAACTTATATCAGCGCACTTGCCGCTTTTCTTTGCCAGGGTCACCTCCACGTCGCCAAGGCCGCACCCCCTTACATGTGGGTCTCGTGCGAGGTTCTCCACCACCCAGTCATACACGGCACGGGCCTTCTCCAGCGTGCCCTTCTTTCCTCTGGTGACCTTTCTGGCTATGGCGCCTATTCTGCCTCCTGTGGGGAGAAGTTCCGTACTTCGCAGATAAGGAAGCACCTCTACAGGTATCGACTCCCTGGCAGTGACCCTGGTTTGCGGAAAGTCTTTTCTCAGACGTTCCTCGGCCCGTGCCCTGAAGGTGAGGCTGAGCCTCGGGGAAGCAGAACCCTTCTTCCACCTTGCGTAGAGCATGAGCCCGCCTGTAGCCGCGTCGCGGTACAGGGCGTTCTCCGTGAAGTTACCATCGAGACGGACGTCCTCTATGGTCTGGTACTCATTGGAGACAGGATAGGGGAGCCAGAGATCGGTCTCATGGGCACCGGGACCTGTCTCCACGGTGACCTCCATTGCGACTACTCCAACCCGTGAGGGCGCGGTACCGGCTTGTCCTCTCTCTGGGCCGAATACGAGAATACTGAGGGCCATCACAAGGTAAAGAAATATCTTTTTTCGCGCCATGCACTTATCTCCTCGTCGGGAGGCCGGTTTTTTTCATGGTTTTCTACGCCTTCCGCACTCTCTTCTTGAGCCCTTGAGGACAAGGACATAATAGTAAATAGACATGAAGCGGCCCCTTATGTCAAGACCCTGGGCCCTGCCAGAGAAATACGCCGTGCCCCTTACATAACTGGTCAGCGCGCCACTTGCATTTGCAGGTTTTCTTGCACAATAACCTTGGCCTCTTTTTCTTGGGATACGGGATCAGCCTCCTTGGAGGAAGAAATACAACCCATGGTTTCGTATTTGTAAATTTAATTTTATACATATAAATCAAGATATTAGAAATATTTTTTTATACATGGTCTAACTTTTTCTTGATTGTTTCAGGTTCTGTTGTTACTATTTTCCAAGTCGTGCCATAGCATTTTACCAGTATTAAGATTGCGTCCGCGGTGTGTTCGTGCCGTTCCGGCAGGACGTGTGCCAGCGCGGAGTATTGCCGGAAGACTCCCCTCTTAAATCGTAATTCAGTTAACCACAAAAATAATCAGCAAGGTCCTGAGTATGACAGATTACAAGAGGCCCAAGGAAGACCTGGTACAGGAACTTAGAGAACTCCGGCGCAGGTTGCAAGAACTCGAGGAGATCGAGGAAAGGCACAGGGAGGCCAACGACCACCTCCGAAAACTTTACCATACCATAGAGCAGAGCCCTGTCTCGGTTATCATCACGGATAGTAATGGTACCATAGAGTACGTGAACCCCAGGTTTACCGAGATTACGGGCTATACCCCCGATGAGGTCCTCGGGCAGAACCCAAGGGTCTTGAAGTCCGGGGAGCATCCTCCTGAGTTCTACCGCAACCTCTGGGGCACCATCCTCTCTGGCAGGGTCTGGAGGGGCCAGTTCCTGGACAAGAAAAAGAACGGCGAACTCTACTGGGAAGAGGCCTCCATCTCTCCTGTCATGGACTCGCATGGCAATGTGACGCACTTTATTGCTGTAAAGGAAGACATCACGGCCAGGAGGCAGGCCGAGGAGGCCCTTGAATACAGTGCCAGGCATTACGAGGCCATCTTCGCAGATTCTCCCATTGCGCTCATGGAGTACGACTTCAGAGACCTTGCCGCCTATCTCGACCATCTGAGGACACTTGGTGTCAAGGACTTCGGCGCATACCTTGATAAGCACCCAGAAGAACTCAAGGCCTGCGCCTCGCGAATAATCTTAACGAACGTCAATAAAGCGGCCCTCGCGCTCTACGGGGCAGGAGACCGGTCCGAGGTGCTGGGCAGGCTGGACAAGATCTTTTCAGAGTATTCTTATGAAACCTTCAGGGGAGGGCTCATTATCCTCGCCTCTGGTGGTACTGAGTATGATTCAGAGACGAGGATAAAGGACTTGAGAGGTGGTCTGAGAGATGTTTTTATGCGGCTTCGCATACTGAGTAACGGCCCCACGGACTATAAGGCAGTACTTGCCATCATGGACATAACCCTGCGAAAGCGCGCCGAGGAGAAACTGGAGCGCAGCCGTGAGATGCTCCGCGAGGCAGAGAGAGTGGCAAGGCTGGGGTACTATGTCTTTGACCTGAAGACCGGGTTATGGACGAACTCGCCCATTGTGGACGAGATCTGCGGGCTGGACAAGGACTACAGGAAAGACCTCAAGGGCTGGCTCAACCTGGTTCATCCGGATATGCGGGCCCATATCTTCGACTACTTCAAGAACAAGGTGCTCAAGGAGGGCGAGAGGTTCGACAGGGAGTACGTGATTGTAAACCGAAAGACCGGTGAGAAGAGGTGGGTGCACGGTACGGGCAACCTCAAGGTAGACGAGAATGGCGAGGCCGTGGAACTCTTCGGTACTGTACAGGACATAACAGACCGTAAGCGCGCCGAGGAAGAGGCCCTTCGCGAGGTGGAGATTACGAGGAACCTCCTCCGGCTCTCAGAGGCTACTTTCAGGGTCAATGACATAGACGAACTCCTCAAGAACGTGGCAGGGATTACGCGGGACATACTCGGCTCTGACCTGGTGATGACCTATGTATGGGATGCTGATACCCGATCGCTGAGGCCCTCGGAGCACGCCGGGCTCACAAAGGAGAACGCCGCCATATTCCGCACCATACCGCTTGGTCTGAAGATGCGAAGGATACGTGAGGCCATGGACACGGGGTGCGTAATCGTGGAGTCTGTCTCAGACCCCCATGAGTTGCAGAAGAGCGGTATCTGCGACTGGATAGAGTCGCCCAGGGTCATGGCCCTCCTTCCCCTTGTGGGCAAACGCGAGTACCAGGGGCTCATAGTCTGCGTCTGTATCATGAGGGGGGATAGAGAGTTGGATTGTTTTTCCGAGAAGAAACGAGGCCTCATGCAGGCCGTGGCCAACCAGGTCTCCGTTGCCCTCGAGGAGGCGCGCCATTACAAGGAATCTCTCGTGACTGCCATGGAACTCTCGCGCAAGGTAGAGACCATAGGGACCTTCAGTCGTATCTCACGGGCCATTCTCTCCACCCTTGATGCAGAGGCCATTATGGAACTCACTGCAAGGATGGTCCACAGGCTCGTGCCCTGTGACTGGTTGAGGATCATAGACATAGACAAGGAACAGAGAGAGTTTGTCTTTACTGCGGGGTTTGCCGATGGTGAGCCCAGAAAGAGCGTCACCACACCTTTTGCAAAGACGAGTCTCACGGCCATGCTCGATACCAGGCGCCCGGAGTACATACCAGATCTCAAGAACTACGCCTCTGCAAAGGGACTCGAGAAAGACCTTGCCGCCGAAGGGTACAGGTCGGTTCTTCGCATTCCCATAATAGTAAAGGGCGAGGTCTCGGGCGTACTGGGCCTCATGTCACGCCGCGTCTCCGCCTTCAGGCCATCAGACTTTGCCACCCTGGGGGACCTCTCCTACCACGTGGGCGTGGCCCTTGCCAACGCAAGGCTCGTTCGCGATCTCGAGGACTTTTCCATGGGCACCATAGCGGCCCTGGCCCGATCCATAGACGCCAAGAGTTCCTGGACGCATGGACACTCGGAGCGAGTTACCGCCATAGCCCTTGCCATTGGAGGCGAGATGGGTTTTGACGAGATGGAACTCAAGGACCTCCGGGTGGCCGGGCTCCTTCATGATATTGGAAAGATAGGGACCTATGAGGCCATTCTCGACAAACGGGGAAGACTCACGGATGAAGAGATGCGGGAGATACGAAAACACCCGGCAAGGGGGGCCGAGATTCTGGGGCCCATACGTCAGTTGAGGCATCTCCTGCCTGTCATAAGGGGCCACCACGAGTTCTTTAACGGTGAGGGTTACCCCGACGGCCTGAAGGGCGAGGAAATACCGCTCCAGGCGCGCATACTCTCTGTTGCCGACACTGTGGACGCAATGAGCGCGGACAGGCCCTACAGAAAGGGGCAGAGCACTGAGAGGATAATAGAGGAATTGAAGCGTTGCTCGGGGACACAGTTCGACCCCCAGGTGGTAGAGGCCTATCTGCAGTGGATGGAGAAGGGGGGAGGCTGAAGAGAGAAAACCCTGAGAAAAGAATTTCGCCCTTTGCGACTTAGGTCACAGTAAGACCCCTCCAAATAGACTATAGTGCATGCTGTAGTCTATTTTTTTCTTGCCATAGCACATACCTTTCAGAGCAGCATCCCCAAAGTTTCCAGTCATTCTTTTCCTTTGTATAACAACAAGTTATACGCCAAATGAAGAAGAACCCCTGAGAAGAAGACCCTTGAAAGTAAACCTCTATTTAAATTTTTTATTGACATGTGCAATAGCACATGCTATATCTTATGGTAAGTCTCTCTCCTGGGAAGACTTGTACTGATTAAATGCCAGAGTCCTTGAGCGAATTAAAGAGACCTTTTCCCCATAGTTTTTATCCTTGCTCCAGAAGAAGCAAGGTCAACCAGACACCCGTGCGGTGTGACGATATGACAGGTATGGAGTACTCCCAAGAAGGCTTCCGTACATGTCATTTGAGATAAATTACAAGGTTTATGGCTGATACCAGTATACCACAATCCATTTTAAATAAGGATAAATAAGGAGGAAAGGGAATGAAGTCCAGAGCGATCCTATTGCAGAACAAGGCGCCATGGCTCTATGCCTTGCTCGCGGTCATCGCGGTCTTTCTGGCCGCATCGAGCGCGCGTGCCGCCTGCTACCAGACAAAGGCCGCGGCAGACGCAGACGGAGTAGCCACGGTCCGTATATTCGGCTCTATCTATACGGCTGGCATGGACGTAAACGGGGCGCCACTACCCCCGCCCGGCGCCGGCCCCATAAATAACGCCCAGGTAATGGTTCAGAACATGGAAGAAGGCGGTGCCTTCGAGTGCTACGCAAAGGTCACGGGCAACCAGTACGAGGCCTTTGTTCCTCTTGGCGAGGAGTTCGTAGTCATGTTCAGCGCCCCTGGCCACGACATGACGAGCCGCGAGTTCAGAGTGCCTGCAGGCGCCACGGCGGACATGATGCAGGACGCGTTCATACCGCCTCGCGATCCGGTTACGGGCGAACTCCCCAGGGGCAATGCCCTCATATACGTTCACTATGACAATTACGTGAACAGCGAGGACGACTATCCCATAGACCCGCCTTTCCCTGGCGCCCATCTTTACGTATTTGACGAGGACGGAAACTTCGAGCAGGAGGGGATAACGGGCACCCAGACACCTGCGGACATGCCCCCACTCTTTGGCCCTGATATCCAGGGACTATACTACTTCAAGAACCTCAAGCCCGGAGAACACCTCGTCATGGTGGACCCCGGCGGCACCGCACCAAGGGATGCCAATGGTCACCCCATCATGAACTGCCAGGTAAACCCGGCAGACAGCGGGTACTTCCTCCTTACCAGTGAGGAGGGCACGCAGTGCTGGGAGATAGTTCTTCGTCCCAATGACCCTGGCACAATACTTGGCGGTTACCTTGCGTGGTTCGCAGTCGTCGAGAACATCGGCCAACTCCCAGCCGCCGCTGCCGCTCCCAACGCGAGTGCGCCAAACGCACAGACAGCCACCATCAGCGGCACACTCTGGGACGCCGACGGCACAGACCCTGCAGAGGTCATAGACAGCCACGAGGTACCTCAGATCTGCTACTACGAGCACCAGGGTCAACTCTTCATCGACTTCAATACAGGCTACCACCCGGACTACGGTCAGATAGGCACCACTGTGCCCGGCACCACGCCTGACCCCAACGCACCTGAGGACTGCGTCTACCCCAATGTTACGACAGACAGGGGCTACCTGATCCTCTGGGACGCCGAGTCCGTGACACCAGCGCCAATTGCAACGACCTTGGCCGACCCTGTTACGGGTACGTACCAGTTCACAAATGTCCCGCCCGGGGCCTACAAGATATATGCAGTGGACTGGCCTGATGATTATATCTGGGTAGAGGGCCAGGTCACGGTTCAGCCCGGTGTGGACGTAACGAACTTTGACTTCTACATACCTCGCTTCTTCGCGCGCCTCAACGGCCACGTGACCAACGACACCACCGGCCAGAGGCTCGATGGACTGAAGATAAACCTGCGCACCAAGGACGGCGGTGTCTGGAAGAGCCAGATTACTGCCCCTGGTACGAGCGGCGTAGGCGGCGAGCCCGTGACCTCCGGTTACTTCAACTTCGACGAACTCGCCGAGATAGAGGTGACGGCCTATGTGGACGTGGACTACCACACCATGCCGAGCAATCTGAGGGGCGTCATCGATACACAGACGCTCTGCTTCGATGATATGAGCACCGTACCCCCTACTCACATATGCAAGAACTACGACCTCAGCACCAGGGACATAGGGTGGTTCACTGCCAACTACAGGACAGAACTGCACCTCGAGGAGATACCGCCTACCGAGGGCTACATCATAGGCTCTGTCTTCAACGACCACCTCTCCTATGACCCTGCAACAGGGACATGGAAGCCCAATGGCGTCCTCGACGAAGCCGATGACAGGCTCCTTCCCAAGGTTACGGTAAACCTCATTGACGCCAACACCAACACCATAGTTGCCACCACTCAGACAGGGTACTTTACCGAGGACAGGGCCGTTGCCCAGGGCCATGTGCGCCCCTACACGCCAAAGGGCTTCATCCTCGCCCCCGAGCCGCCGTATAACGTAGGCGACATCGAGGTGGACGAGTGGGGCGGTATCTTCAAGGGCGAGCGCTTCGGCCAGTACGAGTTCAGGGGCGTGACTCCCGGAAACTACATCGTCCAGGTAGTGGTCCCCAATGGTTACTCGCCGTCTCCTGCGGGCTCGGACACCAAGGCCATCACCGTGGTGGGCGGTCAGAGGAACGACGTGGACTTTGGCGTCAGCACCCTCGTGCCCCTTGCCGGCGAGATAGAGGGCGGCGTCTTTGACGACGTCTTCATTGACAACAACCACCAGAGCATACTCTGGCTCGAAAAGCAAGGTATCGTAGGAGCGCCTGTGGGCATCTACGACCACTTCGGGTATCTCCTCGGCTATGGCAACATGGGTAACCCCCTCTGCTACTCGCCCCAGCCTCCGGCCTCCATCGGCGGCAGGATCTGCCCTGCTGGCGAGCCCCTTGGACAGAAGCCAGAGGTGGAGAGGCGCGCGGCACCAGGGGTACACATATACCTCGGCAATGACCCTGCGCTTCCTGGCTATGACCCGGCCTATGTGCCGCTGGCTCTGCCATACACCTTTGGCCAGGGACAGTTCAAGTTCGAGGCAGACTGGTCTCACCTGCCAGTGGCCTTCGTACAACTCCCGGGTCCCGGCGGCGGCGCCCAGCCTGGTGTGCTCCCGGCCAATGGTCCGGTCATACAGGGCGGCAACCCACTTGCCCTCAACAACAACACCCTGGGCACCCAGGGGCTCTTCAGGCCTGCCGTCTACTCTGCGGCAGACGGTCTGAACCTGCTCCTAAGTAGTGGGAAGGACAGAGCCAGGGACTACTTCAAGAAGAATAAGAAGGACAAGAAGGGCCTGGCCCGTTCGAAGAAGAAAGGCCCCAGGGCCGCTATAGGCGCGCAGTGCGCAAAGTCCTACAGACAGAAGAAGAAAGAGCAGAAGAAAATGGCCAAACTCCTGGCCAACACCACGGCCTATGTAATCACAGGCCAGAACTTCGGCGACGCACAGGGCCACTCCACGGTCACCCTGAGCGGCCAGGAACTCGCCGTATCGTCCTGGAGTGATACGGAGATAACGGTCCAGATACCCGTGACCGCCGTACCAGGGCCCATGATAGTGGCCACCACTCACGGCATATCCAACTCCATAACCGTGAACTGGGGCGACTTCAACACAGTGCCCGCATGGCAGGACTACCTTGCCACGCGCATGATATACGTTGATGACGATGCCATGGAGGGCACCGGAGACGGGAGCCAGGCCTCGCCTTATGCCTCCATCACCGAGGCCCTCAATAACCTGCCTGCCGACAGGCCCGTGTACATCATGGTGGCGCCGGGCTCTTACAACGAGAACGTGCGCATAAGCGAGTCTGACATCAAGATAATAGGCTCTGGTCCATTCGAGTCCATGATCGACGGGCTCAGGCTCGACACCATGAACCCCCTTGGCAACTCGCCGCAGGGTGACTACACCGGTACCGCTGGCCCCACGTTCTACATAGGCGCTGGTGGCATGAACGGCTCTGTGAGCAATGTCATGATCAGCGGCTTCAGCATCACCGGTGGTACAGCAGGCGAAGACGGCCCAGGCGGCGGTATCTTCGGTGACTACGGAAACACCAACATTGACATCAACAACAACATCATAGGCCAGAACGGCGGCGAGTACGGCGGCGGTATCTGGTTGCACAAGAGTAACCATGATGTGCGCATCTGGAGTAACGTGATGAGTGACAACGGTAACTTCGGAGGCTATGGCGGAGCCATCAGCGTGAACGACGAGCCAGAGTACGGCCCTGCTGAGCCCACGCTCGACCATACCTACGATGACAAGAAGTACAGCACGCCTCCAGGCACGTACGAGATCTTCAACAACCTCATCTACCACAACTACTCGCCTGACTACGGCGGTGGAATCTGCCTCTACGAGGTCAAGGACCATCTCAAGGTCTATGGCAACACGCTCATGGAGAACAGGTCCGACGACCATGGCGGTGGTATCTTCTTCGAGGATACGGGCCCTGTGGATCTCTATGACAACGTCATCCTCCGCAACTTCGCCACAGACGACGGCGGCGGCGTGAGTTTCGAGGACGTAGGTGACGACATCTCCACTGTGAAGGTGTACAACAACCTCGTTGCCGAGAACATCGCCGACGACAGGAGCGAGAACAGGGCACGCGGAGGAGGCCTTGCCTTTGACGATACGCTCTATGCCGAGGTCTTCAACAACACCATTACCGGCAATATCGTCGCAGGCACCTTCGACCCCACTGGCGGCGCCATTGACAGCGAGCGCCACGGCCACGAGTACGACGCCACGAGCGCCTCGCCCAAGCCGCCCTACTTCAGTGATGTGAAGATCTACAACAACATCATCTGGAACAACTACAAACTCAAGTACGAACTCCTCAATACAGGTGAGGACTTCGACTACACCAAGGGCTTCAATTACGTCTGGACCATCGACAATATCCATGTCGATAACCCGGCGCTGAACCAGCCCTGGGAGACGGACAATAACAGCGAGAGCCTCTCCTATGTCCAGTTCAACGACATAAACGGTTCCCCATACGGGTCCATGCACAAGGGAAGGGCCAATAACATCGGTGCCGACCCCCTCTTTGCCGACCCTGCTAACCTGGACTGGCATATAAACGGCACGCTCTCGCCGGTACTCGGCAGGGCCGACTTCACCAAGGCCCCGGCTACTGACATCGAGCTCATCGACAGGACCGGTGACTGCAAGGCAGACCTCGGTGCCTATGAGCACAGGGCGACGCCGATGAATGTCATCCGCATACCTTCGGACCTGCTCGGGCTCATAGATATGCCGGTGCCAGGTACCACAACGCTCCATCCCAATGCTCCCTGAGCATTGGTAAAAAAGGGACTACTCCGGCGGCGGCTGGCCCGCCGCCGGAGGCCCCCTTTTTAATGGCCGAGTTACTTGCCAAATGCTGGAGAAAAGGTGTAAAATCAAGGATAAGTACTACTGGCCCCATGCTATCTTTTTAAGACTGAGAGACGCAATCTTTACCCTGAGAGGCAACTACCCATGAAGGCATTACCCATAGGAGAACTCTTCCTCAACGACGGCCTCATAGACCGCGAGGCCCTCGAGGCCGCCCTCGAGGAACAGGCCGGAACAGGTGAGAAACTTGGGATTCGTCTTGTAAAGCAGGGGAGTATCTCAGAAAAAGACATGATCAGGGTACTGGGCAGACAACTCGACATGCCCTGTACCACCAAGGACGATTTCCCCGATGTGCCGCCTCCGCTTGACCCTCCACCCTCGCTCAAGTTCCTGAGGCACCACAGGGTGGTGCCCATCAGGGCTCAGGAAGGCATACTTACGCTCGTGACCTCGGAACCGCTGAACCACTTCCCTGCCGAGGCACTCGCATTCTCCACAGGAATGCGCGTAGAGGTGGCCCTTGGCCTTGAGGAAGACATCCTCGACGCCATAGAGAATTATTACGGCAACGGTCCTGTCACCATGGACAGGATTATAGAAGAGATAGACGAGAAAGACGCATCCTCGGGTCTCGATGTGGAGGACGTGGAGCAACTCAAGGACATGGCCCTCGAGGCCCCTGTCATCAATCTCGTGAACATGCTCATACGTAACGCCGTAGAGAGAAAGGCGAGCGACATACACATAGAGCCCTATGAGGGCACCATACATATCCGCTACAGGGTGGATGGCATAATGCACGACGTGGAGTCCATGCCAAGGAGGCTCCACCCGGCCATATCCTCTCGCATAAAGATCATGGCCAAGTTGAATATAGCCGAGAGGAGGCTCCCTCAGGACGGGAGGATAAAACTCAAACTCAATGGCAAGGACGTGGATATAAGGGTCTCGGTAATACCCACGCTCCACGGCGAGAGCATCGTCATGAGGCTGCTCGACCCTGAAGGGCTTCTATCCCTCGAGTCCCTTGGGTTCTCTGCGGCAAAGCGCAAGGCCTTCTCTGCCATGATAAACCAGCCCCATGGCATGGTCCTGGTGACAGGCCCCACTGGGAGCGGAAAGTCCACTACGCTATACGCGGCGCTCTCGCGCATAGACGTAGTGAGCAAGAAGGTCATCACCATAGAAGACCCGGTGGAGTACAAGTTCGAGGGCATCAACCAGATACAGGTAAAGCCCAAGATAGGGCTCACCTTCTCAAGCGGGCTCCGTTCCATCGTGCGCCAGGACCCGGACGTGGTACTCGTAGGTGAGATAAGGGACACCGAGACAGCGGACATAGCAATACACTCGGCCCTTACCGGGCATATGATCCTCTCCACCCTCCATACCAACGATGCTCCAGGGGCAATAACAAGGCTCATAGACATGGGCGTAGAGGGTTATCTCATCTCATCGAGTCTCGTGGGCGTACTTGCCCAGAGGCTCGTGCGCGTAATCTGCCCTCACTGCAAGGAGCGCTTCGTGCCGGAAAGAGAGGTCCGGGAACGCATAGTCAGGGAACTCAGGCGCGTGCGCGAGATGAAAGAAGAGGACGTAATCGTGTACAGAGGCAGGGGGTGCGAGCAGTGCAACAAGACGGGCTACAGCGGAAGGACAGGCCTCTTTGAACTCATGATGATAAATGACGATATAAGGCGGCTTATCGTGGAGAAGAGCGGTTCAGACGAGATAAGGCGCGCTGCCATGGAGAGCGGCATGCTCACACTCGCAGAAGACGGCTGGTACAAGGTCCTGAAGGGCGTAACCAGCATAGAAGAGGTGGTGAGGGTGACGCTGGCTTAGGGAAGAAAGGCCTGAGCGCCATGGAAGGCAACGGGGCATACATCAATGGCTTTATTCGCGTACCAGGCTACAGATGCATCGGGCAAGATAGTCCGGGGCACCCTCGAGGCCAGGGACAAGAAGGCACTCATCGACAGGCTCCACGAGATGGGCTACTTTCCCATACGCGTCGGGAGCCCTGCAGAGGTGAAGGTGACGCCTGTCTCGAAGAAGAGACGGGCCATCTTCCGAAAGAGAGTGCCCCACCGTTGCGTACTGGAGTTTACCCAGGAACTTGCCGACATGCTCGGCGCCGGCCTTCCCCTTGACAGGTCTCTCGCCATTCTCGAAGAACTCGAAGAGAACGAGGCATTCAGGGAGATAATAGGGGGCATTCATAAGAACATACTCTCTGGGGGGACCTTCGCAGAGTCACTGGAACTCCACCCAGAGGTCTTCTCCGAGATATACATAAACACCGTCAGGGCCGGCGAGGCCGGCGGGTCTCTGGAGATAGTCCTTGCAAGGCTCAAGAAGTTCATCGAGGACGCGCAGAGGCTGAAAGAAGACATAAAGTCCGCGCTCATATACCCCCTTCTGCTCACCGTGGCAGGAGGCGGTGCCGTAGCGCTCATGCTCCTCGTCTTCATACCTAGGTTCTCGGCCATACTGGCGGATATGGGCGGCGTCATGCCGCTCCCAACACAGATACTACTTGGCATAAGCGGGGCCCTTACAACGTATTGGCCCCTTATTATTGGAGGCCTTGTCGCCGCCATACTGGCCTTCAGGTTCATCTACAGGACCGAGGAGGGCAGGCGCAGGGTGGACAGGATAAAACTCGGTCTTCCGCTCTTCGGGCCCATACTATCGAGGGCCGCGGTATCGAGGTTCGCACGCACTCTGGGGGCCCTCATGCAGGGCGGACTCCCCATTCTCAATGCCCTCGATATCGCCATTAAGACCATGGGTAACGCCTTTCTGGCAGGAGAGATGGGGCCTGTCTCAGACGGTGTCCGAAGGGGCCGCGGGCTCTCGGCCTCGCTGGCAGGCGTGTCCTGCTTTCCACGCCTTGCCGTGCACATGATAGCAGTGGGTGAGGAGACCGGCAGGCTCGATGAGACGCTTCTTCGCCTTGCGGACAAGTATGATCGTGATGTTGGTATAGCCGTAAAGAGGCTTCTGTCTCTCCTCGAGCCTCTCATAATACTCGTAATGGCCGTTATAGTGGGATTTGTCGTAATCTCGCTCCTCCTGGCTGTGTTCAGCCTCAACGACATACCCATGTAATGAAGGAGTAGTGCATCGATGAAGATAATGAAGAGTATATCCCATGTTAGACAAATGAGGGCAGCAAGGCGTAGCGTCATCTCGGATGAAAGGGGCTTTACGCTCATCGAGATAATCGTAGTGGTCATCATCATAGGGCTCCTTGCCACCCTCGTTGCGCCGAGGTTCTTCGGAAAGGTGGAGCAGTCCAAGGTAAAGACCACCTACGCACAGATAGAACTCCTCGGAGCGGCCCTCGACATGTACCGCCTGGACGTGGGCGAGTACCCTACCACGGCCCAGGGGCTCGAGGCACTGAGGAAGAGACCCGCAGAGGTGGAGGAGGGCTGGAACGGGCCGTACCTCAAGAAGGAACTCCCTCTTGACGCCTGGGGACATCCCTTCAAGTACACCTCCCCTGGCGAACACGGCGACTACGACCTCGTATCTCTCGGTGCCGACGGCATGGAAGGCGGCGAGGGGAAGAACAGGGACATAGTGAGTTGGAAGGGGCTCAGGTGAGGGGGAGTTGTGCCGAGGAAAAGAGGTCCCAGAGGGGCTTTACACTCATAGAAGTGCTGGCCGTTGTGGCCATAATGAGCCTTACCATAGCGCTCATCTTTCCGTCGCTCTTTTCGGGCCTCGGGACAGCGGGGCTGAGGAGCACGGCCCGCAGGATGGCCGCCTCTCTCGAGTATTCGCGGAACAGGGCCCTGAGGGAGCGTCTCTCCTACTATGTGGAGGCAAGGGGCAAGAGGCTCCTCGTGAGACGGGCGGGCGCGAGGCAGCCGGAAGTAGAGATAGTGGGGCCGGAGCACATAGAGGTGGCCTCGGTCAAGGGTGGAGCCATTGTCTTTTATCCGCGCGGCGGCTCAAGCGGCGGAACGCTCAAGGTAAGTAATACGGAGAGAAATTCTTACTACATCATAAAGGTGGAACCCTCCACAGGCAGGGTTCATGTCAGTTCCCTCATGTAGCGGGGCCTGACGCACTCGACTGGAGATCATGAACAAGAGGTATGAGAGGGCGGTCCGGTTACTGCCCCATGTCGATAGAGAAGAAAGAGAGAGGGATGGAGGAGGGCCAGACCAGCCCCCTTGGCTGAAGGGCGGCCAGGGCCACGGGGCACCTATTGGCCAGAGGGGTTTTACGCTCCTCGAGGTAATGGCCTCCCTGGCCATACTCGGCATGGGCATACTCATGGTCATTCAACTCTTTTCCGGTGGGCTCGGCCTCGCAATGGCCGCACGCGGTCACACAGGGGCCGTGCTCCTTGCAAGAGAGAAGATGGCCGAGACACTTGCCGATGTAAACCTGAGGAGCGGTGTCTCGCAGGGCGACGGCCCCGAGGGGCTACACTGGGAGGTCGAGGTCGTCCCTTACAAGAGCGGTCTCTACGCAGACAACCCGGCGCTCGAGATACTCAAGGTACGGGTGAGCGTTAGGGGAGAGGGAAAGGGGCAGGGCGGTTATACCCTTACCTCGCTCAAATCGCGCTGGGTAGAGGAGGAATAGAAGATGAGTATGGAGACGGGAATAACGAGGGCACGAAGGCCTCTTACGAGAGTGCCAGGTCCTCTCCGTGATGAGCGCGCCTTTACACTCATCGAGGTAATGCTCTCGCTCTCCATTCTCGTGGTCATGATAGGCCTGGTGCTCTCGGCCCTTCGGCTGGGACAGAGGTCCATGGAAAAGGGAGAGAAGGCCATGGACGAGGCCGCTCTGAGGAGGTTCGTTGTGAGCAGGCTATCATCGGACGTGGCATCCATGTATCCATACGTTGAGACCTCCTATGGTGAGAAGAAGACCTTTCTCTTCAGCGGCAAGGAACGCGAGTTGGGCTTTGTGACCACCTATCACGCCGGGTCCACGGGCATGCCCTGGGGCGGGGCCTCTTTTGTCCAGTACTCCGTAGGAGAGGGCGGCCTCAGCATCAAGGAAAAGACCGTGCCCTTTGCCCCCGCTGATATCAGGCAGGACGATAGGTCTTTCGACCTTGGCCAGGGTGTAAGTGATGTGAGGTTCAGTTATCTCGGGCCAGGAGGCTGGCAGAGCAAGTGGGATACAGGGGCCAGTAAGAGACTGCCTCTGGCCGTTCGCGCGATCTTCACTTTCAAGGACGGGACGGCGCCGCTCGTAGTGACGGTACCTGTCTGGGCCTCCTACGACGAGGGCGCCGGCAAAAGTGGTGGAGCAGGGGGAAATGGCGACAAGACCTGATAATGATTGCCCGGACCGGCGCGTCTTGATGGTGGTACAACTCTACGCTCCACCCAAGAGGGCATATGGCAAGAGGGCATATGTCGGGCAGGACGGCATGGCTCTCATAGTGGTTCTATGGGTCCTGGCCTTTCTCATGTTCATAGTAGTGGAGTTCTCCTACACCATGCGCGTAGAGACAGAGAGCGTAAGAAACCTCAAGGACGAGACAGCGGCACGATATCTTGCCCTTGCTGGCCTGAACCTGGCGCTTGCCGAGGTGGGTTCGCCCTATGACATCGTCTTTCTCGAAGACGGCAAGACCACGGCCCTTGGTATAAAGGAGGGCCATGATATACGGGCCCTCGACGTGAGGAGGGACTTTGATCTGGGCGGAGGTCACGTAAGTTATTCCATAATGGACGAGGAGGCCAGACTTAACATAAACACCGCCGAGAGGACCCAGATAGTTGAACTACTCAGGGAAACGGGGCTGGAGATGGCCGAGAGGGACGAGATAGCCGACTCCATACTCGACTGGCGGGACAAGGACCATCTCTTTCATATGAACGGCGCTGAAGACGATTACTACAGTTCGCTCCCCCACCCCTATGGAGCAAGGGACGGGGACTTCGAGACCCCCGAGGAACTACTCCTCGTAAAGGGCATGACGCCCGAGATATTCTTCGGCACCGGCAGGGTGCCGCCAGAGTACGCCGTGGAGACGGATAATAGGCCTGGGGCTTCGGGGCCCAGGTATGAGGGGCTCTGGCCTCTCGTTACGACGCAGGGAGACGGCAAGATCAACATAAACACCGCAGGAGAGAAGGTCCTGGAGGCTGTGTTAGGAAAAGGCAGGGCCATGGAGATACTCCTCAGGCGGAAGACCGAGGGCTACTTCGAGTGGCCCATGTACGGCGGCTCGATAACGAGCAGGTTCTTCACCATAGAATCCGAGGCCAATGTGCACGGTATGAGGATAAGGGTGAGGGCCGTTGCCGAGAGGCTACCCGGTAAGGCAGAGGCGAGGATAATCTACTTCAATGGCAATGCCTCGGCGTTGAACTGATGCATAATCTCAAGGAGACGGGTCTTTAATGGATGTACTCGGAATAGAGACAAGGGCCGATGCCTGGTCGATGGTGCACCTGAAGGGCTCTGCCTTCAAGGTAAAGGTAGAGCGCTTCGTCTCGCTCCCAGGAGATGGCTTCGAGGAGAGGATGGGTGCGCTCTCTGACTATGTCTCACAGAGGAAACTCCGTAATGCGCGTATCGCGCTGGGGCTTCCGAGGGAGTCGTCCCTCTCCATGGTCCTCGATATCCCGGCCCCAAGGGCAGAGGCAATAGAGGGGATTCTCAACTATGAACTCGAAAAACACGTGCCCTTCGACCCCTCGAACCTCTCTCATGGCTTCCAGGTCCTGAAAAAAGAAGGCCGCGTCTTCTCCATTCTCCTTGCCGCAGCCCGTGAGGAACTCGTGCAGGGTATAGTGGATAGGTTCAGCGCGGCAGGGCTTGCACCGGCGTGCGTAACCACCTGGCATGCGGCCCTCTTCAATGCACTGTATTTTTCCAACAAACTGGGCCCGGAGAAGAACGTAGCCTTCATAGGCATGAACGGACGCGCCCTTACGCTCGATGTCTTCTCAGGGCTCATTCCCGTCTACTCCAAGAACCTCGCGCGCCCTGGTGACAAGGTGGAACGCAGGGAGTGGCTCCCCCTTATAGAGAGAGAACTGAGGCGGTCGGTCCTGGGAATGACAGGCCCCCTCGAGAGGCGCCGCCTCGATGAGTGCATACTCATCTCAGACGAAGAACCTGACGAGGAGTTTCTCGGTCATCTCTCCGAGGAGATAACAATACCCGTGAAGTCGCAGGGCCTAAAGGAACTGGGCCTTCCGGGCACAGCGGCGCCGGCGCTCGGCGCGGCCCTTGGGCTCCTCGGAAAGGGCAGGGTAATGGTTAACATTGCGCCAACGTGCCATGCTCAGAGGAGAAGGGGCCCTCGCCTGAACACCCTTGCCCTTGCCATCGTAGTCTCAATACTGGCCTTCTCCACCGGCGCGTCCTACCTCCTCAAGGACTGGACTACGATGCGCGGCCTCGAGGCCGCCATGACAGAATTACGGGCAAAGAAGAGCGTTGCCCAGAAACTCGTTGAGAGGGAAAAGGAGATTTACGGCAAGATTGAGACCCTGGAGAAGATAGACGGCAGGACCCTGCCAGGGCCGCTGGCTGTCCTCACCGAGTTGTCTACGCTCCTTCCTGCAGATACGTGGCTTACGGGCATGGATTATAACGGCGGGACCGTGAGCATAGAGGGATACTCCGCCAGGGCCTCGCGGCTTCTCATGATCCTCAGCAAGTCCAGGTACATGAAGGACTTCGAGTTCGCAGGCCCTGTGGCCAAGGCCCCGAATGGCAAGGAGCGCTTCAGGATGAACTTCAAGTTGCGGCCCTACGCGGGCTCTGTAAGCGGGACCGGGAGGAGGTGAAGATGATGAACAGACTCAGAGACCTCCTGGCGCAGAACCGCCGCATCGTGCCAGGCCTTCTGGCCATCGGCGTACTCGTACTTCTTCTCGTGCTCAAGTGGGGGTACGCGCACCACCAGGAGTCCCTGGCCGAGATAGAGGCCTACCGCGAGGCGCTACAGACATCGAGGGTGATGCTCGCGCGCACCGATGACATAAAGAAGCGTATCGAGGCACGGAAAAAGGGCCTCAGCGCCCTCGAGAAGGGCCTTCTCAAGGCCAAGAGCCCAGCCATGGCCGCTGCAGAACTCCAGGAGGCCTTCAAGCACCTCATTGCGGGCAAAAACATCACCATACGCTCGGAGAGCGTACTGAGTTTCGAGGAACTCGGCGATTATACGAGGATCCCCGTCGAGTTTCACCTGAGCACGGATCTAAGGCAACTGGCACGCCTACTCTATGACATAGAGACCTCGCCCCTTGTCATGGGCGTGAGGTCCATGCACGTTGCTGTTCCCTACTCAGGCGACAAGGCCATGGTAAACGTTACCCTCGTCCTCGAGGGGGGAATCAAGTTATGGGGCTCGAAGGCAGGGGGGAGAAAGGCATGAGGATATATAACCAGGGGCTTACGAGCGGTCTTAACGGCTGGCTCGTGAACGCAGTGCTCATAGGCGCCGGGGTGTTGTTTGCGGCCTGGACAGTGAATATATGGTTGAGCCCAGGGCCCTCGCCAATGACGCAGGGTGTGCGGCACGAGACAAGGACGGCAAGACCTGCGCGTCTGGTCCGGCCAGGGGCCTCGTCGTACAGCATTGTCGCAAGCAAGGACATCTTCAGCGCTTCTCGTACCAGTGGCGCCGGGGGCACTACCTCGAGGAAAAGACTCCCAGGCAGTACACTGGTCAAGGCCCCGGACCTTACGCTTCTTGGTACCGTCATCCTCGACGATGGCAGGGCCGCCATCATCAGCGCAAGAGGCATGGAGAAGGAGGCCAGGACATACAAGAAAGGCGACCGCATAGGGGGAATTGTCATAAAAGAGATAAACAGTGACTATGTGACCCTCGACAGCGGCGGCCAGATCCTGAGAGTGCCCATGAGTAAGCCTGCGGCCTCGGGCGCCTCGAAGAGGCCTGCAAGGAGGTTCCTTCCCCAGCGTTAGGGGCGAACCTTGCAAGGATAGCCCCGGGGCTGGGAAAAAGGGACGAAAACAACTGAAATCCTTGCATTAAGACCATGAGTTATCTTATTATGCAGAAGGTTTGCAAAAAGACTGGAGTGGTACTAGATAGATGTATACATGGCGTACAATAAATGAGAAGAAACATCAGGGCTACCCGGCGGTCTTTGCGGTTGTGGTACTTGTGCTCGTCTCTGCCTTTGTCTTTGGCGGTGTGCCCGGGGCCCTTGCCGCCACTACAGCGTCTTCAAAGGAGAAGGGCGGTAAAACCCTTACTTCCCCCACCCAACCCTGGCGCAATAGGCGCAGCAGGCAGGTACCCACATCGAGATCCCTTGCAAGAAATCCCAAGTCCGCTGAGTCGACCTCGCAGGTGAGGGTCAAGAAGGGCATGGCGCTCCTCAACTTCTCGGACGCAGGCATCAAGGAAGTCGTCATGGCCATCTCCAGGATCACGGGCAAGAATTTCATACTCGCCCCCGAGGTGCTGGGCAGGAAGATTACCATCAGGACCACGAAACCCATAAAGAAAAAAGATGTCTTCGGTATCTTCGAGACCATGCTCGCCGTGAACGGACTCTCTGCCGTCAAGTCCGGTGCCTATTACACCATTGTCCCAACGCGTGCTGCCAGGCAGCGGGGCCTTGCCCTCTATAACACACGAGACAGACACAAGATAGCACCTGGAGACCGGATGATAAACCTCCTGGTGCCCATAAAATTCATATCCGCCAACGACGTTGCGCAGATCCTCAAGCCAAGTCTCTCGCCAGGGGGCAATATAGCCGTCTACCCCAAGGCCAATACCCTCATCATCACCGAGAGGGCATCTCAGGCAAGGCGGTTCCTCCTCATTATAAACAAACTCGACGTGGACCTCTTTGAAAGGCTGAATGTCTCGCTCGTACACGTGGAGAACGTTGGCGTCAAGACCATGGCCAGGGAACTCTTAGATATCTTCAAGGTCCTGGGCTATGGCAAGGAGACGAGCCAGTTCTATACCATACCCATCGAGAGGTTCAACAGCCTCATCGTCTTTGCTTCCAGCGAGGAACTCCTGGCCTCGGCAAAGAAGTGGATTGGTCAACTGGACCAGGCATCGAGTACTAACGAGGTGAGCACGCACATATATTACGTGAAGAACGACAAGGCCTCTAACATAAAGGACATGCTCGATAAACTCTACGGTAGAGAAGACGAGACCGATAAGCATACTTCATCGACAGCCTCCGATACTGCTTCTACCCAGTCTGACGCCAAGGCCAAGGGCAGAGATGCCAAGGGCGGCCAGACCACTTCTGGCACGACGGCGCATTCCTCCTCCTCGACCCACACCTCTGCTCGTCATCATGGCGATGGCAATGGCCTTGACATCTTCATTTACGAGCCAAGTAACGCCATAATAATCCGTTCCTCTCAGAGGGATTACCAGATGGTCCTCCGGACCATACGCGAACTCGATCGTCCTCCGCAACAGGTCCTCATAGACGCCGTCGTAGTAGAGGTGGCCCTCGATGAGAGCACAAAGTACGGTATACAGTGGTCCGCTCTCACGGGCAACGTGAACCTGCAGAACAACACGGGGCTCTTTTCCACCACCCTCGACAACCCCAACTCGGTCATCTCCACGCCCATAGGACTTGCGGCAACATCAGGGCTCAATGTCCTGGCAACTGACACCAAGACCTTCTTCGGTTTTCTCCAGGCCTTTGCTTCCAAGGGCAAGGTCAACGTGCTCAGCAACCCGCATATACTCGTTCAGAACTATGCAAAGGCCTCCATCTCCGTTGGAAGCGACGAACCCATAGCAACTCAGTCCACGCAGACTGCCGTTACCACCACGGCGAGCCTCATACAGAGCATAGAATACAGGAGAACAGGCATAATACTCACCGTCACCCCTCACATCACAGAGGGCGGCATGGTGGCGCTGACCCTGCACCAGGAGATAAGCGATGTCTCTACGAGCAGGACAGTGGGCGACGGCACCTTCCCGTCCTTTACCAACAGGGAGGCAGAGACCTCTGTAGTCATAAAAGACGGCCAGACCATTGCCATAGGCGGCCTCATAGATACGAAGAAGAACAAGACCCACTCGGGCATACCCATACTAAGCAAGATTCCCCTGCTTGGCAATCTCTTCAAGTTTACGAGTATTACCAACGACAGGACGGAACTCGTCATACTTCTTACTCCAAGGGTAATATCCAGCTCTGATGACGCGCTATCCGCTACCGACGACCTGGAGAAGAAACTGAGTACCCTTACGGAGATGATCAGGAAGAACAAGGCCGGGAGGCCGGAGAAGGGGCAGAAATGAGGTTCTATGAGGAGGACATACCGGCCTTCTGGCCGAAGAGGGAGGGGAGACGGTCGCGCAGTCAAGGGCTGAGGCAGAGACAGCACCGCCTGGCCCTCGTCCTTCTCATATTCCTTGTTGGTGCCGCAGTATCTTCTTTTTCCCGGACGGCAGATGCGGACACAGAGTCTGATTTCATCAATGGCGGGTCCCTTCGTAATGAGCACAACTGGAACAGGTGGCGTGGGAGGTTTGACAGAATGAGGAAACCCTCCTATCCTGTGAACAATACCTACAGGCTCCGTTGCTACAAGTGCCATTTCCTGTACCAGCCATGGTTACTGCCGGCGGGTTCATGGACCCGGGTCATGGAGGGCACGGACAAGCACTTTGGCAAGGACCTGGGCCTTGATGAGAAAGAGAGGGCCGAGATAGAGAATTACCTTACTTCTTATGCCGCTGACAGGGTGAAGTTTCGTAATGAATGGACGCTCAGGATCCTCAAGAGCCTACACGGCAGGACCCCAGAGCGAATAAGTGAAGTTCCATATATAAAAAAGAAACACAAAGAAATACCCGCAGAGGCCTTGGATGTACCATACGTGAAGAGTATCTCTAACTGCGGCGCCTGCCACAGGTTTGCCTACAGGGGCGATTATGGAGGGGGGCGTATCCCTGGCAGGCACTGACCGCCGTTGAAGGCGGAAAAAAGGGAGGGAAAAACCACCGCTCTACCAAATATTTTGCAAGCATTAAGGGATGGAAGGCTGGAAGATAAAAATGTTACATTTAAATGTGAAAATATGTTTAAATAGGGCATCCTCCCTGTGACCCTGGTCACAGACCGATTAAGGGGATTGAGAAATACTTGCTCAACGGCTATTACTGGTGATTCTTCTGATTCTTCTTCTTATTCACAACGTTATGCCACCCATTGGAATTGTTGAGCCGGTTATGGTGGAAGAAAGGTAGGTAAAATGGATCCAGAGAGGATAAAAAAGATACGTAAGAGTCTTGGCTGGTCGCAGGAGAGGCTTGCAAGAGAACTGGGCGTGAGTTTCAGCACAGTGAACCGCTGGGAACGGGGCCGGACCACTCCGAGCCCCCTTGCGGCGAAGAGCCTGGAAAAACTCGATATCGTCAACAGCGAGCAGGTGACCGGAGACAGGCACGCACTCCGCCTGAAGGCGCATTGCCCTGTTGAGGTCCGTCTTCTGGGTCACGGATCCTCCATCTCATCCTTCCGTAATACACCTGCCTTTGAGGTAGTTACAGAGAACCTGAGTAGCACAGGGCTGATGTTCAAGACGAGCGCCAAGGTGAACGAGGGCGAGCGCCTTGGCATTGGATGGAACCTCGGCGAAAAGCACCTCATAACGCTCTCTGAGGTAGTCTGGATAAAACAGGAGGGCAGGGAAAAGAAGGTTGGTGTGCGCTTTGATCACCCCATACCAGAAGTAGTCTCAGACGTGATAGACACCATACTGGAGTCCTGAGTTCCGGGGCTATAGGGGCCGAGAGGTAGCGGCAAGGCTCTCATGAGCAAAGGGGGCAAGAGGGGGGAGAAGGGGGGGCAAAGGGGGCAAGGGGTGCTATCAGGGCCATGATTCTGCGCTCAGGGTTCAGAACAACAAGATTTTTGAGTATGCCACGGCCTTGGCCGTGGGCTCGACGAAGAGACAAAAACAGAGAGGGCCGTGGAATGATCCACAGCCCTCTTTTTATCTCAAGGCAACCCCACCCTCATGAAATCGCCGGCCCGACTTGGTAGCGGGGA
>CAYOVP010000002.1:0-75212 GCA_964407495.1 uncultured Thermodesulfobacteriota bacterium
CCTCCAGCCCCCACTGCCCCACTGCCCCTCCTGCCCCCACTTCGGCTCAACGCCTGCGATAGAGGGACCATTCCCCTATCAAGGCTACAGAAAAAGGTACCAAGCCCTGGACACAACCGGCTGCATCAGACGGCCTTCATCTTTCTCTCTTCCCTTGCCACCTCGCCATAGGGGTACTTGCCCTCGCGAAGTGTAAGAAGGGGGCCAGAGCCCAGCACAGAGACACGTGTGGCGAGCATGCCGGTAGTAAAGAGGAATATCTCGAGGAGATGGTCCCTGAGGACGGAGTCAAAGGCCATGCGCGCCACAAAGCAGATTATGACAAGATAGAGTAGAAGCGCGTAGAAGTCCCTGCTCCTTCTGAAAGACCGGAATGACATGGCAAGGATGCTGAAGATAAGGGCGCCGAAGAGGGCCACTCCCGGCACGCCAGAGCCCACGGCCATGTCCAGGAGACTGCTGTCGCTGTTGAAGCCCACCCCCCTGTCATAGCGTTTCTTTAGATAATGACCAAAGGCGTTCCTCCCAAAACCAATACCCATGGGACGGTCGCGCACCTCGCCAAGCGCCACCCTGTACTTCGTAAACCTTATGAAGTTGGAGACATTGACCTGCCTCTTGTTACGAAGCCTGGGGAACCGGTATCTCTCGGAGAAGGCGAGTATCCAGGCAGGCTCTTTCTCCTTCATGACAAGGTCGAGGGTCTCCTGGAGTTCGGCCCAGCGCCTGTCGCTCCGGTAAAAGAAAAAGAGCGCGCCGAGGACAAAGGGCATGAGAATGAGGACGGAAAAGAGGGCCTTTTTCCTGGCCTGGCCTCCGAGGGAGAAGAGAATCAGGAAGACGCCTGCAAGGACAAAGGGCATCTCCACGATATTTCTGAGCCCCGTAAAGAAGGAGGCGCCAGCGACAAGGACGAAAGAAAGTGCCAGGGTCCAGCGCCCGACTGGCAGGAGTTTTTTATTAAAGATGAAGCGGCAGACAGTCTCCGAGAGGATGAGTGCGAAGAAGAGGCTCGTAAGCAGGCTTCCATCTATGGGACCTATGGTAAGACCGCCAACCCGTACTGTAAGGGCCGTGAGGCCTGGAAAGGGCCTTCCACTGCCCAGTCCACGAATGACATGCCAAGCGCCGTCCACGTTGAGCGCAAAGACATGGAGACCAAAGGCAACGTATGCGACCGTCATCAGCGTACGCAGGCTCAATCGTCCCTTTCTCGCCATAGTCGCCATGCCGGCGCCGAGTACAAGGGCCATGGACCCCATTACCCACTGGGTCTTTATCTCCTTGAGGGCCCAGACAGTATCTTCAGAGACAAAGAGCGCGAGAAAGAGTATCCACCCGAGAAAGAGACCATACAGTAAGGCCTGCACCTTGAGGGAGGCGAGGGTCTCGAGGACATCACGACCATGGTGCGAGAAGAGGAGCAAGAGGACGCCGATGGAGATGAAGAGCGCCGATTCTCTGACTATGAGCGTATGTGGTATGGGCAGGAAAAATAGAAAAATCCCTGTGAGCGAGACGAGTATTACACTGGAATTGTTCCTTATCCTGTCCTGTATGGTATGCGACAAAAGGTGGTTTACTCCATACTTTGTTAATGAGAACGCGTCAAAAGCGTCTCAATCGTTAATCTTAACACCTGGCCCTGGGCCTGTAAAGGCACCCTTGTGACCTGGTACGGCTTCATTAGCGAAAGAGTGCCTGAACAGAATAATGAAAAAGGCCCGCGATGACCGCAGGAGGTGCTGTAACCGATGCGCCGCGCGCAAGTCAGACCCCTAACCCCTCTACCCCGTTGATATAATACAGGATTGAGGGCCCAAGCGCAAGAAGGCAGGCATAGGTTATGGTGCCGTCTATCCCCTGGCGGTAATCAGCAGGCCTGGGACAGAAGTATCTTATACGTTATAATCCCACAAGGGGAGAGGATTTTCAGTGATATTCATCGTTCCGTAAAGAAAACGCATCAGCCGTTGAAGGCCCTGATGTTGTTCACCACAGTAGCCTTCTCCGTCTCCTGCGTGACCATGTTGCGCCCACGCTTCTTTGCATGGTAAAGTGCGCGGTCTGCGCGGTTTATCATGGCATCTGCGCCCTCGTCGTTCTCGAGCATTGTGGCCACACCAATGCTCACCGAGGGTCTTATGTTCACCCCGCCCACGATCACCTGGTCCGCGAGCCGCCTTCTAAGGCGCTCGAGGGGGTTCATGGCCTGTTTTTCGTCGGTCTCCGGCAGAATTATGAGAAACTCGTCGCCGCCGTAGCGAAATACTATGTCGTTCTCGCGGAGCCAGTGCTTTATTACAGTGCATATGTGTCGAAGTACTTGGTCGCCCGCCTGGTGTCCAAAGGAGTCGTTTATGAACTTGAAGTTGTCCACATCGACCATGGCCAGGGTAAGGCGCCTCTCCGTCCTTCCCACGCGTGCGTATTCTTCCCTGAGACGGGCCATCCCGGCCTTTCTGTTGTATACGCCCGTGAGTTCGTCGAAACTCATGCTGTCTCTCAGTTCGTCATAGGAGCGATGAAGCCTGCGTTCTGCCCTTGTCCTGTAGAAGTTGAAGATGAAGTAGTAGTTTACAACAAGAAAGAGGGCAAGCGCGACGAGGATGACCGGAAGGACCAGGCGGCCATCGAGGCGGTGCAGTGTGGAGAGGAACTGCAGGCCTGCGAGGGCCGAAAAGAAGAGAGTGTTCACTAAGAGAAGGCCCTTGAGATCGCTTAGAAGTTCTGCGGTCAGGTACTTGACTGGCATTGTCCCATCCCTCCTGGCCTTTGTTTGTTAGGGAGACGTTCTGCCTCAACAATGCCTTTTATGATAAGCAAGAACCGGGCCAGAACACTCTTATCTTATGTTTTCGTTCGTTCTTGCTGCTTTTTTTTATACATTAGACCCCGATAATGGGCATAACTACACTTCTTAGTGCCCCATATGCCCTACGGACTGAGGAAAGCGCGCTTGCGAGGGACAGAGTGCATGGAAAAATGTGCAAGTTGACAAAAAAATGACAAAAGACGCTTGAACGCAGGCAGGCCGCCACGCCCTGCGTGGCGGCCCGTACAGGTGAGGAATACTGCGGAGAGGGGGCGGGATCAAGGTGCAGAAGGACCGTCCATGGCCGGACGGGTGAGGAAAAACTTCATCACATTACCTTGCAAAACCCCTCGGAACGACAGGCTGACCAAAGGAACTCAGGAGTGCATGGAGTGCATGGAGGCCAGAAGATCGGCCTCGCCCCTTGTGAGGCCGCAGAACTCCATGACCCGTTCCATGGGTTCGCCTTGCCTGAGGAGTTTCTCTGCCGTAGCATAGGGTGAGGTCTTCTCAGACAGACCTCCACTGCCAGGGACACCCTGCCTCGCTTCCTGGATCTCGGCGATCGCCTCATCGAGTTTTCCGATTATAGCATCGAGTCTCTTCTTTTTGCCTTCCATGTCTTCATCGAGTGTGGTTATGTCCTTTACTTTTTCTCTTATCTTCTCTATCTCCACGAGGTCAACCCCGGCAACTCCCCTCCCACTTCTCCTCTCGAGTATGACAAGAGCGAGGAGAAGGACCACGATTGCTGTGAGAATGATATCGGCAATCATTAGTAATCCTGTATCCATGAGAGCACCCACTTTGCATACCAAGGCCTGCTCCGGCACTCAGGCCATGATGTCCAGGCGGCCTTCGCCCTTCTCAGAACTCTCACCCTCTTCCGATGGTTCCTTTCTCTCTCTTCTTCTCTTCCCCTCATCTTCGTGACGGTCTCTTCTTCGCAGAGGCCGAGGCGGGGTAAGGGGAGAAAGGGGCCCCGGTAGACCGGGAGTCACTATCTTGCCTCCGTCTGACATGGCCTCACCTCGCTCTTTGTTTTGCAAAAAGCGTGCCTCCATACTCCTTCAGTGGGTCTGGCTCACAAAAAAACATGGTCTTTCCAGGGGACTAACTACCCCTTGCTACGGCGAGGTAGGCAGGGGGAGATTTAAAAAAAAAAGGGGTTGGCCGGCCTTCCTGGCCGGCCAACCCTGCTCTACAGATGGTCTCTCGTGCCCGTACCGCCAGATGACGGCGGGGCCGATACGTCAGGCAATCGAGACTTCGGGGCCTCAGCCGCCGGCCACGCGGAGCGTACCATCATCCTGGGTAGGTCCATCACTCTCTTTGCCGGCATTACCGTGAATCAGGGTAAGTTCAGGTGTCTCCGCACCCCCTCCCCTCGTGAGTATGAACCTGTCCACGAGGGACTTCAGTTCCGCGGCTATGGATGAGACGCTGTCGGCCGCGGCTGTAACGTCATTAATGGCATCTACGTTGGTATTTGCGGCATCGGAGATGTTCTCCATGTTCTTGGCTATCTCCTCTGCCGTGGCACTCTGCTCCTCAGCAGCCGTTGCTATCTGGCTTATCATGTCATTGACGTCTTCCACGCCAGTGACAATCTTCGAGAGCGCGTCTCCGGCCTCGTTGGCCAGGTTCATGCCGTTCTCCACCTTGTGGGTGCCCTCTTCCATGGCCTCCACGGCCCTCGATGTCTCATCCTGTATGGTGTTTATCATCTCGCTTATCTCTTTTGTTGCCTTGGTGGTGCGCTCGGCGAGTTTTCTCACCTCGTCGGCCACGACGGCAAAGCCCCTGCCCTGCTCTCCGGCCCGGGCCGCCTCTATGGCAGCGTTCAGGGCCAGGAGGTTGGTCTGATCGGCTATGTCGTTGATTACGGAGACGATGGTGCCTATCTCCTCTGAACTCTTGCCAAGGTTCTTGATTGTGGTGCCAGTTATCTCAGTACTCTCGGCCACCTCCTTCATGGCGTTGATGGCCTGGCCAACAACGTCGCCTCCGCGGGCCGCTATGTCACGGGCGCTGCGGGCGGCCTCTGTGGCGCTGTGAGAGTTTCGGGCTACTTCTATCACCGCGGCGTTCATCTCTTCCATGGCTGTTGCCACCTGCGCGGTCTGGGCAGACTGGCGGTTTACGCCCTCGTTCATGTTGGCAGATGATGTCGTCAACTGCGTCGAAGACGAACCCAGCGTTATGGCTGAGTTGGCTATCTTGCCCACTATGTCGCTCATGGAGTCTGCCATGGCATTGACGCTCGTGGCGAGGCTGAAGACCTCGTCCTTTATCTCGCGTCCAAAAGACTTGTTGTTTATTGTCACCCTCGCGGTGAGGTCGCCGGTCGCAAAGCGCTTGACCCCTTCCTCTACCTCCTGAATTGGCTTGATGACAAAGCGGTTGGTCCGCATGAGGAAGAAGATTACGAGGACAGCGGAGATGCCCACCATGATGATCATTGTCCAGAGAACTCTCCTTGCCTGCGCGTTGGCAGCATCGGCGATACCGTGGTTAAGGGTTGTTGCGGTCTTGACGATGCCGGCGGTATGAACGCCCGCAATGGCCGTCATCTCCTTGTCGAACTCGTCCTTGAGTTCCATGATCTTGTTTATCTTGGCCTTTCTCTCCTTCCAGAGCGACTCGATGGCCGTTATGTTACGCACCACCTCTCCGGGGACAGGTTTCTTGAGACCCAGTTTCTTGGATCCATACTTGAGGCCAAGGAGGGTCTCATCAAAGTCCTTCACTACCTTCTTGATCTGACCGGCAAGGGCGGACTTCTGTTTATCGTCAAAGGAGGAGAAGTATCGCTGTGTGAGGTACCCCAATTTCACGGTACGCATACGCTGAAGGCCGGCAAGGTTGATGCTCTGTCCATATGCAGGGTCGTGAAGCCCCTTGAAGGACCCGATGGCCCTGTTGAGGGCCGAGATAATCCCGGGTATTTCGGCGTCAAGGGCCGTGAGTCCCTCTGTGAGGCCGTCGCCGTACTCCATTGCCCTGTCAAAGGACGCCTTCATTATCTTCCACTTCTTCTCCACATTCTGCAGGTTGCCAAGAAGGACCGTGTCTGTAATAGCCGGTATGTCCTTCGTGCCGTTCTTGAGACCATTGAGGACGTTCTCGAATTCCTGCTTCCTGGCCTGGAAGACCGGTTCGAGTGACTCGTCGTTGGTAAGTATGTGCCGCGTAAGCACGTAACTGATATTGACCACCCTCTTCCTGAGGCCCCCGGCTATGTCAACGACCTTCAAGTCTCTTTCCATCATACCCACCAGTGAGTACACTATGGGTATCTGCACAAGGAAAAAGAGCAGGAGCACGAGAAAACTCAAGGAAAATCTTGCCTTTAGGGAACTGAAGTTCATTATCTTGCCTCCTCCATGAAAAAAGTTCGGGTATTTTCCTCCCAAGGGGTCTTACTCAGGCAGCGCTCGGCGAGAGGACCTCGCCAAGGGCGCTGCGCTCGCTCTCTGAGAGGAGTTTTCCCACGTCCAGAAGGATTATCAGCCTCTCGTCCACCTTTCCCACTCCGCTTATGTAGTCAGAGCCTGAGCCCGCCACAAGGGCCGGTGCCGGCTCCACCGTATCGGCTGGGAGACGAAGGACCTCGGAGACAGCGTCCACGCGCAGCCCCACTGTCCTGTCGTTCACGTCTATGACGATGATGCGCGTCTCGGTCGTCTTCTCGCCTGCCTCGAAGCCGAACCTCTTTCTCAGGTCAATAACCGGTATGACCCGTCCGCGGAGGTTGATGACCCCCTCTACGAAGTCCGGCGCCCTCGGCACGCGCGTAAGTTCCATATCGCGGATGATCTCCTGGACCTTAAGTATGTCCACAGAGAATTCCTCGTTCCCGAGCCTGAAGGTAACGAGTTGAAGGACATCGCTACTCTCGCCCTCTCTCTTGAGACCCATTATCAACCTCCTCTTTTCACAACGTTCCGGGTTATGACCAGAGAGCCGGAAAAAGACACGGCTCCAGGGCCGGTTACATCCAGTTCGGCAGATGTTGATGCAAACTTTAGGCCACGGACAGGCAAAGACGAGGACGTTAAAGTTTTTTATCCTTTATCCGAAGTAGTATTGCGACGAAGAGACCGTTGGGCTCTGTTCCAGGGGCAATGGCCCGGCCCTGCAATCCTGGGCCTGCCTGGCAATGCATGCCCCTCACTACGGTACTCGTCTCAGAAATCGGGGGGAGTTGACGTGAGGATGAATGGCCTGACAAGAACATGCCTTGACCTCTCGGCCTTTTTGGAGAGTACGCCCGATGCCGTCATCCTCGTAGACCCTGTCCGGCATACCATTATCAGGGCCAATGACGCGGCCTCGGCGCTTACGGGTTATGGTCCAGGTGAACTCCACGGACTCCATCTCCATCGTCTGGAGACAGGCAGTAAACATCCCTCTCCCGCCATGCTCCCAGCCATGGCTGAGGCCGCCGGCACACAGCGCCAGAACACATTCATTTACACCAAAGACGGTCAGAGGATCCCCGTAGAAGTCACTTCATCCCGCCTCCGACTTGCTGATGGCGAGTCGTACCTCTACTTCATAAGAGACAACCGGGTGCTCGCCGCCCTCGAAGAGGTGGGGAGGCTGCATACCTTTGACCTCGAAGAAAGGGTTCGTGAACGGACGAAAAAACTTGAGGCCTCCTTGCTGGAACTGAAGAAGTCGAAGAGAGAAGTAATGAGGCTCTTTCGGGACGTGGAAGCGAGCAAGAAGGACTGGGAAGAGACCTTTGACAGCATACCCGACCCCATCTTCATTCACGACAGGTCCTTCAGGATCCTGAAGTGCAACATGGCCTACCAGAGGCTTGCCGGCAGACCATTCCAGGAGATACTGGGACGGCCCTACTACAGGGTCTACCCCCTCATGCAGGGCCCCTTCATACTCTGCAGGAAAGAACTCCAAGGATTCTGCCGCGTCGAGGAAGAGGAAATATCTCCTGACGGAGAACATACGTACAGGCTGAGGTACATACCGCTCCGCGGACCAAGGGGACGGTTCGACCGCGCACTTCACCTCATGGAGGACATTACAGAGGAAAAAAGGCACCTTCAGCGCATAGAACGCGAGATGACGGTAAACTCCCGTCTTCTTCGCATAGCAGAGGCCACATCAAAGACGACCAACATAGACCTCCTGATAAGGCACATCGTCTCCTGCGTAATGGAGATCCTCGGCGCTGACATGGTGGCCGCCTACCTCGGAGATGACGACACAATGACCTTTGCACCTGCATATACAGAGGGCATCGAGCGCATGTACATGCCGCTCTTCAGGAGTTCGCCCATCGACGGCAGGAGCCACGTCATCATACGCGCCCTCGAGAGAGGCGAGGTGAAAGTATTGAGGACAAGTGAGAGGGCGGTCATGCACGACGTCTTTCATGACAACGGTTTTATCGGGTCTCTCGACGGCTTCGCCACCCTTGCGATGATACCCCTTACCTACCGGGGAGCCTACCTGGGGCTCATTCTCGCCGGGTACAGGAGCGCCGAGAGGGAGATAAGCGGACGGGACATCGAGATAATGAAGGGGTTTGCCGGCCAGGCCTCTGTGGCCATAGACGAGGCGAGGCTGTACCGCGAGTCCATAAGCAGGACAATGGATCTCTCGCGAAAGATAATGACCATACGCATCCTCAACGAGATAGACCGCTCCATACTCTCTGCCGGGAGCGTGGACGAGATACTGGAGACAGCGGCGCGCATGATCACACGTCTCGTCCAGTGTGACGGCGCAGACGTCTGGACCATAGACCGTGGCCGCATGTCCTATGCCGCGGGCCATGGCAGGACGCTTGCCGAGAAGGGCGATTCCTTCGAGATAAAGGGCACAATATTCGAACACGTGCTCCATGGTGCCATGCCCTTTACCTCGGACAATGCCTCGGAGATCCAGCAACCCCGCGGCATAGAAAGGCGTTTCGCCGAGCGGGGTCTGCAATCCGTCATCATCATACCCCTTACGGTAAAGAACGAGACAAAGGGCCTCCTCAACGTCTGCTCACGCCGCGTGGCGGCCTTTGGCTCCGAGGACCTCTCGACACTGGAAAAGTTCAGCGCCCACATAGGCGTAGCCCTCGAGAACACGCGCCTCATAAGCGACCTCGAAGGCCTATTTCTCGGCACGGTCCGTGCCCTCTCCAAGACCATTGACGCCAAGAGCCCCTGGACACGGGGACACTCTGAACGGGTTACCGAGATAGCCATACGCATAGCGAGGAAGATGGGCCTCGACAACAAGACCCTGCGCGACCTGGAACTCGCGGGCCTCCTCCACGACATCGGGAAGATAGCAACCTACGAGGGCATCCTCGACAAGGCCGGAAGGCTCACGGACAAGGAGTACAAACAGATACAGAAACACCCTGTAAAGGGCGCCGAGATACTCTCGCCCCTCAAGCAACTCAAGGATATCATCCCCGGAATAAGATACCACCACGTCTGGTACAACGGAGGCGGCTACCCGGACGAGGGCCTTGTTAGAGAGGAGATACCTGTATTTGCGCGCATACTGGCAGTTGCCGACACCATAGACGCCATGAGCGCGGACCGGCCATACAGGCGAGGCAAATCACTGGAAGAGGTAGTGGCAGAACTGAAAAGATGCTCTGGCACGCAGTTCGACCCCGAGGTCGTCCGGGCCTTTCTCTCCACTATCAGATAGGAAAAGATGCTGGGAGGGTCCCCATGAAGGACTTTGCACTCTTCTGGATGAAGGGACCGCCAGAGAAAAGACTGTCCAAATGGACTATGGCCAGAGGCGGCGCCAGGGGCTGAGGTGAAATTTTTTGCATCAGAGGGACTCAACTTTCCCCCAGGTTCTGCCGATTAATAATCAAGACCCCGTCCACGGCTCCCGCGCTCCATCTGCCGGGGCTGTCCGGTGTCTGAAGACAAAGAGATCCTAAAGTGCGTAGTGTTCCGATCCAGACAAGAAAGAAGGCAGGCAGGAATGAGTGACGAACGCAGGACCAGGCTGAGAGAGAAGGTTCAGAACCTCATGAACGGGGCCACCACCCCTACTATCTTCAAGAAGGTGATGAGCGTTGCCGAGAACGAGAAGGCCACGGTAAATGACCTCAAGGCCGTCATCGAGCGCGACCCTGTAATCGTCTCGCGCGTCCTGAACATGGCCAACGGCGCCTACTTCTGGTTTCCGCGCAGGATAAGCACCATAAGCCAGGCCATTCTCGTACTCGGCTTCAATATGGTGAAGACCCTTGCAGTCTCCACTTCCATCTTCTCCGGGCTCTCGGGCGGCAACATGCGGTCTGTGAATACCCTCTGGAACCACTCCTTCATAGTGGGCGTGGCCTCAGGGCTCATAGCCAAGGAGAGTATGGCCGTGGACAGCGACTCCGCCTTTATCACCGGTCTCCTCCACGATATCGGGCGCGTAGTACTCTTTCAGATGTACGGCGATGAATACCTGAAGGTTGCCGGCGAGAGCCGCGAAGGGCTCCTCGTACGCGAGGAAAAGGCCTTTGGAGCGGCCCATCCGGAGGTGGGCGGCTGGCTCGCCGAGAGGATCAACCTGCCAGAGGGGTGTGTACGTTCCATAGCCTACCACCACAGCCCCTCGGAGTGTCCCATTGAGAGGTCAGACCCCTCCACCGAGTACCTGCCCCATGTAGTATACCTCGCGGACTTCATCGTCTCTGACACTGGCACAGGCCTTGACAGCGACTGCGAGGTCTCGCAGAACCACGCCTGGGTCCTGAAGTCCATAGGCATGGAGAACCGTATCTTCGAGATACTGGAGGAAGTAAAGGAAAGAGTGGAAGAACTGCGGCTCAGGGAGTGTTCCTGAAGGGCGGCGCCGGCCCTCTCCTGCGCCGCCTGCGAGCCGCGGTCTTATCCCGCCTCAACGTCCCGCCCCAGCACCCCACCCCCAATGTCCCGCCACAAAAAGAGGCGGGCGGCCCACTGGCCGCCCGCCTTCGTCCTTTACAGGCCCTTTCCATACGATGAGAGAGACTCGGTCCCTCCCTCCCCCCCGCTCGCCTTCTTATCCCCCTATCGCTCTACCACGATATCAACACGCCTGTTCTTTCTCCGACCCTCTGGAGTTGCATTCGAGGCAATGGGCCTGTACTCTCCATAGGCCGTTGCCGAGACGAGATGCGGGTCAAAGGCGAATTCCTTCATGAAGAACTTGAGTACAGCAAGGGCACGCGCACTCGATAGATCCCAGTTGGAGCCAAAGGCCTTCCTGTTAATGGGCACGTTGTCCGTATGCCCCTCTATCCTTATCTCACTGCCAAGGTCCATCAGGGTCGGTGCCAAGGTGATGAGAGCCTTGCGCGCCCCTGGTGTGAGGCCGGCATCCCCTTCGCCGAAGAGGACATCTCCAGGCATCCTTATGACTATCCTGTCCCTCTCCATGAAGAGGCGTATGCCAAGGCCCGAATCAAGGCCCTTCACTGCCTCGGAGACCTTCCTGAACCTCTCCGAGAACCTCTCCTGAAACCGGACCGATACGGGCGTGACGGCCCTGCCCGCACCCTGCCCAGCAGTATCCCCTGCCCTCGACAAACTTCCGCCCCTGTTTCTGAAGGCAGTTGTGATGGATCCGCTGATAGACCTGTACTTTGCCTCGTTTACAGAGGAGACGGCGTACATGGTAGTAAAGAAGGCGAAGAGGAGTGTAATGAAGTCTGCATAGGAGACGAGCCATCTCTCGTGCCCAGCGCCTGCCTTCTCTTCTTTTCTCCGCCTCTTCGACCTTTGCATTACATGCCGCCTCCAAGCCCTCTTGAGGTCTCGGGCCTGTTGAGAAAACCTTCGAGACGTTCTGCAAGATACCTCGGGTTCTCTCCCTCGGAGAGCCCGAGGAGGCCCTCTATCATGAGTTCCTTGAGCATGGTCTCCTCGCGCACCCTTTTCTTTATCTTGCCTGCAATGGGAAGCCAGAGGAGGTTGGCCGAACCAACGCCGTATACTGTGGCTACAAAGGCCACTGCTATGCCGGCGCCCAGTTTCTCGGGCTCTGCAAGGCTCTCCATAACGTGAATGAGGCCGAGGACTGCACCGAGAATGCCTATGGTAGGTGCATACCCGCCTGCGCTCTCGAAAAAATACGCCGAGTTCTCGGCGTATTCCTCTGAGTACCTGAGTTCTGTCTCCAATACGTCCCTGATGCGCTCTGGCTCTGTACCGTCCACCACCAGTTGCAGGCCCTTCCTGAAAAAGGGCGACTCGACCTCTCTCAAGGCCGGCTCGATGGCCAGGAGCCCGTTGGTCTTTGCATGTGCCGCCAGGCCGCTTATGTAGTCTATAACGGAGGCCGGGTCTGTGCCACCGCCGAGAAAGACCTTTCTCGTGTCCTTTATGGCCTGTGTAAAGGTATGTAAGGGGTGTGTAACGAAGACTGCTCCCATGGTGCCGCCGAAGACGATGATGGCTGCAGTGGGCTGTAGGAGCGAATGCACAGAACCCCCTTCGAGGACCTGCCCGCCGAGGAGCGCGGCCACGCCTATCAGTATGCCGGTTATTGTAAGTATGTCCATGCCAGCAATCTTCCCCTTGCCCGATGCCAAGGCAACGGATCATACCATGTTCACTATCTCTGCGGCTATCTTCTCAAGGGGCACGACCTTGTCGGCCATGCCGTCGTCGATGACCGCCCTTGGCATGCCGTACACGGTGCAGGTTTCTTCAGACTGCACGAGGGTCTTACCGCCCTTTTTCTTTATCTCCCGCATCCCGAGCCTGCCGTCATCGCCCATGCCCGTAAGGATGACGCCAAGGGCCCTGCCATTGAAGGCCTCGGCAACTGAAGAGACGGCCACGTTCACCGATGGCCTGTACAGTGCATCTGGCGGTTCGTTGTCCACCACCACATGCACCTCGGCGGCGCCCCTTCGCCTGTACCTCGTCTGCAGGCCGCCGGGGCATACAAGGACCCTGCCCGGGGCCACTACGTCGCCGTCCCGGGCCTCTCTTACATGCATTGAACAGATGCCGTCGAGCCTCTGGGCAAAGGCCGTGGTAAACTGCCCCGGCATATGCACTACTACGAGAACAGATATCTTGAGCCCGGGGGGGAGGCCGGAGAGTACCTTCTGGACGGCAACGGGCCCACCTGTGGAGGCGCCTATCACCACGGTGCGTATATTCTGTGTGGTAAAACTCCTGGGCGCGCGCTTTACCCGGGGAGCAGAACCGGCAGGGGCGGGCGAGGGACAAGGGGCCCTGCGCCTCGAGACGGGCTTTCTTGCAAAGGTCCGTATCTTTGTCACAAGGTCCTTCTCTATCTTCATCACGTCGAGGGCCGAGTTGTCTATGTTCTTGGAGATATAATCAAGAGCCCCCTTTTCAAGGGCCTCCAGTGTGGCCTTGGCGCCGTCAATGGTGATGGAACTCACCATGAGAACAGGTGTTGGGGCCTCCTGCATTATCCGCTCCGTGGCCTCTATGCCGTCCATACGCGGCATCTCTATGTCCATGGTTATGATGTCTGGTCTCAGATCAAGGGCCTTCTCAACCCCCTCGATACCATCCCGTGCAGTGCCCACTATCTCGATGTCTTCATAATTCTTGAGCATCCTCTTTATGATGCTTCTCATGAATGACGAATCATCGACAACAAGGAGTCGTATTTTTTTCATTTACCCGTCTCTCCGCAATTGGTCGGTGAGGTTCGGTACGCTTTATTCCAAGGTCCAGCGCCACGAGTTCAGGAGGCCATGGCATGGCGGTTCTCACCTGCAAGGAGGGCCGAGGCCGCATCCAGTATGAGGACCACCTTGCCGTCGCCAGTGATACTCGCACCTGCCACACCCTGCGTACCCTTCAGGAACTCGCCCATTGACTTCATCACGATTTCCTCCTGGCCATGGAGTTCGTCCACGAGGAGACCTATGCGTCTCTCGCCAATACCTATGATGACTATATAGGTATACTCGCTTCTCTCCTCTTCGCGAGGGCCGCGGCCCCGAACGAGGTTCTCGAGCCTTGCCACAGGAAGTACCCTCTCCCTGATACGAATCATGTCCCTGCCCTCGATGGTCCTGACCTCGTCGCGCCTGATGCGTATGTTCTCCACTATGTTGGCAAGGGGTATGCCGTATATCTCCTTCCCCGACCTCACTATGAGTATCTGTATTATGGCCAGGGTGAGGGGGAGACGAAGGAGTATCCTGGTGCCCTTGCCTGGCGTGGAGTCTATGTTTATCATGCCGTTGATATTGGAGATGCCTGTCTTGACTACGTCCATGCCCACGCCCCGGCCCGAGATATCGCTGACGGTCTTTGCAGTAGAGAAGCCTGGCCTGAAGATGAGGTCAAAGACATCCTTGCGTTCGAGCCGCGCCGCCTCTTCTGCAGTGATGATGCCCTTTTTTACAGCCGTCTCTCTTATCTTCTCAGGGTCTATGCCCTTGCCGTCGTCCTCCACGCAGACGACTATGTTCTGGCCTTCCTGCATGGCAGAGAGGGAGATGGTCCCGACGCGCGGCTTTCCTGCGGCCTCTCGCTCGTCAGGGGGCTCGATGCCGTGGTCGGCAGAGTTCCTTATGAGGTGAATGAGCGGGTCGCCTATCTCCTCTATCACGGTCTTGTCGAGTTCCGTCTCCTCGCCCGAGAGACGAAGGTCTATCTCCTTTGCACTGTTTCTGGCAAGGTCTCTCACCATGCGTGGAAACTTGTTGAAGACCTTTGCTATGGGTTGCATCCTCATCTTCATTACAGCAAGTTGAAGGTCTGATGTAACGAGATCGAGTTGTCCTATTGCCTCTTCGGTATGAGATACTATCTCCTCGCTTGCGCCGCAGTCTGCCAACTGGGTGCCAAGGCGCATGAGGCGGTTCCTGGAAAGGACCAGTTCGCCTACGAGGTTGAGGACATCGTCGAGTTTGGAGATATCCACGCGGATGTTGTGCTCGCGCTCCCTGTGCAAGACCCTGGAGGCGGCCCCGCCCGGCTTCTTCACCTCAGATGCCTGCCCTGGGCCTTCCGGGCCGTCCTTCTCGCTCTTGATCCGACTCCCCAGAGATGCAACCTCTTCTACTCCCTCTCCCGGCGTGGGCCCCGGTGACCTGCTCCCGGCATCTGTACCACTTTCTTCGCGGCCTTCGCCAGGGGGCTTTTCCGGACCTCCAGGAGAATCTTCTTCCAGAATGGACCGTATGAACTCAACGGAAGGAGATATGCCCTCTTCACGAGTCGACTTTATGTTACAGAGCATCTCCTTTATTATGTCCATGGCCTTCAGGACTGCGTCCATGATCTCGGGCCTAAGGTCGAGTTCGCCCTTTCGGAGTTTATTGAGTACGTCTTCCGTTAGATGGGCTACCTCCACGAGGCGCTGAAACCCTAGAAAACCAGAGGCGCCCTTTATGGTGTGGGCACAACGGAATATTTCATTCAGGAGGTCCTTGTTGCCAGGGTCTTTCTCCAAGGCGACGAACATCTGGTCCAGGGATTCGAGCGATTCCTCAGACTCCACTACAAACTCGTCGATTATCTCATCCATCTCGTTGGAGGGCATGTCCATAATTCCTGTCCTTTCAGTGGACTGGCGTACTGCCGGTCATCATGATTTGGAGAAAATGGCGTCTATCTTTTCCTTCAGCACAGCGGCGGTAAAGGGCTTAACCACGTAGTTGTTTACCTTCGCCTGCACGGCAGAGACCACCTTGTCTTTCTCGGCCTCGGCTGTGACCATGAGTATGGGCAGGTCCTTTATGCCCTCGGTCTGCCGTATGGCCTTGAGGAGTTCTATGCCAGGCATGTTGGGCATATTCCAGTCTGTTATTACGAAGTCGAACCCGCCGCCCCTGAGTTTCTCCAGTGCCACTGCCCCGTCCTCGGCCTCCTCCACGTTTGAGTAGCCCAGTTCCTTCAGTAGGTTCCTTATAATCTTCCTCATGGTAGCGAAGTCGTCCACTACGAGTATCTTCATCTTCGCGTCTGCCATCTTACAGTCTCCTTTGCTGGTTGTCTCAAGGCATGCTCTGCCCACAGCCCTGAAAGACCATGCGCTTCAGTGAATGAGTTTCTCTATCTCCTCTATGAGTTTCTCCGGTTTGACAGGTTTTACGAGGTAGGTGCTTATCCCGGCTTCCTCTCCTTTTTTCCTGTCCTCCTCGCCAGCCTCTGTTGTGAGCATTATTATGGGTATGTGTCTGTAGGCATCTATCTGGCGCACCTTTCTGGAGAACTCGAGCCCGTCCATGAGGGGCATGTTGAGGTCTGTAACTATGAGATCAACGTCTGTCGAGCAGAGTTTCTCCAGTCCCTCCACACCATTGCAGGCGTTCTGCGTCCTGTACCCCCTGCCCTTAATCATGAAAGAGATGAGTTTTCTCGTTACATTACAATCGTCCACTACAAGTATCTGTTCCATCGCCACCCCCTCATGACCTTTTATAGACAAGCGAACGGCCTACCTTCACTGGCGTAAAGAGCCTCGTAAGGTTGTGAAGAGACTCGGAGAACCCGAGGAGCAGGTATCCGCCCGGCTTGAGAGTATCGTAGATATGGGTAAAGACGGTCCTCTTGGAGGCATCATCGAAGTATATGAGGACATTCCTACAGAAGACGGCGTCCACTCCCTTTACATAGGCCACTCCGGCCCTGTCCAGGAGGTTAATCTTCTTGAAGGTTACGAGGTCTTTCACCTTCTTGACCACTGAATACGTATCACCTGTTCGGAAGAAGTACTTTGACTTTATCTCTTCAGGCGTATTGCGAAGCGAGTACCCGTCGTAGACGCCTCGCCTGGCAGACTGAAGCACGCCATCGCTTATGTCCGAGCCTATTATCCTTATGCGCCAGCCCTTCAGGTGAAGCCCCTTCTCGAGTAGCATCATGGCCAGCGTGTAGGGCTCCTCACCAGTGGACGAGGCCGAACTCCAGATGCGAAGTTCCTTGAGGACTTCCTTCTCCTTGGCCTTGAGTATCTGCGGCACCACGTCGTTGACAAAGCCGTTCAGTTGGGGCCTGTCTCTGAAGAAACTCGTCTCATTGGTGACGATACAGCCTATGAGGCGCGATATCTCCTCTTCTCTTCTACCGTCGTAGATGAGGTAGTAGTAATAGTCGTCGTAACTCTTGAGGTTAAGGGCCTTGAGCCTCCCTGAGAGCCTCGTCTCGATGAGGTACCTCTTGGTATCGGCAAAGTATATGCCGCACCTCTTGTATATGAGGTCGCGAAGGAGATGAAATGTCTCCATGGAGACCGTTGGCCGTGTTCTCGCACTCCTGGTCAGCATCCTATCTCCTCTATGGCCCTCTCTATAACAGAGCGTAGTGATGGGTCGGAGTTCTCGTACAGGTCCCTGAGGAGCGGAAGGGCCCTCTCGGAAGCCAGCCTCGCAAGGGCCCCTGCCGCCGCGGCCTTTACGGGCGGGTCGTCTTCCACGAGGGCCTGCAAGAGGCTCTCCTCTGCCTCGTAGTCGCCTGTCTCGCCAAGGAGCATTGCGGCGTGGTGGCGCACCCAGAGGTCGTCATCGGCGAGTCGCTCTCTTACGGCCTGGCAGAGGGTCTGGGAAGATACAGGACCGAGGGTCTCGAGTATGGCCTTGCTTATCTCGCTGTCTCCGAGCCCAAGGCCCCTGGCAAGGGGCTCCTCGGCCCCCTCTGCACCGAGCATGGCAAGGGCCACGTAGGCAGACTTTCTCACGCCTTTTTCACTGTCATCAACTGCCCTGAGGAGCGGCTCGACAGATTCTTCCCCACCCATGGCACCAAGCCCCCTGCATGCGAGTTCCCTCAACTCTGGCCGTGCGCTCCGCAGGAGTTTGACGAACCCGTCCCTCACATCGGGCGTGCCGAGCCCTGCAAGGGCATCGCCTATGCCCTCCCTCACATCAGGGTACTTCTCGCGCACCAGCATGGAGAAGAGGTCTTCGACAACAGCCCCTCCGCTGAGGTCCGCAAGCGTCATCGCGGCCATCTTCCTCACATGTCCGTCTGGAGAGTAAAGGGCCTTTCTGAGCATGGCCTCGGAGTCGGGCGAGCCTATCTCCCCCACTGCCCTCAGGATGGCCCGTGCGTCTTCCTTGGCGGCTGTATCGAGGGCGCTTTCGAGGGCAGGCAGGGCCTCTGCGGCCCTGAGCCTTCCGGCAACTTCTATGAGCACAGCGCTGACCGTGCCGGGACCACCGATGTGGCCGAGGACCTCGTCAGGCAGTGGCCTGCCCTCCAGTAGGTCCACGAGGACGGATGTCACAAACTCCGCTGTCTCCTCGTCGAGTTCGGTCCTCGTCTCGAGGAACTCAAATATGGGCCCCAAGCCCCTCGTCTCCTTGAGGAGAGAGAACCCTCTGAAGGCCGTCTTTTGCGTATCGAGGTCATCGCTCTGCGCGGCCCTTTCGAAGACCCTGCAGAGCATGTCCCTGAGGTGGATAAAACTCTCCACCTCCCATGGTGCGCCCCTGGACTTTTCGATAAGTTCCACCACAGAGAGAGGCGGTATCTCCGAGGGGTCGTCTATGGAGGCATCGATGGTCATGAGTATCTCGTAGGCATTGGCCGTGGTGGCCATGCGCGAGAGAGCGTCGAGGGCCGCCTCGCGGAGCACGCCCTCTTCCTTTCGGAGTATATCCAGGAGGGGTTCGAGGTATCTTGTATCCGAGAGAAAACCCAGTGCCTCTACTGCCGAGAACCTCACCCATGGCTCAGGGTCCTTGAGCGCCGTCATGATATGATCTGCAGCGCCCTCTGGCCTGGCCCGGCCCATGTACAGGGCCACAGCGCCACGCACATTGGGGTTGGGATGCGTAAGAAGCCCTGCCACTTCTCCGGCCGGGGCAGGGTCCTCTATGCCTGCGAGTATATCCACGGCGAACTTGACCACGTCATCGTCCGGGTCGTGGAGCATGGCCGAGACAGGACCAGTGGCAACTGTTCCGGCACGCGTGAGTATCTCTATGGCCCTGTTCCTCAGGCCTGCGTCCGAGGACCTGAGCAGGGGCACCACGGCGCGCACCACGTCCGTGCCTCCTGTCTCCATGAGGGCGTTCATGGCCGCCTCTGCCACACCTGGGTCAGTGTCTGAAAGGGCCTCTACGAGGTGCGGCACGAACTCGCCGGCCTCCCGGAGTCCGCCTATGTCCTCGCAGGCCAGGCGCCTCGCCCCGGCGTCACTGCTCCTTAGGGCCTCGAGGATACTCGCAGTATTAGGCATATTACCACCTCCCTCGGGCATGCCTTTGCAGGCACGCTCAGATAAGTTTGATGTCCTCCTGGACCTGGCGCGTCATACGGGCCTTTAGCCTGTGCATGGCCTGGCTGTGGAGTTGACAGACCCTGGACTCCGTGATATCGAGCACCCTGCCTATCTCCTTCATCGTTAATTCGTCGAAATAATAAAGAGATACTATGAGTCTCTCCTTGTATGGAAGCGAGTCTATGAGCGAGGCCATGGTCCTCTTGAGTTCGCTGAAACGCGCAGTTGCCATGGGGTCGTCTACATTGGGGTCTTCTATGCACTCGAGGATATCCATCTTGTGGTCACTCTCGGATACGAGGTCCTCTATGCTGACCACGCTACAGGCGCTCACCTTGCCAAGGAGGGTCCTCAGGTCTTCTACGCTTATGCCGAGAAACCCTGCTACGTCTTTTTCCTCGGCAGGCCCGCCGGTGCGTCTCTCTATCTCGCTGAAGGCGCGCTTTATCATATTGGACTTTTCGCGCATGGAGCGTGTCATCCAGTCCATGCCCCGGAGTTCGTCCATTATTGCCCCACGTATCCTTATCGACGCATAGGTCTTAAACTTTATACCCCTCGTTGCATCGAACTTGTCTATGGCCTCGATGAGCCCGATGGAGCCGGCGCTCATGAGGTCGTTTACATCTATGTGAGGCGGCAGGTGCACTGCTATATGGTGTGCTATTATCTTTACGAGGCGCACATGTTCGAGCATGAGTGCGTCTCTCTCCTCATCACTCATGCCCCTGGTCTTCTTCTTCTCCGCCTTCTTCTTACTGCTCACTGGACTCAAGACCCCCATGAAGGCCTCCTTCCTCTGCAGGTCCTGCCCTCAGACCGAGGTGCCCTGCATATTGATCATGTTCTTCCAGAAGAACTGCATCCCGCCCTTGGCCTGCGTCTCTACGGGCATGGAGGAAATCCGCTCCGAGAGCCTCTTGAAACAGAGACTCGCCCCTGTCTCGGGGAACATCTCCACAACTGCCCTCTGGTTGAGAACAGCGCGGCCCACCTTCTCGTCCTGGACCACGCATCCCAGGTACTCCAGCGATACGTTCAGGAACCTTCCGGCAACAAGGCTTATGATGCTGTAGATGTTCTTCCCTTCCTTCTCTCCCCTTGCCGTATTCACGAGGAGTTTGAAGTCCTTCTCACCGTATTTCTTGAGGAGTACCTTCATGAGGGCATATGCGTCGGTGAGTGATGTCGGCTCCGGGGTGACGACGACGATTATCTCGTGGGCCGCTGTATTGAAGAACATTACATTACTCGATATGCCGGCCCCGGTGTCGATGAACATGATATCGACCTTGTTCTCCATCTGCTCGATGCCGGCGCTGAGCGCCAGTCTCTCTTCCACCCCGAGGTCAGTGAGTTCCTGTATGCCCGAGGCCGCAGGAATTATCATTATCCCGTCAGGGCCCCTCACCAGGATCTCGTCGAGCGTCTTCTCGCCCCTGAGGACATGCTTTATGTTGTAGCGCGGCGAGAGCCCAAGCATCACATCGAGGTTGCAGAGCCCCAGGTCGGCGTCGAAGATGAGGACACGCCTGCCCATCCGTGAAAGCATGATGGCAAGGTTTACCACGCAGTTCGTCTTGCCCACTCCGCCCTTTCCGCTCGTTACGGAGATGACCCTTACATGAGGAGGGCCTTTTTCTCCCTTCGCTCCCTCCTCACCCTCTGTCCTTGCAAGCCCCCTCACCCCTTCAACAGGTCTTTCTTCTTCTTTCTCTCTCTTCTCCTCGCTCATCATCCTTTCCTTTCGGCCAGGGGCCCCTGCATGAGTCCCCTGGCTCTACCGGGCGCCAGGGCCCGTGCCTCTTACCATCTCTATCTTCTCCTGCCCCGGCCCTCTTCCTGGCAGGCATACCGACCTTGGTCACGATGGCAGGAGATAACCGAGCACCCCCTCGACTGTGGCCTTAACGATGTCTCCCGGCACCTTCTGCCCAGTGGAGAGAAGACCAATGGGCTTCTTCGACCTCACGGAGACACCGAGCATCTGTCCGCAGGCCCCTGTCTCGTCGAGTCTCGTGAAGGTAAGGGAATCCACTGGCAGGGAACCAAAGGCAGTGACACTCTCATAGAGCGACTCGTCTCTATCGCGGAGGCTGAGTACTACGTTGAACCTCAGACCAGGCACCCTTGATGCAAGGGCGTGAAGGTCTTGCATAGGGCCGCCTGGGCCAGGGCCCGCACCTGGTGTATCGATGAGCACGAGGTCTGCGTCCCCGTGTCTCTTCAGAAAGGCAAGTACATCTTCCACTCCAGAGGCAACGCCTGCAGGAAGGCCCATCATCTGTCCATACTTGAATATCTGGTCCGGGGCACCTATGCGGATGGTGTCGAGGGTAATCATGGCCGCCTTTTTCTTCTTCCCCAGTTTCGTCATTGCCGCAAGTTTTGCCAATGTCGTAGTCTTGCCCGCACCCGTTGGCCCTATGAAGGTAATGACCCGAGCATCCCCCAGAGGGTCTTTCACACTGATTATCCTGGCAAGTTCACGCCGTACTGCCGCCCGGAGCCTGGCCGCCCCGCTGCCTCCGGCCCCAGAGCCGAGAACCTCGCGCCCCTTCCCTGTCCTTACCCTCAAAAGAAGTCTCGTCACGAGGGCGGCCTCTAACCCCCTTGACCTGAGTTCCTCTCTGAAGTCCCTCATGTCCTCGTCATCGTCCCCTGCCTTGCCGGCGACAGAGACGAGAAGGTCCTTTATCTGACGCATCTCTCCAAGGAGAAACTCCGCAGAGATGCCTCTACCACCTCTGAGAGGAGGCACGCTCAGGGCCCCTTCCCGCTCTACGGCGGCCACCACCTCGCAGAGGCCCGGACCAATGGTCTTCGTCTCCAGGACAAGGGCCTCTGGGCCAAACTCCCTCTTCACCATGGAGAGGGCCTCCTTTACTGTGCCTGCCCTGAACCTCTTGATCTGCATACCTAAAGCCTTGCTATCTTCAGTGTCTGTACGCGTGCACTGCGCGAGAGTTCGTCATGGGAGAGTACGGGTATGCCCGGAATCGTCCTCTCCGTAAGACGCCTGAGGAACCTTCGTACCTGGCGGCCCGTAAGTATCACCGGCTGATAACCCATGGCAGTGACAGACTGCACCGCTTCCTGCACCTTCTCTATGACCGACCTTGCCAGACCAGGCTCCATTACGAAACGCACACCTTCACGTGTCTCCTGCACCGACTTCTCCAGGACATCCTCCATCTCCCGCCCGATAACTACTGCACGTATCGTGCCGTCTTCGTCCTGAACGCTCCTCGTAATCTGTCTCGAGAGTCTCATACGTACGTATTCAGTGAGAATTTCCGGATCTTTCACAGTACCGGCATAATCAGCCAGGGTCTCGAGTATGGTCTGGAGGTCACGGATGGAGACCTGCTCTGAGAGGAGATTGTGAAGGACCTTCTGCACCCCCCCAAGGCTCAAGAGGCCTGGCACCAGTTCCTCCACCACCTTGGGACAGGTCTCGGCCAGTTTGTCAAGGAGTGTCTGTACGTCCTGCCTGCCAAGTATCTCCGATGTATGGGTCTTTAGTATCTCGGTAATATGGGTTGCTATGATGGCCGCGTGGGGCACAACCGTATACCCCATGACCTGGGCCTTCTCTGCGCTGTCATCAGGCACCCAGACAGCGGGAAGACCAAAGGTGGGGTCCTTAGCAGGGGTGCCCTGGAGACCTGGCCGCGCGTTACCAGGGTCTATGGCAAGGGAGTTGCCTGGGAGCAACTCTGCACGGGCCACCTCCACGCCCCTTATGAGAAATACATACTCCGAGGGCTTTACATCCAGGTTGTCCTTTATATGAACCGGTGGGACGATGAGACCGAGTTCCTCGGCCAATTGCCGCCTTACGGCCTTTATGCGTTCGAGGAGTTCGCCCCCTCCCGATGAGTCCACAAGGGGGATGAGCCTGTAGCCCACCTCTAACGAGAGCGTATCCAGTCGAGGTACATAATCAACTGGCTCCATGGACGTCTCTTCGCCGGCCTGGGCCTCCATAGGCGCCTCTTCTTCTGTCTCCTCCTCCAGGGGGCCAAATTTCCTTATGGCAAGGGCGAGGCCGCCTGCGAGGAGAGAGAGAAGGAGAAAGGCAAGGTGCGGCAGACCTGGAACAAGGGCAAAGAGAAAGAGTATGGCAGAGGCGATCATGGCAGGACGCATGTCAGAGGTGAACTGCCTGGCTATGGATCTGCCCATGTCCGCGCTCGATGAGACATGGGAGACGATAATGCCTGCTGCCGTTGAGATGATGAGGGCAGGGACCTGGGCAACGAGCCCGTCTCCCACAGTGAGAATGGTGTAGGTGCGTGCCGCCTCCACGGCAGGCATGCCATGCTGGAAAATGCCTATTACGAGGCCGCCCAGGATGTTTATTACAGTAATGAGTATGCCTGCAACGGCATCGCCTCTGACAAACTTGCTCGCACCATCCATGGAGCCGTAGAAGTCCGCCTCCATGGCTATCTCCGCCCGCCTCCTCCTTGCCTCGTCATTGTCTATGATGCCGGCGTTCAGGTCTGCATCTATGCTCATCTGTTTGCCCGGCATGGCATCGAGGGTGAACCTCGCCGAGACCTCGGCTATGCGTCCGGCGCCCTTGGTGATGACGACAAAGTTGATTATCACGAGGATCACAAAGACAATGAAACCAACGGCATAGTTGCCTCCCACCACGAACTGTCCAAAACTCCTTATTACATTGCCTGCGGCCCCGGGGCCGTTGTTGCCGTGAAGGAGTATGAGCCTTGTGGAGGCGATGTTCATGGAGAGGCGAGACAGAGTGGTCATGAGGAGGATGACGGGAAAGGTGGAAAAATCCAGTGGCTTCCTTACGTATATGCCCACAAGGAGGATGACTAACGCCGCTGTGATGTTGAAGGAGAGAAGCACGTCAAGGAGAAGGGGCGGCATGGGAAGTATCATCATGGCAAGTATGCCCAGGACTCCAGCGGGCAGGAGATAATCTGCCCCGCGCCTGAACCTCGCCATGTTCTCAAGAGAAATCGCCACCCGAAAACCCCCGTGAAAGAATGAAAGACGAAAAAAAGACTTCCTTACTTTCTTTTTGAAAAAAGAAAGTAAGACAAAGAAAACCGGTATCAGCGGCCTTCAGCCGCTGAAAAGATGGAACTGCCTGTCAAAAAAATGTCTAAGGTGAAGAAACGGACGGAGCAGACATATCACGCCCCCCTGTTCCTGAGTCTGTACACATAGGCAAGAACGCCTGCCACGGCCTTGTAGAGTTCCACGGGTATCTCGCTCCCTATCTCCACGGCCTGGTACAGGCTCCGGGCAAGGGGCTTGTCCTCCACAACTGGTACGCCGTGCTCGCGCGCTATCTCCTTTATGCGCTCTGCCATGAGATCCCTGCCCTTGGCCACCACAAAGGGGGCCGCCGCCTTCTCCCGGTCGTACTTGAGGGCAACAGCAAGGTGCGTGGGGTTGGTCACGACCACGTCTGCCGTGGGAACGTCTTCCATCATCCGGCGCCTCGCCATCTCGCGCTGAACGCTCCTTATGCGGGACTTCACCAGCGGGTCTCCCTCCGTGGACTTTGTCTCCTCCTTTATCTCCTGCCTGCTCATGCGAAGCCCCTTCTCATGGCGCCACTTCTGATAGGCGTAATCTCCCACTGCAAGAAGGGCAAAGACCCAGAGTGTGCGCGAGACCACAAGGAGCATGATACGCCCTGACCGGAGCGCAAAGCCTGCAACGCCAAGGTCGCTGAAACCCGATATCTCGGACCACCTGCCCCTCAGAACCGCAAGAGCAACAAGTGAGAGGATGGAGATCTTGATGATCGACTTTACGAGTTCTGTAACCGAGTCCAGTGAAAAAATCTTCTTTAGCCCTTTTCCAGGGCTCAGTTTCCCCAGATCCGGTGTAAGGGGTTTTGTAGAGTACGTTAAGCCATGAACGAGGACACCCGCCGTTACGGCAAAGGCGGGGAGCACGAGTACAGGCATGAAGGCCCTCTCGAGAACGTGATAAGTCTGCTCGAAGATCTTGGCCGCTTCTCCCATCGTAAACCCGTTACCTATCATCCGCGGCATGCGCATTGCCTCGCCCATGAACCCCGCCAGTTCTCTCGTAATGTAGAACCCGAAGAAACTCAGCATGGCAAAGCCACCGAGCATTACGGCAAATGTGCCAGCCTCCTTGCTCGTTACGACATTGCCCTCTTTTCTCGCCTCCTCGCGTCTTCGCGAGGTAGGTTGCTCTGTTCGCTCCTCTTCGTCCTCTGCCATCTCACATCACCCTGAGCAGTGCATATACATCTCTCCACATGCCATCAATGGCACCCTCCACCGCACCTCCGAGAGAAGGCAAGGTAAGGTAGAGCACTATGAAACCCGCGGCTATGATGACGGCGAAGCCCACGACAAACATGTTGAGTTGAGGCACTGCCTTGGAGAGGATCCCCAGCGTCAGGTTCAGAAAGAAAACAACGGCCATGACCGGGGCAGAGAGCCTTAGCCCGAGCATGAAGATATCCTTAGAGACCCGGAGCACACCCTCGGCAAGCCCCCCGGAGAGGTGAAACCCAAAGGGTGGGATCAGGTCGAAACTCTTCTTTATTGTCATGATGACGAGGAGATGACCATCGGCATCGAGAAATACGAGCATGGCAAGAAGCCCTGTGAGCCTGCCGAGAATGGAGATCTGGGCAGCGTTCACAGGGTCGTATACATTGGCCATGGAGAGCCCCATCTGGTAGCCCATGATATGACCTGCGAACTCAACTCCGGTAAAGACAAAGTTCGTGGTAAGACCAATGGTAAAGCCCACGAGGACTTCTCCCGCAAGGCCCAGCGCAAGGGGAAGAATCCCGGAGGGCAAGGCCACCGGGCCTGCAAGCGGGGTGAGCAAGATGGCAAGGACTCCAACGAGCGCCAGTTTGAGCCGAACAGGGATGAAGACAAACCTGTAGAAGGGAAAGAGAAGGAGTATGGAGGCCGTCCTCACGAGTACGAAGAGAAAAGCCGGAGCCCCCTTTATCAGCATTTCGACAAAGTCCACTGCGCCTACCTTATGTACATTGGTATGTTCGTAATGAGCCCGCCCGTGTAGTCGAGCATGAGCCTCATCATCCAGGGCATGAAGAAAAGAAGCGCTATGAAGACGGCGATTATCTTGGGCACAAAGGTGAGGGTCATCTCCTGAATCTGCGTAAGGGCCTGGAAGATGCTCACCGCAAGTCCCACCACCATGCCCGCCACAAATACAGGGGCGCTAAGGAGCATGACCGTCTTTATGGCCTCCATGCCCATGGTGGAGACAAACTCTGTTGTTATCACCTTTCCTCCTTTACGGGCATACATCTGTCAGGAAAAACTCTGCACGAGCGAGCCCACGAGCAGGTACCAACCGTCCACGAGGACAAAGAGTATGAGTTTGAAGGGAAGCGAAATCATAACCGGCGGGAGCATCATCATGCCCATGCTCATGAGTATGCCCGCCACTACCATATCGATTACGAGAAAGGGGAGGTATATGAGAAATCCTATCTGAAAGGCTGTCTTGAGTTCGCTCGTTATGAATGCCGGTATCACTGCCACAAGAGGGGCATCTTCTCTCCTTACGCCGGAGTCAGTGCCCGAGAGGCGGAGAAAAAGAGAGAGGTCCCGGCCCCTGATGTTACGGAGCATGAAGGCTCGAAGGGGCCCTGTAGCACGCGTGAGCGCACTCGCCTCGGTTATGGTGCCCTCGCTGTAGGGTGTTATGGCATCTCTCTTGATATCCATGAAGGTGGGGCGCATTACAAAGAGGGTAAGGAAGAGGGCTATCCCGATGAGGACCTGGTTCGGAGGGACCTGTTGTACACCAAGGGCCTGGCGAATAAGCGAGAGGACGATGATGAGGCGCGTAAAGGAGGTCATGGTGATGAGTACGGCAGGGGCGAATGTTATGGCCGTAAGGAGTATGATTATGCGAAGCGCCGCAGTCATGCCGCCAGGCCCTGTCTCGCCGTTTATGGTGAGGCTCATGGAGGGAATACCCGGGCCCTCTGCCAGTGCTACCCCGCATAGGCCAAGGACAACCATGCCCAGAAGGAGACAGGGTAAGAACCATCTATCGAGACGTAAGCCAACTTTCTTCGCAAAGAAGACCTTCATCTTCCCACCCTTTCCCAGATCCCGAGGAGCGCGGCAAGCCCTCCCCCAGTGGCACTGCCACCACTGCCCCTGGCCCTGAGATCCTTGATAACATCCTCGTCATCGATGCGCGTCAGGAGGCAGAGGGAGTTGGCGCAGACGCCTATTACGAGGACCTGGCCGGCCACCTCTACAACGGCTATACTGCTCTTATGGGCAAGAAAAGACCTTGCAAGGACCCTCACCGCCCCGGGACCGCCCCTCTGCCCGGCCTTGCCAGATAGAAGCCTGAAGAAATAGAGCAGTGCCACGAGGAGCCCGATCACGAGGCCCAGGGCCAGGAGGGTGCGAAGCAGCATGTAGGAGTAATCGCTCATCAGGCGAGCCTCTTTACCCTCTCCGTGGGGCTTATGATGTCCGTGAGCCTCACACCGAACTTCTCTTCCACCATTACCACCTCTCCGCGTGCAACGAGTCTGCCGTTCACGAGTATCTCCATGGGTTCTCCGGCCAACTTCTCCAGTTCCACCACAGAGCCCTGGCCGAGTTGAAGGATGTCCTTGATGATCATCTCTGCCCTGCCCAGTTCCACCGAGACAGTAACAGGTATGTCGAGTATCATCTCCATGTTGGCAAGGGCCTCGGTGGCATTGCCGCTGAGTTCGCTGAAGTCGGCAGGACGTGCCTCCACCTGCAGGGCATCACCCCCCCCTGCACCGTCCCCTGCGGACTTCTCACCAGCAACGGACTCGCCCTCTCCCTCACCCCCTGCTCCTCCCCCCCCTGCTTCCTCGGCCTCCCTGAGTGCCGCGGCCCAGACATCGTCGTCTACGAGAGTGTCCTCGTCAACACCTTCATGGGCCGCGCCTCCGCCAGAGCCGTCAACGCCGGCTTCTTCCCCTCCTCCAGGCCCATCGCCATCTTCGGGCCCTGCGCCGTCGTTGCCATCAAGGCCCTCCCCGGCAGGAGAAGGCCCTGTCTCCTCACCACTTTCTGCCTCTGGGGCTTCGGCACCCCTGGCACCCTCTTGCTCGCCAAGGGCGTCCTTGTCCTCTTCCTCTGCCATCTCACTCTCCCCTGCTTATTATTGACTGAATCTCCAGTGCATAGTTGTTGCTCGATACCCCTGGCCTTGCCCAGAACCTGGGACAGCCCTCTATCCTGAACTCAAAGGGCTCATTCAACTTCCTATCGAGGATTATTACGTCACCTGTCTTGAGGCTCACGAGTTCCGAGAGTTTTATCCTTGCCTCGCCCACCTCACTCATGACCTTGAGCGGCACGCGCTCGATATGGTGGCGGAGCCTCTCGCTCCAACTCGCATCCACCTCCACCACCCCTCCTCCCACCCTGCCGTAGAGTCTCTCCTTTATGGACTCTACACTCAGGTATGGGAGACAGAAAAAAAAGGCGTTCTTCTTGTCCGCTGGCGTAGACGACTCTATCTCCATATGAAAGGTCGATATGAGCATCACCTCCACCCCCTCTATGACGTTTACGAAATGGGGGTTCATCTCGAACTTCTCGAACCTGAACTCCACATCTGAGAGCGTCTTCCAGGCATCAGAGAAAGTACCGAGTATGACGTCCACTATCTTCCTGATCACCGCCTGCTCCACCTCGGTAAACTCCCGGCCCTCTATGCGCGTGTAGAACCTGCCCGTGCCGCCAAAAAAGTTGTCTACAATGAGATAGACAAGGCCGGGGTCCAAGACGAGAATACCGTGACCCTTCAAGGGCGGCATTGTGAAGACATTGATGCTCGAGGGCAGTATGAGGTTACGTACAAACTCCTCGTACTTTATGCTCTCTATGCCCTCGGCAGTTATCTCGACACCCTTTCTGATGACGTTCATGAGGGGCGTCCTCACGCGGTTGCAGAACTTCTCGTTCACCATCTCGAGGCCAGGCATCCTCCCCCGTACAGACCTCTCCTCACGGGTGAAATCATAGGGCACCACCCCCTCCGGGGTCTCTGCCTCTCCGTCATTGGACTCTATGACCCCACCCGAGAGCCCTTGAAGAAGGGCATCTACCTCGCTCTGGTCGAGTATCTTCTCCTGCACCACAACCCTACTGGATTACGAAGTCGGTAAAATAGACGCCACGGACGAGTGGCTCGTCAAAAAAGCGGTTGACCCTCTTTACTATCTCCTCACGCAGCCTGTACTTTCCTTCTACCGTGCCTATCTCGGCGTAGTTCTTGGAACTCAGGAGTATTATGAGCGAGTCCCGTATCCTCGGGAGTTGTCCCTTTATCTCGGGCTCGGCAGCATCGTCCTCTATCTCGAACTTTAGCGATATCTTCAGATACCGCGTCCCGATATTGTCCTGAAGATTCACCACAAAGGGCGTCAAACTGAAAAAGGCCGGGCCATCTGCCCCACCCTCACCCTCGCCGCCCTTCTTCGAACCATGCCCCTTCTTGGTGCCATGGACCTTCTTTCCCGAATGCCCTTGCTCTGTACCAGCATCCTCTTCATCACCCTTGGGCCCAAGAAAGGTCTTATAGGCGAAAAAACCCCCGCCGCCAAGAAGCACTATTACAAGAGGAACGATTATGAGGATGAGTTTTCCCTTCTTCTTCTTTACCTCACCACCCTCTTCCTTGCCTTCCTGATCCTCTTCAGACATACCAGCCTCCTCGATTATTTCTTCATTTCTCTGGGGTAGGTAAGTGCAATCTCCGTGCCACGGCCAGGGGGGGGAAACCCGGGAGAATGAGAAAAGAGAAGAAGAAAAGGAGGGGGAAAAGGGGAAATTATAGAAAAAAAGATGCGGCCAGGGGCCGCATCTGAGAAAAACCTTACCTTGTTTTCTTCTGGAAGGACGAATCAATAGAGGGAAAAGCAAGTTCAGCGCATGAGATGACTCGCCTTCACTACATGGTCACACAAGACAGGTGCTGTGAGAAGATAGAAAAAGGAATGCCAATATCCTTACCGTAGACTATCTCTTCAGGTTCACGAGTTCGCCAAGGAGCGCGTCCGTGGTGGTGATGATGCGCGAGTTGGCCTGAAACCCCCTCTGCGCAGTAATCATCTTTACGAACTCCTCGGCTATGTCCACTGTAGACAGTTCCAGTGTCGAGGCCCGGAGCACACCCACCCCACCGCTCCCTGGTGCATTGAGAAGCCTCTGCCCAGAGGCCGAGGTCTCGGAGAAGAGCCCGCTCCCGTCTGAGGTGAGGCCAGTGATATTGGGAAAATCTGCGAGCATGATCCTGGCAATGGTCCTGTTCGTACCATTGGAGAAGACACCGGTAATAAGACCATCGGGCCCAACGTCGAGCCTCTGGAGGGTACCTGGAGCAAAGCCGTCCTGCTTGAGGCTGAGTAGCGAAGAGCCCACGCCATACTGCGTAGTACCGTCTGTGCCCGTACCCCCTGCCGTTATCCCTGTCCCGTAGTCAAAGGCAATCGTCTGGTCCTGCTGTACCCCTCCTGCAAAATCGAAACCTCCAGTGGGGTATGTTATGGCAGACTCGGAGTACAGGGCCCCTGTGTTGTCGAAAACAAGGGTGCCCTTGGCCTGCACCTCGTCTACGCCGCTCGTGCTGTCTCCTGCGCCCACCACAGAGAACCATTCCCACGTATTGCCCGTGGCTGCCACGTCCTTCTTTCTAAAATATGTAGTTATGACATGGGAGTTGCCGAGGGAATCGTATATGGTGACTGGTGCGGAAAAATTCGATGTCTCGCCCGCCTTTGCAAGGTCGAAGGCCCCGCCTGCCGTGTCACTCGTGTCGCTCGAACCAGCACCAATGGCACCGGAACTCACTGCATTGAAGCCAAGAAGCGTGGCCGATGTACTGGCAGACCAGTCAAGGGTAAGGGTTGTGCCATTACCGGCGTCATTGGCAAGAGTAAACTTGCCTGTCTTGGGATCATAACTCACGGTGTATGTATCTGTCGTACCGTTCTTTGCCTCGAGGGCAGACTTTATGGCCGCTGCCACTCCCCCGCCGTCATTGGCCGAGCCCGTGGCAAGGCCGCCGTCTGTCACGAGGCTCGCAGTGATGGGACCGCCGCCAACGTCGAAAACTATGGTATCGTTCACCCCTGCGGTAAATACATACCCTGTCACCGGTGCGTTAGAGTCGAGGTTGACAGAGAGATCAACCCTGGAAGTGGGGTTTGGAGGTACATTGTTCGTAGTAAGTTGTATATCTGTCATTGTGTTGCCAAGCACGCCCGAGGCATTCGCCATGAAGCCCTGCAGGCGCAGGTTGTCGGGGTTTACAAGGTAGTTGTCCTTGTCCACGTGAAACTGCCCCGCCCGCGTGTACGAGGGCTTGCTGAGGGACGGGTTCTGGAGTACGAAAAACCCGGCGCCGCTTATTGCCATGTCAAAGGCATTGCCCGTGGTCTCCATGGCCCCCTGGTTGAAGAGGTGCTCCACGCTCGTCATCTCCACGCCAAGGCCGATCTGCTTGGGGCTTCCCCCGGCGTTCAGCGTCTGGCTGAGGAGGTCGGAAAAGATAGCCCGGCTCGTCTTGAACCCAATGGTGTTCACGTTTGCTATGTTGTTGCCCACAACGGATAGTTCCGAGAGGTTCGCGTTAAGCCCGCTTATGCCCGTAAAGAGTGATGTCTGCACTTCTGCCTCCTTTTTTGGTTTACCTGCAACATGAAAAAACTCAGTCGCGGCCCTCTCATCGTCAGAAAACCTCCCTGAGCCCCCCTGCCGCATACATTACCCCGCCAATGGAGAGCATTGGTTCCGTGCCGGAAAAATCCACCCCATCTACTACACCGCTTACAAAGGTGCTGAGTTCCTCACCAGGTCCATCACCGTTCTCAGCGGTTACGGTGAAGTCGTACCTTCCAGCCGGCAGGGCCTGGCCCTCTGCGTCCCTGCCATCCCAGACGAACTCATGGGCCCCGGGTGCAACCTTCTTCTCTGTCATGGTGCTCACGGCCTTTCCAGTGCTATCGTATACAGTGAGAGTGACGCTGCTTGCAGGCCCATCGAGTTCATACCCAAGGGCCCTGGGCTGGCCGTCGAAGAGAAGGGTTCCACCCTTTACGGTGGCATTCTTTCCTATGAGACCTGCCATGCCAAAGTTGGCCAGCGCGTCCATGGAACTCGATACGCCGGCAAAACTCTCGTTCAGGTTGTTTATGCCCTCGAGGGAACTGAACTGGGCCAGTTGCGCCACAAAGGCCGTATTGTCCGTTGGCGAGAGGGGGTCCTGGTTCTTGAGTTGCGTAACGAGAAGGTTTAGAAACATATCCGAGGAGACATTGGTCTTCTTATCCGTCACCCTCATCTCAACCCCTGCGGCCCCCTCTGTACTGCCCACCAGGTTTGTCTGCATCGTATCTCCGCCTCCTCTATTATCCTTATTATTTCAATGCCCTCACTTAAGGTCCCTTCTCCCTCGCCTGCTCCGCCCACGCCTGATCGTCAGACGAAGAGGTCGAGTCTGCCCTGTCTTGTGCCGTAAGTCTCACCTCGCGTCAAGACCACAGGTGCGCCTCGTCCATCAACCCCTGGTACCGGACCGGAGCGCCCCAGCGCCCCGTTCCATCGCCCACCCCTCTGCCCCTCTCTCTCGTTAGAGCGCTTCCCTCTGTCTCCCAAATTTTCATGCCCCCTGAGCACTACCTCGAGTCCGCCGAGTGTAAGGCCCTGTCTCAGGAGGTGCTCCCTGAGCCCCGGGGCATGGCCGTTAAGGAGTGCCATTACCCGTGCGTGCTCTACGACAAAATGTGCATCTACACTGCGCTCGCGAAGGTTTACCCTGATCCTCATCCTGCCGAGTTCAGGGGGGTCGAGTTCCATGGTGACCTCGCGACGCGCCCTCGAAAGACTCAGGAGGAGGCCTTTTGCGGCCTTTTCCAGAAGGTCTGCGCCGCGCTGGCCAGGGTCCACCTGGGTAGGTATTGAAAGGCCCCTGGCCTTCTCTTCATGAGGGGGCATCACCCCTGCAAAGGAGATGGAGGACCCATCCGGGCCACTACTACGGGCCCGGCCCATAGTAGAGAGGGTGGCGTCCTCAGGCGCCGCATGGTTGAACCCCTGTAGGGAGGCCGCATCATCTCCCACCTCCACAACTCTAAAGCCATCGGCGCCTCCCCTTTTACGTACTTCCCCTTTATTCCCCCCTGCCAGGCCCTCTACTGAGCGCCTTGTCTCCCCCAAGGCCAATGCCCCTGCTCGGTGCCCCTTTACATGCCTCCTCCTTCCCGAACGCCTGGGTCTTGCACCCCTCCTGATACCCCCCCTGAGACCGGCACCAGTTCCCTTTCCAGCGCCGGAATGCATCATCTCCGTAGGAACTCCGGTGAGAAGACTCGGGCCTTCTTTCCCCATGGCCTGGGGTACAGGACTCAAGGTCCAAAGACCCCTTTTCTCGCCATGGCCGGCCACCCCGGCAGAGGCACCAGGTCCGGCCTCTTGGAGGGTAGCCACCTCGCCAGTACCGGCCCTTGTCTCTTGCAAGGGCTTCAGGGTGCCGGTACTCCACCTCAATCCGGCACCAGGGAGCCCTGCACCTCTCATCAACCTCATGGCCGCCCTTGTCCCTGCCTTTAGGGCCGCCTTTTCCAGTACGCACCTTGCCGATGGTTCAGCGCCATGATGAGGCAGAGTGGGGATGCTATCACTACCAGTCCATGGCGTAATGGCGTTGGCCTGCATTTTATCGACAAGATGAAAGGCCGCCCCGGCCACACCCCCCTCGCCCTTGACGCCAAACCAGTAGAGAGCCCTCTCCACTCCAGATGAATGATCTGATGCTTCTTCCCGCTTCTCACGCTCAACCACCCTCCTGCCATGCAGGCCCAGGGGGGGCACCGCCCCCAGGGTGCGCTCCCCAGAAGGCGCCTTTTCTTTCACTGTCTCTTCCTCTCCAGGGCCCTGTACCTCTTCTCTCAAGGCATCGAGGCTTCCATCAAAGGACTCGAACCTGCCGGCAACTTTATCTCCCCCTGTCTTCAAGGAGGCCGATGAGGCTGCAAGCGGTTCTTCAGGAACTGCTTTTACTGGAGAAGACGAATAAACCGCAGGCAGTGGCGTGTTCTCGACTATTGTCATTTTCCCTTCCAACTCGTCTTATGTTCCGAACCCCGTCAAGGCCGCTCTTTACATTAGCAACGGCTGTGCCATGGAGAGGTCTCTCAAATAAACCACAACAAAAACAGAGTGTTACCTTGAAACTCTATAAAAGGACCCTAACTTTTCCCTGCAGATTCATGGGGCAAGAATAGACCTGCCCCGGCAATCTTTGCCCCATCTACAAGTGCCGTGGCCCTTGAATTTACAAAAAAACGCAGGCCGTAGTTCAACCACTGGCCTGCGCCTCTTATTATCCCCACCCTGCCTTATCGCTCAAACCATTCTCTACATCTCAGCGTATCTCTCTCTTGAGGACCCTGCTTATCCTCACGGATTTGTCTACGTTTACGAAGCCCAGTATCTTACCTGCTATCTTCTCCCTCATGGACCCGAGTATGGAGGCCGCCGTCCTGTCATCGAGGCGCTCAAGCCTCGCCGCCGCGTCCTGCGGAGTCATGCTCTCGTATATCTTCACGAGTCGATGCGCCTTGTTGTCATTGAATTTATCTATCTCCTCCCGGACGGCCCGGAGTTCCTTCATGAGTTCCTGCAGGCGCACTGTCCTGGCATCGAGGTCTTTCCTGACACCTGCAAGTTGACGCCTCCTCTCGTCCAGGGCCTCTTCCCTTGCCTCGAGTTCCTCTTCCTTGCGTCTTATGGCCTCCATGAGGCCTTTTCCCGGCAGAGTTCCGCCGCTCCCCTGCCTCTCCTCCGCCCTCGCACTCTCGTCTGGCGAAGGCACCTTGGCCGAGACGAGGCCGGAGCCCAAGGGTACCATGCTCGTAATGAGCCACGCTGCGAGGACTACCATCTTGAGAGCCACGAGACCTGCTATCACCCTAACCTTCATCGTCTTCACCTCCACGATAGAACCTTGCAGAGGCCATCTCGTCCATGGCCTTCTGCTCGAGGCGCCTGTTGTCGGCCCTATACTCCTCCAGCGCCTGCTCCCTCATCACGTCAAGGACCTTTCTATCCTTCCTTGCCTCCATGAGGGCCGCCCGCCTGATCTCGAGTTCCTTTCTCTGCTCCTCTACCTTTGCCCTTCTCTCCCTTATGAATGCCCCAAGGTCTATCATGTAATTTGTATATAGTTCGAGTTCAAGCCTCTTCTCGCCACGTGCCTTGAGTTCTTCCATCTCAACGGCGAGTCTCTCCCGTTCTTCCATGAGCCGGCGAAGGCCCCTCTCCTGCTCCTCGAGCCTGCCGAGGGCCCTTGCATACTCCCTCATTGCCGCCTCCTCAAGTGTCTTCCTGTAGCCATGAAGCCCCCTGAGCCTGAACTCGAATCTCCTCATCGCCTTCTCCTTCCTCACCCTGCGTCAGAGAGGGGGTCTTCCTTTACCGTAACGCTGCCGAATTCTTCCGCAAGGTCCTTGAGGGCGGCAAGAGAATCATCATACCCTACACCCTCGGCCACGCCCTGGCGGAGAAAGCCGTTGATCCTATCAATGGCCCTTATGGCCCTGTCCACTTCAGGGTCGCTCCCTTCCTTGTATGCGCCAATGCTTATGAGGTCATAGGCCTTTCTGTAGGCCGCCAGGAGGGCCCTAACCCTGTTGGCGGCCTCCATGTGCTCTGCTGTGGTAATGTCCATCATCACGCGGCTTATGCTCCCGAGGACGTCTATGGCGGGATAGTGTCCCGACGAGGCAAGGCGGCGCGAGAGGGCCACGTGGCCGTCGAGAATGCTCCGCACCGTGTCGCCTACTGGGTCGTTGAGGTCGTCGCCCTCGACAAGGATGGTATAAAACCCCGTGATAGTGCCCTCGCCATCAGAGGTTCCCACACGTTCGAGGAGTTTTGGCAGCATGGTAAAGACCGATGGGGGGTAACCTCGCGTTGCCGGCGGCTCTCCTGTGGCGAGCCCCACCTCGCGCTGGGCCATGGCGAACCTGGTTACCGAGTCCATCATGAGTAGTACGTGCCTTCCCCTGTCGCGGAAGAACTCGGCTATGGCAGTTGCCATGAAGGCAGCCCTCATGCGTATGAGTGGTGGCTGGTCTGACGTTGCCACCACCACCACAGACCGCGAGAGCCCCTCTGGGCCGAGGTCCTTTTCTATGAACTCCTTGACCTCCCTGCCGCGCTCTCCCACCAGTGCTATGACATTTACGTCAGCCGTGGTATTTCGCGCCATCATGCCCATGAGGACGCTCTTTCCCACGCCGCTTCCGGCGAATATGCCTATCCTCTGCCCCCTGCCCACTGTGACGAGGCCGTTTATGGCCTTTATGCCCACATCGAGGGGGGCATCTATCCTCTGTCTAAGGAGAGGGTTGAGGGGCTTGCTGTACAGGGGATACTCCATCTGCGGCGCCACTGGGCCAAGGCCGTCTATAGGAGAGCCGAGACCATCGAGTGTCCGGCCAAGGAGGTGCTCGCTCACCAGTACGCGGGCGCTCATGCGTCCTGTGACGATCTTGGCCCCAGGCCCCACCCCAAAGACCTCGCCAAGGGGCATGAGGAGGATCCTCTCACCGGAGAAACCCACTACCTCGCAGTCCAGGCCGCCTGTCCTCTGCCCGGGGTAGACCCTGCAGATCTCGCCTACAGAGGCCCCGAAACCCGTGCCTTCCATTACAAGACCCACTACGCGCGTGACACGCCCGCTAAGACGCACCGGACGCATTGCCCGAACAGCCCTTACATGGGCAACAAGCCTATTTCTCAACACAGGGGACTACTCCATGAGACAAAAAAAGGATTGCCTACTGTCTTTCTTAAAAGAGAGTAAGACTGAGAAAAACCTGTCTTTCGCCAAGTACCAAGGCGAGAAGACACATACACTACACTGGAGAATCATGCCTTTGACAAAAGAGGCAAACAAGCAAGAACTCTCAGTTGCCCTTGAGAAGGCCCTCCACCTCCTCGAAGAGGCCATCTATGGTGGCATCCACCTCGCCGCAACCGGTATCCACGACGCACCCGCCACGGCTCACATCATCGTCTCCCAAAAACTCGACGCCTGAAAAGGCCTTGGTATAACTTTCGAGTTCAGACTCCAGGCCAAGGACTATCTCCATGTCCGCAGGGTTGAGCCTCACCTTTATCTTCCCATTGGTAACTGCCGCCCTGAGCGCCTCCTTTACGAGATATACGACACTGTCCTCACGCGTCTCGAGTTCCCTCTGCACTACTTTTCTGGCAATGCTCAGGCAGAGTTCCACGACCTCTCTCTCGCAGCCTGCAATGATCTCTCCTCTGTACCCGCTCATCTCATCGAGTATGGCCCCAAGGCTCTCGATAAGGGGCCTTACCTCGCTTCTCCCCTCTTCGAGGCCTATCCTCTTCCCCTCCTCGAGCCCCTTCCTGTACCCTGCCTCACGGGCGTTCTCGGCAGACCTGTCCTCTGCCCTCCTCCTCCTGGTGCGCCTGTCCGCGATCTTCTCGAAGACGTGCGTGGCCACACCGCTGTATCTCTGCTCAGATTTTTTGAAAATCTGCGACAATACCCCTCCCCTCGTAGTTCCATGGCCAACCCTGCTTACTCGCCCTCTTCTCAAGACCCGCCCCAGTATGCTCAGGCTATTACATCTCCCTGCTTGCCGGCACGCATTATCTTGCCCTCCTGCTCAAGCCTTCTTGCCACACTCACGACCGCTATCTGCGCGGCCTCCACGTCGCTCACGCGCACGGGCCCCCGTGTCTCTATGTCCTCCCTGAGCATCTCGGCGGCCCGCTCGGACATGTTCTTGAAGAACTTCTCCCTAAGGGCCTCGTCAGCGCCCTTGAGTGCTATACTCAGCGACTCTGTCTCCACTTCCTTGAGTATGGTCTGCATGGCCCTGTCGTCCATCTCCAGAAGGTCCGTAAAGACGAACATCTTTTCCTGTATCTTCGTGGCAAGGTCTGCGCTCGTTTTCTCTATGAACCCGAAGACCGAGGTCTCGGTTTCCGAGTCCACCTGGTTGAGGATCTCGGCTGCCACCTTCACCCCCTCTACCATATCGCCCTGCGCGTCCTCGCTCTCCACGACCTGGTCTCTCAAGACAGCCTCTATCTCGTTCACCGCCGCCTGTGGTATGGACTCGATCACTGCCACGCGCTGCATTACGTCTCCCTTGAGAAGATCCGGAAGTTCCTTCAGTACGAGAGAGGCCCGCTCCGGGGGGATGAGGGTAAGTATGAGCGCTATTATCTGCGGGTGCTCGGCTCGTATCATCTTGGCCACTACACCAGGGTCCATGTAGGCAAGGGCCTTGATGCCGTCGCCCTCGGTCTCCTTTGCTATCTGTTCGAGTACGCGCCTCGCCTTCTCGGGGCCAAGGGCCTTCTCTATTACACTTCGCGCAAACTCCAGCCCCTGTACGGCAAGGCCAGACCTGTTGCTGGCCTCGATGAACTCCCTTGCCACCTCTCTGCCCACCTCGGAGGGGATGGATTCCATGCGTGCTATGTTCTCGCTCACCTCCTTGACCTCTCTCTGCGTGAGAAACTTCATCACCTCGGAGGCCAGGTTCTCACCGACGTTTATGAGCAGTACTGCCGCCTTTTCTATACCCCTTATCTCGCTCACTCTTCCTTGCGCTCTCCTCTCACCTCTGCTGTATCCACGACTTCAGCACCATCGCGGCCTGGCGCGGGTTCTCGCGCACCAGGCGCTTGATCCTCTCTGTCTCCTCCACGTGGGCCCGTCCGGATTCCAGGGCGCCTCGCGGTCTTTCGGCGTCTTCACTCTTGCCATCCCCTTCGAGCATGGCGGGCAGGGTCTTTTCTATGGACTCGAGGGCCGCACGCTCCACGCTGAGGCGCTTTATGATGGGCCTCAGTACGAAGAAGACCATGAATATGACGCTGAGCCCCACTGTGCCATACTTTATGCCAAGGGGCATGAGACGAGTCACCAGAGATGTCCCTGTTGCCGGTGTAGCCTCCTCTCCAAAGGGGAGGTCTTCTGCAAAGGGTATGTTCACAACGCTTATAGTGTCGCCCCTCTTCTCGTCAAACCCCAGAGAGGCCTTCACCATGGAGGTTATCTTCTGGAGTTCTTCTTCTGTACGAGGCTTGTAGGTCTTCTTTCCAGGCTTGCCTTTTACGCCTTCGCCGCCTTCCTCCTCGTACGAGCCGTCTACCAGGACGGCCACAGAGAGTTTCTTTACCTGACCATAGGGCTCCACTACGCTCTTTACGACCTTGTTTATCTCGTAGTTTATGACCTCGTTCTCCTTACTGGAGATATTTCCCTTTCCGCCCTCCTTCGAGGGCCCGCCACCAGCGCCGGGTAGGTTCGATAGAGTACCGGGCACCCCGCCCTTGCCTGCGCCGGCCAGGGCGGCGCTCTCCTTTGTCCTCTCCTCGCTCCTCACTACCTGGCTGTCGGGGTCGAAGATCTCCTCTCTGCGCTGGACACGGCGCCGCTCCAGGTCTACCGTTACCCGTGCCACGGCCTTGCCCCGGCCAAGGGCCTTCTCGAGCATGGACTGAACGCGGGCCGAGAGCCCGGCCTCCATCTTCTTCTTGTACTCCATGTCTGTGGCAAGCATGCCCACAGCGCCGTCTTCCGTGGTATCAGCGGTCCAGAGCCTTCCCTCTGTATCCACTATGGTCACGTCGGCAGGGTCGAGGTTCTGCAGGCTTCCGGCAACAAGGTGAACTATGGCCTTCACCTCCACTGGGCCGAGCACAGCACCTGGCCTCAATTTCAGGACAATGGAGGCCCGCGCCTTCTTCTCCTCATCGAGAAAGACCCCTTTCTCCGGTATGACGAGGTGCACTCGTGCAGACCTCACGCCCCTTATCTCTGTTATGCTCCTTGCCAGTTCGCCCTGCATGGCACGGCGGTAGTTTATCCTCTGGACAAAGTCGGTGAGGCCGAAGTTGTTCTTGTCAAAGAGTTCGAACCCCACGCCAGAGCCTCCGGGCAGGCCCTCTTCAGCAAGTTCCATCCGCGTCTCGTAGACCTTGTCCTCTGGCACGTATATGATGCCGCTGTCCAGTCTGTAGGGGACTCCCTTGTCTCCGAGTTTCGCTATTATGGCGCCTGCGTCCTCAGGGTCGAGGCCAGCGAAGAGCACGCCGTACTCCGGACGCTGGCTCCAGGTCAGGAGAAAGACGATGGCGCCTGCCGTGACAAGGGCAAGGATGGCGAGGGCAATGAGTTTGGGAGAACTCATGGACCTTATCTCTTTCCTGGCCTTTGCCATGCCTTATACCTGCATCCTCATTATCTCTTCATATGCTGATATGAGTTTATTGCGTACCTGTACCATGAGGTTGAAGGTGAGGTCTGCCTTCTCCACTGCTATCATGGTCTCATGGATATCGCCCCTGCCGGTGACAAGCCCCTCTACGCTCCTGTCAGCCTCTTTCTGCAGGATGTTCACCTTCTCGATGCTCTCCATGAGCATCTCCTCGAAGCCCCCTTTTTCAGCGCCATCATCCCTGCGGGCGCCGGGCGCTCCGGCCTTGTCCACTATCCCCTGGGCCGCCCCCCTGATCGAATCAACCATAACGCCACCTCTATGCATGGATTTCCACTCAAGATAGTCCGCTTCAGCGGATTATCTCCATGGCGCGAAGCATCATCTCGCGCGTGGCCCTGAAGGCGTTCACATTGGCCTCGTAACTTCGCGAGGCGCTTATCATGTTCACCATCTCTTCAGCCACGTTCACATTGGGGTACTTAACATACCCATTGGAGTCGGCCCCTGGACTGCCTGGTTCGTACACCACCTTGAGGGGCCTCTTGTCCTCCACTATCGCCGCGACCCTCACGCCTTCGAGGCCTCTGTCCCTGGCAGAGCCTTGCGCGCCTGAAAGGCCCTCGGAGAAGGTCAGACCGCGAAAGACCACATCACGCCGCCTGTAGGTTGCGCCAGAGGCCCCGCCCGTGGTGTGTGCATTGGCGAGGTTACTGGCGATTACGTTCATTCGCACCCTCTGGGCCTTCATGCCTGAGGCTATGACTGAGAAGATCCCGAACATCTACCTGCCTCCTTCTTTTATCGCTGTCATGAGCAGGTCGAACTTCTTCTTCAGAAGCCCTGCCGAGACGCTATACATCATGTAATTGGCGCTCAAGCGTGCCATCTCCTCTTCTATGTCAACGGTGTTACCGTCAAGGCCCGGGTCAGCCATCTGTCTCTCTACGAGCCTGAAGCCGCGGCCCTGCCTGCCTGCCCGGTAGTGAGCAGGGTGCGTGCCGAGAAGGCCTGGGCCTGTACCTTCCTCGTTAAGGGCGCGCTCAAAGGCATCGGCAAAATCGACATCCCTTGCCCTGTACCCCGGCGTCTCGTTATTGGCTATATTGGAGGCAATGACCCTTTGCTCGGCGGCGCGCAGATCAAGGCTCAGGCCCAGGATTGCCACGGTCCTTCCGAACAAGAATCCTCCCATATCTCCACCTCCTCAAGGTAGTACCCCTTCTGCAGGGGCGACCAGTACCATGGCCCTTGCGCCTTCTGCCCCTTCCCTACGAGAGGATTTGCAAGTTCCATACCGTCATCACCCCTACACGGGGAAAGGGGAGCATGGACATTTTTTCTCCTGCCCCCACCTTTTGAGGCAAATATTGCCCCTCCAGGCAAGAGCCTCCTCCTTGTCTCAGGGAACCAGGTCACCCCTGGCACTGCCAACGCCGTATTCCTTGAGTTTGTTCCTCAGCGTACGTATGGATATACCGAGAATCCGTGCGGCCCGTGTACGGTTACCGCCTGTCTCCGAGAGGGTCCTGCAGATGAGTTCGCGCTCCATCTGCCTTATGGTACGTCCCCGTTCTTCTGGCCCTTCAGTGCCTGCAACGCCCTGACCGCCGGGACCCTCGGAGTTCATACCCGTTTGGCCGCTACCGGCCCCCCCGCCGGCCCCGTCAGCGGGAGGCAGGGGCCTGGCAAGGGTGGGTTGAATGCTATTTGTAAGGAGTATGTGTTCTTTCTCCAGGACCGGCCCGCTTGCAAGGAGGACAGACCTCTCGATGGTATTCTCCAGTTCACGCACATTACCCGGCCAGGGCATTGAGGTGAGGAGCCCAAGGGCCTCTTCCGAGATGGAGACGAGGCGGCGTCCGTACCGTGCGCTGAACCTCCTCATGAAGAGGTTGGCAAGGGCCGGTATGTCCTCGCTCCTATTGCGTAGCGGGGGCACGAGGAGGGGAAAGATATTCAACCTGTAGTAGAGGTCCTGCCTGAACCTTCCCTCCGAGACCTCGCTCTGCAGGTCCCTGTTCGTAGTAGCGATAATCCTGATATCGAGGGGCCGCGCAGTAGTGGCTCCAAGGCGTTCGACCTCGCGTTCCTGTATGACGCGCAGGAGTTTGGCCTGGAGCCTCGTCTCCATCTCGCTTATCTCGTCAAGGAGCAGTGTTCCCTTGTTTGCCAACTCGAATTTTCCGGCCCGCGCGGCTCCGGCTCCTGTAAAGGCGCCTCTCTCGAAGCCAAAGAGTTCGGACTCGAGGAGGCCGTCGGGAATGGAGGCACAGTTCACGGCGACAAAAGGTCCGTCCTTTCTCGTGCCTGCCTCGTGTATGAACCTGGAGACCAGTTCCTTACCAGTACCAGACTCTCCGCTTATGAGCACCGTGGCATCACTGGAAGCGGCAATGCGCGCAAAGTCCAGCGTACGCCTCATGAGCGGGTTCTTCGTCTCCAAGAGAAAGTTCCTGCCCCGGGCCCGGACCTCAGGCGGTCTACCTGCATCGAGCGCCCTCTCCACGAGGGTCTCGAGGTGATCGAGGCTGAAGGGTTTCTGTATGAAGTCCATTGCCCCCTCCTTAAGGGCCTCCACTGCTTTGCTTACTGTGCCAAAGGCTGTTATGAGAAGCACCGGCGTGGCTGGCTCCATCTTCTTTATGCCGCGAAGCACCTCCAGACCATCCATGCCAGGCATCTTCATATCGCTGATTACGAGCCTGTGTCTCGTCTCGTTGAAGAGGTCCAGGGCCTCTGGCCCAGACCCTGCCAGACTCACCCTGTAGCCCTTTCTCCTCAGGGCCTCATCAAGGGCCCTTCTCATTCCCAGGTCATCGTCCACGACGAGAATGTCCTTCATACAAGTCCTCCACTCAGGTTCTCTGGCCCTGGCTTCTCCCCAGTAGAGGCACCCCCAGGTAGCCTTATGCTGAATCTCGTACCCCGGCCTCGCCTGGATATGCAGGATATCTCTCCTCCATGAGCCTGGACAATGGCCATGACAATGGCGAGTCCAAGACCAGTGCCCCTCTGCCGAGTAGTAAAAAAGGGGTCGAAGATCCGCTCCCTCGTGGCCTCGTCCATCCCAGACCCCGTATCCTCTATAGATGCCTCCACGACCCCTCCTTCAGTCCGGCAGGCGCGGAGTACGAGTCTTCCGGGGCCATGACCAATGGCATCGAAGGCATTGTAGAGCAGATTGACGAAGGCCTGTTTCAGGAGCCTTTCGTCTGCAAGGAACCTGGTATCGCCGTGGTACTCACGCACTATGATGACCTGTGCCCCCTTTCTCGTGGAGCACGTCTCGAGTGCCTTCTCGAGTATTTCCTTCAGGTCCACTGGTGCGGGTACGGGCTCGGGCCGGTTTGAGAAGACGAGCATGTCCGAGAGGATACGATCGAGATTCCGTACGCTCTCCACCATGTGGCCGGCCAGTTTCCGGCGCCGCGGCTGGCCCTCGAGGTCACGAAAGAGTATGGTCGAAAAGATCAACATGGAACCCAGGGGGTTTCTTATCTCATGTGCTATCTTCGCTGCCATCTCGCCCATGGCCGCAAGACGTGCCGTACGCTCGGCGGCGCGGTTCCTGCCGCAGTACTCGCGCTCGAGGTCTGCGAGTTTCTTCCCAAGAAGGGCGTACTGGCGTTCGAGCCGCCTTGACGACTCTGCAAAGTCTTTGAAGGCCCTCTCGAGGAGGTCCTTGTCTACCTTACCTGCCATGGCCTCGTCCCCTGGTCTCAACTCATCCACCAGCACCCTGGCCTGCGAGCGTCTCTGCCCAGAGCGCAAGGTCCCTGTCTTTTTTTCTCAGGTCTCTTATAATGCCGAGGGCCTTTGGTCCCCTGCCAGAACGGGCGTAACTCAGGCTCAGCCTGTAGCGTGCCCAGTTTAACCCTGCCCCGGCAATACCACCTCCGCCAGATCCGGGCAGAAGGGCCTCATATACACGGGCCGCCCCCCTGTAGTCTCCCTTCCCAAAGAGGCTCTCGCCATAGCCCATGACAGCCTTCATGAGGCCTTTACTGTCTTTTTTCTTCCTGAACCAGGCCCTTGCCGCCCTGAAGGCGCCCAGAGCCTGGTCCCACCTGCCAAGGGCACTGCAGGACCTGCCGACAAGGAGGAGCAAAGGGCCGTCCCTGCTCCCTCGCCCAAGCCTTATGACCTCTTCATAATCGCCGGCAATGTACCTTGTGCGCAGGTAGAGCCCCCTCCAGCGCGCCGTGGTGGCAAGGTAAGGAGAGAGGGCGCGGAGGTCTTCGAGTAGACGCCCTGCGGCCCCGGCATCTCGCTGGCCGAGGTAATAGGAGACGAGGAGGAAGAGGGCTTCTTCCTTCACATCAGGGGTACCAAGGTTCTCTGCGCGCTTCAGCGCAAGGACCCCGTCGGGCGTCAGCCCTGTACGGAGCATGGCCTCTCCCACCATGAGGCTTGCCCTTGCCCTCTTCACGAGGGTTATGAGGTCGCCGTACCTGTAGTTCACCTCCAGAAGATCGAACCACTTCTTCTTGCCATACAGTTCTGTTATCCACCTGTAGGCGATCTTCGAACGCCAGAACCTTATGAGGCCCACGGACTTTGGGGGGATGTTCCCTGAGAAAAAGGCCTCCAGCGTCTCCATTGCCCTGGCGTGCTCTCCCTGGCCCTCGAGGACTGCGGCAAGACGTAGGCGTCCATCGCCTGCCACCATGGAAGACGATACCGAGACCTCGCGGTACATTACCATTGCAAGAAGGGGCTTGGCGCCCTGTCCCGAGTAAAAATCGCCTAGGGCCATGGTTGCCATGATCCTGCCCTCGCCCCTCGACGTCTTCCTCACAGAAGAGTAGGCCTGGAGCGCGTCTTTCCAGTCGCCAAGGCCGAGGAGTGCATCTGCGAGCCTCATAGTAAAGAAAGAATGGAGAAACTCGTCCTTATCCCTGAAATGCCCTGCAAGTTCCCTGAAACTGGCCGCGGCTGCTTCGTAATCGCCCCTCTTCATGGCGATTTCACCAAGACCCATGAGGGCAAAGGGGTTGGTGGTCTTTCCAAGGCGTTCGTACACACCTGCGGCCTCTTCGTACCCGCCCCTCATGACGAGTACACCGGCAAGCCACGGCAGTGCCTCTCTCTCGCCAAGGTCGAGGGCCCGCCTGAACCAGACAATAGAAGGGCCGGCCCTGCCGCCGAGGAACAACGTACGCGCCCTTCCAAGGGCCGCGGCCCCCCTCAGGTGTTCTTTGGTCTTGCTCTCATAGACCATGGCATAGAATGCACCGGCCTCTGTATAGAGTCCCTCTGTCTCGTAGCGCGAGGCTATGAAGAAGCGCGCAAGGGGTGTAAATTCGTTCTCTCCGGTACGGTAGATCACCTGCAGGAGCCCTTCTTCATCCAACTCGGCACGGAGCATGGCAAGAAGGGCCCCAAGGGTCGCGGCGCTTGCAGACCGGCCCTCTTCCTCGAGGCTGATGACGTACTCCTCCAGATCAACGCTCCCTCTCCTCTCTTCCTTCCTGTGTCCTGGTTCCGAAGGCATGAAGAGCCCGATGAACTCCGGGCCGGACCTGTCTTTGGCCTGCTCCATCACGGCCTTCAGGTGCTCTACGGCACTGTCCCTGTAGAGACGCCTCCATCCAGTGTTCGCCAGTATAGACAGACCCCTCTGACGTACCTTCCCTGCAGTGCGATGGGTCTCCACCTTGCGCGCCGCGGCCTTGCCCTGCCCTGCAGGGGTGATTGTCTTTTTCTTCTTACCTATCCCCTGGTCAGGCCCCTTTACTGAGCCAAGGCCGTGGTCAGAGGCCCGGGCAATTTTCCTCTTCCTGCCGGCAGTGTCATCTCTGCCCTTCTTTTTCTTTCTCTCTCTACCCTCGTACTTCTTCTGTCCTCCTCTCGACGCCACGGCCCCTTTCGAGGCGCGCGGGTACATGTCCAGGACTATCCTGTAGGGATGATGAAGTACCCTCTGCCTTATGCGGGCCTCCTGGCGGAGCCCAAGGGTAATCGTTGTAAGGGGGCCTTGGGCGCCAGGCCCAGTCTTTACATCCTTGATGGAGAAAAAACCCGTCTTCAAGCGGGCCGTTCCAGCCTGCCGGCCCCGTACATCGATGAGGATTACGCGAATAGCCCTCCCCCTCTTCACCACCCTGTAAAGCGTCTCGCCGGAGAGGGATATGACAAACCTGTGAAACCCCCTGTGGCGTGCCCCGCGAAGAAAAATCTTCTCAAAACCTTTCGAAGAATAGGCAGGCCCTGGCAGTAAGAGCACCAGAACCGCCATGAACGCGCATAATAAGTATCTCCTTATCCTCAAGACTGCCTCCTTGCCAGTACCTCTCCACTGTTATGAAGACGCAACAAGCGTGCCACCGGAGCACAGGGAAGAGAACTTCCTGGGCCGTATATCTTGAGAGATCTATCAATGGATGAGGAGTCTCAAAGGCGGAAAAACGGGGAGAGACGAAGACAAAAAGGCCGCTGTGTCGGTCTTCCGGACAGAGCGGCCTCAACGAGTCATGCCTCAGGCGTCGAGCCTAAGGCCCTTTCTTTTCATCTTCTCTATGAGGGTTGTCCTGTTCAGGTTGAGAAACTTGGCGGCATTTTTCTTCACCCCGTTCACCATGTCCAGGGCATTGAGGATGAGGTCTGTCTCGAACTTGTCCACAACGGAGTTGAAGTCCACTCCCTCGGGAGAGATGTACACGCGGTAATCAAAGCCCTTTACGCGCTTACGCGAGAGGAGTATGGTCGCCTTCTTTATGTTGTCGGGCAGGTCCGCCTCCTCTACCCTGCCCATTTCCTTTAGGACCACGATCCTCTCTATGACATTCTCCATCTCTCGGACGTTTCCAGGCCACTCGTACTCCTCGAGAAGGCGCATGGCATCGGGCGAGATAGTGGTGACGTCTTTTTTCTTTGCCTTGGAGATGGTCTTGAGGAAGTGCTTGACAAAGACAGGGATGTCTTCCTTTCTTTCACGAAGGGGAGGCATCTCTATGGGTATGACGTTGAGTCTGTAGTAGAGGTCTTCCCTGAACTTTTTTTCCTTTATGGCCCTCTTGAGGTCCTGGTTGGTTGCGGCTATGACGCGTATGTCCACCTTTATGGTCTTTCTCCCGCCAACGCGTTCGAATTCCTTTTCCTGCAGGACACGGAGTATCTTGACCTGGAGCCCCGGGCTCATGTCACCCACCTCGTCGAGAAAGACTGTCCCCCCGTTTGCAGCCTCGAAGCGGCCTATCTTGGTGGCTATGGCCCCGGTGAAGGCCCCTTTTTCGTGGCCAAAGAGTTCGCTCTCAAGGAGGTCCTCGGGGATGGCCCCGCAATTGATGGGCACAAAGGGCGCACTCGCCCTGTTGCTCCCGAAGTGCAGGGCACGGGCAACGACCTCCTTTCCGGTGCCGCTCTCACCGAGGATGAGGACCGTTGAGTCCGTATCAGCCACCTTGCTTATGATACTGCGTACATGGGCTATCTTCTCACTGTTTCCGAGGATCGGGTCTATGAACTTCTGGCTGATGTTGCGCTTGAGCCTGAGGTTCTCTGCCGTGAGTTCGCTCACCTCGAATGCCTTCTCTATGGTTACGAGGACCTCGACCTTATTGAAGGGTTTTTTTATGTAGGAGAAGGCCCCGCCATTAAGCGCCTCCATGGCCTTCTTTACCGAGCCGTCATGGGGGATGACTATGACGCTGGTGCTGGGAGAGGCGGTAGTGATGGCGCGTACAAACTCTATGTCCTCGATATCAGGTATGTTGAGGTCTGCGATGACTACGTTGGGGTTGTTGCGCCGGATGAAACCCAACGCCACATCGGGTTTCTTTATTGTGCAAACAGAATAATCCTCGGCGCGGAAGTTGTCCTTGAGAAACTGCGACAATGATCCGTCTGCCTCCACCACCAGTACGTTTCTTCTCCTCATACTCTTGTCTCCTTCATAGGGTAAAGATGTATCCGAGGATGCGTCTCAATGATGGATGGGATGGTGGGCATGGCCCGCCAGGGTTTCGTCTGTCAAACTACCGTCGGCCCTCTGGGGGGTGGGCCGGCCACAGAAGAACCACAGGAACAGCCCTACGCCACAGCGTCGAGAGACCGCAGTGGCGGCCTGCGAGAAGGCTCGGCAGAGAGACCGTGAAAGCGTGTGTTGTATGGTTCGTGGAAGAGTATCGGGATGAGTTCAGATTAAGAGACCGGCCCTGCAAGGAGGGCTCTGTTGTCTTCTCGTCTGAGCAGGGGTGTCTTTCTGAGATGAGTGTAAATTATAAGACAAAGAGCGGTGCGTGTCAATATCTAATCTGCGAAGAGCCCGTGAAGTCGGCTTAATGACACCAGTGCGGCCTGGGAGGACAAGGCAGGCAGTTTTTTTATCGTAAAGTTTTGAGCCGCGCCTCCGATGTGATAAGTGCGGGGTGCGAGGCAAGAAGGTCGGGTGCAATATCCGTCGGCCCCAACGGCGTGAACCCGGACTCCAAACGACTTAAGAGGGAAAAAGATGTTTCCTATCATAGGCATCGTCGTAGTCTTTGGTTCCATTATCGGCGGTTTTCTCATGGAAGAGGGCAACCTCGCCATACTCATCCAGCCCGCGGAACTCGTAACCATCGGCGGGGCGGCCCTGGGTTCGCTCATCCTCTCGTGCCCATCGAATCTCCTCAAGAGCGTGGTAAAGGCCCTGCCCGCCATAATAAAGGGCAAGACCCTGAAGAAGGCGCACTATATCTCGCTCCTCACGCTTCTTTACAATATCTTCACAAAGATAAAGAAAGAAGGCCTCCTCTCCGTGGAAAAGGACGTGGAGAACCCGAAGTCAAGCCCTCTCTTCAAGTCCAACAAAGAGATAATGAAGAACCATCACGCCCTCAATTTTCTCTGCGACAACCTTCGCGTATTCATCATCGGGATAAAGCCTGCAGAGATGGAAGAACTCATGGACATCGAGATGGAGAGCCACCACGAAGAATCCGGCGTGACGCCAGGCATCATCACCAAGGTGGGCGACGCGCTCCCCGGGTTCGGCATCGTGGCCGCGGTCCTCGGCATTGTCATCACCATGGGCAAGATGAGCGAGGGTCCGGAGGTGATCGGGCACAGCGTTGCAGCAGCGCTCGTAGGCACCTTCCTCGGCATTCTCTTGAGTTACGGCGTCATAGGCCCCCTGGGAAGTCACCTCGAACACAAGAACCGCGAGGACTCCAAGTACATAGAGGCAATAAAGACCTCTGTACTGGCCTTTGCCAAGGACCTTCCGCCCCAGATGGCGGTCGAGGCAGGCAGACGCACCATATTCAGCGACGCGCGGCCATCTTTCAAGGACCTCGAAGACGCCATAAAGAAACAGAAAAAAGGTTAGCGCCAGAAGCCGCCCACAGACCCAGAGGGACCCGGGATGGATAACAACGAGACCCAACCCATAATCATAAAGAAGGTGAAGAAAAAGGGCCACGGTGGAGGGCACCACGGCGGGGCATGGAAGGTGGCCTATGCCGACTTCGTCACCGCCATGATGGCCTTCTTCATGGTCCTCTGGCTCGTGGCCATGATGTCCATAGAGGCTCGTAAAGGCGTTGCCGAGTACTTCAGGAGTTACACCATCTTCGAGGGCACGGAGGCCGGCGGAGGCAAGGGCATATCCATAATGTCCGGCAACCCCGTCATGCTTAACAAGGAATCCTCAAAGCCAAGGCCTACACAGAACAAGAACAACAACATCATCCTCCAGATAAAGAAGACCGTAAACACGCGTCTCCAAGACCTGAAGAACCAGATACTCATCTTCACCACAACCAACGGCGTCCGCCTCGAACTCGTGGACCTCGATGACAGCCCGATGTTCGAGCGCGGAGGTTCGAGGCTCGTAAGCCGTGGCAGAGAGATCCTCAAGGTCCTTGCCGCCTCGCTCAAGGGCATGCCGTACAAGATAGCCATCGAGGGACATACGGACAGTTTTCGTTTCTCCCGCAACGGCAGGACCAACTGGGAACTTGCCGCGGCCCGCGCCAACGCCGCAAGGCGTGAACTCATAAGAAACGGCCTGCCGGAGAACCGTATCTCAAGGGTCACGAGTTTTGCCGACGTAGTGCCCCTGAACGGACGAGACCCCTATGACCCCATCAACAGGCGCGTAAGCATACTCATAGAAAAAAACAAGTTCATCTCCGCACTCAACGATACTGTGCTGGAATAGAAGGGAGAGGGCACGGGGCGCGAAGACAAAAGACGTCTGCTCTATATGGCGGGGCGCGGTTAGTGGGCGCCCTGTCTTTTTCCCTGCGCTCACCTGCACCATGACACGTAGGGGGCTCTCCCAGAGGAATTCCTGTCCAGTGGTTTGTTCAGGCCAGGGCCCAAGGCGATACAAGGGGCGCTCGTCTTCAGGCCTTCCACGATGCTGGAAGGAGGACCTCCCCGCCCCGGACCTCGCCAGGGCCGCCTCTTCGAAGACATCCTGCCATCATTACTGCCGCCCTCTCACGAGGCGTGGCCACGACAAAGTCTCTCTCCAGAAGGAAGGCACAAAAAAGCCCCGAGCGGGGCTTTTTTTCGAGCGATACACTGGTCCTCAACCAGACCTGCCTTCCCTCCCCTTTTTCCCAGATCGGAGCATCCTCCTCTGCCAGGCGAAAATGTATCTCACCACCCTTTCGCGTACGCGCTCATCGATGTCCACGAACTGGACCCCCACCTTGTATCCGCCCTCGATGTTCTCGCATGTCCAGACCACCTCTCCAGTAACCTCTATATCCTGTGACTGGTCTGGCAGAAAGAGCCTGATATCGAGCCTGTCTCCAGGGGCGAAGTTCTTGTTGCAGAGCATTTTCAGCCCGCCTCCGCTTATATTCTCTATACGGGCCTCTGGTATCTCAAAGGCGCCCTCCGCCATGGTCTGGCTCATCAGGGCCTTGAGCCTCTGGTTTATCTCCAGGAGAAGCGAGTACATCTCCGGGCTGTCAGAGGAGAGTTCTTCCATCCTCCTCGAAAAATTCTTGAGTTCGCGGACATTGAGGGCCGTGTCCGAGATACTGGCCCCGCTCTTGACAACGTAGTAGACGGGTATGTTGTCGTCTATGCGCACGTACTCGCGGTTGTTGGTGATCATGCCCACCATGTACATCACCTCGTCGTCCTTTCCATGTACTATATTCTCAGCCATCTCTCGAACACCTCTCTCCAGATCTCTTTGCCTGGTCTCTCGTATATGCCCTCTCTGCCCTCTTGTTCTCCCGCAGCCTCGTGAGCCTCTCCATGGTATCCCTGAGATCGGCCTCCAGTGAGAGTCTCAGGTCGGCATCGATGCGAACTATCCCCTGGATGAGGGCCTTCTCCTGCGGGCCCGGGGCCCTCTTTGAGCCAAGGGACCTGATGGAGGAGATGATCCCTGCTCTCTCCTTCATAAGGGCCTCCATCTCTTCAAGACGGTTTGCCGCAAGAAGTCTTGTCTGTCTCCTTGCTATGGCCTCGAGCCTCTCTAGGAGTTCCCTTCTCTCCTGCATCTCACCCACCCTGCGCCGCCTTGGAGAGCACCGTCCCGCGACGCCCTCCATCCATCCCAGAGGCCGCTACTGCCTCCCAGCCCTCCTTTACCTCCTTGAAAATCTTCGTGACCCCCTCTATCATCTCCGCCGAGTTCTTCCTGTTGGCCTCGGCCAGTTGTCCCATGGAGTAGGTGTAAAGGTCGCGGAGGTTACGGGCCACCTCGCCGCCTCGTTCCATGTCCAGGGCATTGTACAGTTCGCTTATGATGGCCACGGACCTGTTTATGTAATCGGTCCTCTTCTCTATATCCCTCTCGCGTACGGCCATGACGGCAAGTCCGTTGAACTTTATCACGCCATCGTAGAGCATGACCACGAGGCGTACGCCCCCGCAGGTCATTACCTGGACCTTCTGATATGCCTTTACGCCTTTCATTCGCCTCCCTTAGAATCCCGTAAGGAACTGTCCCTGGGCCTTGAGCCCTGCAAGGGTCTTCTCGAGGAGAGAGAATCGCACCCTTAGCGAGGCCTCGTAGTCTGATATTTCCTGTTCCTTGCTGTCTATGGTAGTAGTGAGAGAGGTAATGTTGTCCTGTAACCCCTCTTTTTTCTTCGTCACCCTCCCGTCCACGCTGTTGTTCATGGAGTCGGCAAGGTCGTAGAGGAGTTTGCCGAACCCCGAAGTTGCCGTACCCTCTACAAAGAGGTTCACCACGTCATCGTAACTGGCACTCAGGGCGTCCTTGAGTGTGGTGCTGTCAAGAGACATCACGCCGTCGCTGTCGCTCGTGATACCAACGTGTAAGAGCCTGTTCATGGTATCGGGCAGGCCTGTAATGGCAGAGTTCATGGTACGGCTGAGTTCGTCGTATACGCTCCTTGCAACAGGGTCGCCGAAGAAGGTTCCGGCTGTCTTGGTCTCCCTGTCATAACGGTTGTTGCTCCTTATGTAACTCATGACGGCGTTGTACCTGTCCACAAGGGCCGCGACCTTTTTCTCTATCTCTCCCACATCACGCGTGGTGCTCACTGTTACGGGCCTCGTGGGGTCCGCGGTCTTGAGTGTCAGCGTTACCCCTGTCAGGACATCGCTCACCACGTTGGACGAGCGCGTTATGGCAAGGCCGTCCACTGTGAAGGAGGCGTCCTGGGCCGCCTGGAGGGTAGTGGAGAAGACGAGGCTGGTATCGTTCTGGTTTATGGTGATCTGGTTGGCCGTACCCGTGGACTTGGAAGTGAGTACGAGCCTGTAACTCGTCCCGTCGTTCACCACAGAGGCCGAGACCCCTGCGTCGAGGGCGTTTATTGCGTCACTGAGGTCTGTAATGGTCGTCGTCGAGTCCACGGCCACGCTCTGCATGGTCCCGGAGCCAACGGTAAAGTTGAAGGAACCTGCAGTAGATGCTATGACCGTTGTTGCCGAGGCAACGCCGTCGGCGGCTATCTTGTGTGAGGCGGCGAGTGTGTTTACGACAATAGTGGATGTGCCTGCAATAGCGGCAGGCGAGGCCGAGACATCGAGTATGGAGGTATCGCTACTCGATGACGTATAACTCGAGAAGGCCGAGGCAGTGCGAAGGTCGTCAGCCGCTGTCTTAAGGTCGTCTATACGCGATGAGAGCGTGTCATAAGCAGACTGTATGTTCTTCAGCCTGTCCTTGTCAGAATACAGTTGGTCTACGGGCGTCCTCTTTGCGCTCACGAGTTGTTTGATAATGGATTCGTAGTCTATGCTGGAGACAAGACCTGTTGCAGTAATGGTCATGTTGTCCTCCTACTGTGCTTCCAATGGGCCGAAATCACATGCCCGCCCCTGAGCCCCCCGTCTCTCCGTGGTAGTGCTTCGAGGCGGGCGGGCAGGCCTGTCACAGGGCAGCCCGCCCGCCTGGTCACCCAAGGACCCGAAGCCTCCGTTATCTCAGGAGTTGGAGCGCGCTCTGGGGCAGGGTATTGGCCTGCGCGAGCACGGATATGCCTGCCTGAACCATGATCTGGTTCTTGGTGAATGTGGCCGTCTCTGTAGCGAAGTCCGCGTCCCTTACCCTGGACTCGGCGGCCTGGAAGTTGGTGAAGGTTACCTGCAGGTTGGAGATGGCCACGTTTAGCCTGTTGGTGGTGGCGCCGTATATGGCCCGCGCGCTGTTTACCCTTGCAAGGGCCGCACTCACGGAATCGAGGGCCGCCAGTGCTCCTGTTACGCTGGAGAGGGCACCGGACTGGAGGCTGAGGCCAATGTTGCCAGTGGCGCCGGCGCTCGTGAGGGCCACGAGGCTTACGCTGAGCTGGTTGTCCGTTGAGTTCTTGAAACCGATGAACATGGTCATCGATGTGATGGAGCCGTTCAGGAGTTTGTAACCGCCAAACTCCGTTGTCTGCGCGATCCTGTCAATTTCACTGATGAGTTTGTCATACTCATCACTGTAAAAACCCCTCGTGTTCGAATCCAGGGTTCCCTGGGCCGCGCTTGCCGCAAGTTCTCCCATCCTCGTGATGATGTTAGTGACCTGCTCTGCGGCCTTGTCGCTGATCTCCATGGCGCTGACACCGTCATTGACGTTGCGAATGGCGGCCTGTATCATGCGCGACTGGCTCCGGAGTTGGTCGGCGCGGGCAAGCCCCGCGGCGTCGTCAGCCGAACTGTTGACCCTGTGCCCCGAAGATAGCCTCTGTACGCTTATCTTCAACTGGGCGTTGGAAATGCTGAGGTTCTGCTGCGCAAGTAGCGATGCTATGTTTGTGTTGATAACGAGTGCCATGTTCTTACCCTCCTTAGTCTTTTACGGCTTCCATGCCTAATCGGTCACACTACGTCCGGCCGGGCTGAATATTCAAAATCCCTCCTTTCCTGCCAGACTCTGCGCCGGACACCTAATAACCTTATCGGCACGCGGGTAAGAACCTTTAGAGCAAAGGTCAGTTATCCTTTCTGTAAAAGACCCTCTCCATCATCTCCCCGAGAAGAGGGCCCAGTTCGTACTCCAGTATGTCGGCAAGGAGTACATTGTCGCGCCCGAGGCGCGCGTCCCGGAGCGCGGACATCTCGTTCAGTATGGACTCGTAATAAGCGCAGGGATTCTGGCGGAAGATATCTATGCCATAGGAGAGACCGCACCTGTAGAGTGAATCCATGGTGCGCACCACCTCGCCCGTACTCTCTATAATGGAGCCAAGGAGGTTGTCCACCTTCCATGAGCCCCGTCTGAGTTCATTGGAGGCCCTCTCTATGAGCCCTCCTATGAAGGAGATATACTCCTTTACTGTGTATATGCCCTTGAGCACCAGTTGGTCCACGCCCTCTGTCACAAGCCTCACCTCGGAGTAGTCCTGCAGAGGCTCCACCAGTTCACTGGCCTCTTTCCAGCCTGCCCCCCGGTTGATCCCATCCACCCAGAGTTCCTGGATAAAACGCCTGTAGGGCCGCAGGTCCGTCTCCACGGCCTCTACTATCTCGCCGAGCGTGGACCTTGGGCCCAAACCCGTAAGTTCCAGTTTCGAGTCATCGAGGTATACTTCAGTCATGGGGCTCCTTTCCGGTCTTTTCTGCCTCTGGGTTATCTTTCCTACTCCGCGCAACCAGTTTCATCGCCCTTATTCAAGACATGGGGCATATGCCGTGATTCGTGTCTTCGGCCCGGCAAGGTCCATCCCCATGCTCTGCCCTCACCCCCTGCTCTGCCCTCACCGCCCCTGCTCTGCCATCACCGCCTCTGCTCTGCCATCATAACCACTGCAACGCCCTCACCCCCCTGCCACGCCCTGATCGCCCCCCCTCATCAACATGGTCATGATCTCTCATTGGCAAGGGCAAGGCCCTGCCCGCTTCGTTCTTCGGCAAGCCTCTCCACGGTCTTTAGGCCACGCCTCACCATGGGGAGAAAGAGCCTGCACTTATCCCTCACCTCGGTGTACGTACGTATAGTCCTCTCGATGTCTTTTCCTGCCTGCTCGCCTGCAGACTCGTCCTCGGTCTGGCGCAGATACACCTTGAGGTCATAGGTATACTCCACGAGGGCCTCCCAGATAAAAGAGACCTTGAGGGCGGCCCTGAAGAGTTTCTTCTCTCTTTTTCTTATCCTCTCAACGGGGCCGGCAAGGTCCGGGCAGAGACCGCGTCCATGATAGAGGGTCCTCAGCCTCATTGCCTCCCTGATGATCTCCGATGACAGCCTGGAGACAAGGCCGATGTTCTTTTCAAGGGTCGCAAAGGACTCTGCAAGGCCCTCTGTGTCCACTTGGGGCCGTTCTGACGCGGCCCTTTCAAGGATCTCATCGACGTCCACCCTCTTTTTCATCTCCCCATCGATTACCTCGCAGAGGGGCAGGTGGTCCATGCCCTTTATGAAGGCCCCTCCCTCTGTGCAGTTATAGACGCGCAGGGATGGGTACTGGTCCTTCAGGAGGACCATGTACCGCTCCAGCCACTGGTGAAATGTGACCCAATCGTATTTACTGGCAACTGGCCTGCCGTCAAGTCCCTTGAGCCACTGGAGTTTATGGCGCATGGTCCGCCTATGGCCTGATATGTAGTGTTCCCTCACCACCACCATGCCGTTCTTCTCGTCTATCTCCACGCGCTGCCTGTCGTACACGCCGCCAGAGGCATGGCTCGTGCCCTCGCCGAAGGCAAGGTCCTGGCCTATGAAGACGATAGGGTCGCACCCAAAGGCAACGCCCATGTCGAAGATGGCCGTGGTGACAGAGCCGCCTATGGATACGAATGAACGGCTCCCCCAGAGACCGGCCTGCTCCATGCTCAGGGCTATGTAGGGGCTGTAGAAGATGAACTTTCCGCGCGCAGGCCTGCGGAACATGGCAGGGTGAGATACCTCGGAGAGTATGAGCCTTATCTCCCTATCCGAGGGCCCTCCCTGGAAGTACTCCTCGAGATCGACTTTCTCGCCTGCTATTACTGCATGAGGCGTAACGCCATAGGCAAGGAGGCTCTTGTATGCCGTGATGGCCGATACTATGAAGGCCCTGTCTTTTATCCCTGCAAGGAGGGCGGCGTTCTTCCTGAGTGAAGGCCCTGCCCCCACTATGACGAGGGGCACCCCGCGGAGTTTTCCGCCGAGCACATCCACCGAGGGATAGGCGGCGAAGTTCTCGAGGTTTTCAAAGTAGTTCTTCAGCCAGTCGATGCGGGAATCTATCTCTGTCCTTATACCCACCTTCTGGGCGGTGTGGGCATTGTCTATCTTGATGATGAAGTTTCTGAGTTCTTCGGAAAAGGCAAGGGCATAGGGCATGGTGTGATAGCAGAGGATGCTGTCGAGGCCCTCTGTAAAGCGTTGCAACCAGGCGATGAAGGGGCCTATGTAGTTGGCCAGGAATACGCCCCTTGCCGAGAGTTCCCTGCTGAGGTCCACACGCATGAGAACGCCCTTGAGTATCTCCAATGAGGGCTCGAAGACGAAGATCTTCTTCTGCCCCTTCTCAATGAGTCTTCGCAGCAGGTACCCGCACCCGAGACCGAAGAGGGCAACACAGTCGGGCTTTTTCTCGATTATCTCCCCGGCCTGAATCCCGGCCTCCTTCCATGGGTCGTACCTGCTGTTGAAGTACCGTCCATCGTGCCAGAGGACGAACTCGCCGGAAGGTGAGGTGCGTAGTTGCACGGCCTTTTTCTCGTCAAAGGCGCGCAGCCTCTCGACGAGTATGCTGTCTTTTTTCTCTAATGCCCGGCAGTTCCTCTCGAATACGCTCATGGCCTTCTCTCTCCTCTCAGGCCCTCTCGGCCCTCACCGTAAAACTCACTTCGTTAATCCCACGCCAGGCCCAGTACGCCGTATCGTCTATCTCGCCGGCGCTGTGATAGAGGCGCAGAAAGAACGAACCGCCTGTCTCCCTGTACTCCACCATGGGAACGGCCCGAACTGTCCCTCTCTCAGAGCAGATTACAACCCTCTTTGAAGCGTCTCCCACGGCCACCCAGCCCTCTGTTGCTCCGAGGCAGGACGAGGCCGAGATGGACCGGCTCACTGGACTCCCATGAGAGACCCTGTGGCCGGCCAGATAGAACCTCTCGGCCTCCCTGCCTCCGTTCACTGTCTCGTAGTAGAGGCCTTCTCTCTCAAAGGCATGGGGAAGAAAGGTGAAGATGCCGAGGCGGAGGATGGAGGCAAGGAGGCCAGGCGTTCGGAGCCTGTATGAAAGGCTGAACTCCGCGGCCCCGCGCCGGAAGTGATAGGTCTTTTCCACCGCGCCTATGGCGGTCTCCAGAACGGCACATATGGAGACGCCGGCCTCGTCCTCGCCTATTTCAGGTGACGTACGGACGAGGTCCGTGGTCTTTTCGCCAAGGCGCGACGTATGTATCAGATGTCCTGAGTAGAAGTCTGCCCCAAGTTCTATCGACTCGTACTGACCATGCCCGATGGTTCCGAGAAGCGCCTCGTCCGAGACAAGGGGGAAGCGCAGAGAGCCAAGGGCAAGGCCCCTCGTCTTGAGGAGTTCCGCCTCCAGATGCCCTGTACTCACAATGACTCTGTCCGCCTCCTCTACCACGAGGGGGGCCTTCACGTAACCGCCGGAAAGGGCGGAGCCAATGGTGAGACAGGGACTGGAGAGACAGAGCAGGTTTGCTGTTGCAGGCTCCGGCAAGGAAGGTGTGGTCTCTACAGAGGCCCCGCTGGTGCTACAGGCCCTGGGCCCGCCAAGGCCTGCCTCCCTCATGCGCCTCTCCGTCTCCACGGAGAGCCAGCCCATGCGCTCGTTGAAGGAGGCCATCTTCTCGTCCGTCGTGTTGGTCCTGAAGTCTGAGCCCCAGAGTTCTGTGAGGGTCTCCCGCATGGTTGTCCATTCACAGGGGGTGAGGAGGCCTGAACGGTCGAGGGCGAGTAATCTCCTGTAGACGGCGAGGCACCTCGCGTTGAGGTGGGCGCTGTCCCTGCCGGTCACTGCCCATCTTACGGGGTTGTACTTTTCCTGCTTCTTGCAGACAAGGGGGGTCTCTACGGAGTGGAGGCGGAGCAGGGCGCCACCTGCGCCGTAATCATGTTCTGCGAGTATCTCCACCGGACGGCGAAGCCTCATCCCCTTCTGCGCACCTATGAGTTCGAGGATCCGCCTCATCCTCGCAGTATCGCCCCGGGGCTCGGCCCCTTTTCCGGGAGAGAAGTCAAAGACCTCGGCATCATTGGAGTAGGCCGTGAAGACGCGGTCTTCAGCGGGACTGTGATGAGAACGCAGGTACTCCAGGTATTCTTCCAAGGAAATCTCTCCGCGCGCGGCACGGGCGAACTTCTGGAAGGCGATGGAGTGAGACCAGAGAAGGCCTATCTCCTCGCCTTCTCTGACCCCAGTTGCCCGCTGCGGCCGGTAGAGCAGGGCCTTGTCATAGCCGTTATACCTTGCGCAGTTGCTCCAGTCCATGACGAGGGCCCTGTACCCGGCCTCTCTGTACAGGACCGTCAACCCGGCGGAGAAGGTCTGCTCGTTCACGAGGGCAACAGAGGGGCGCCTCCCGAGCAGTCTCTCGTAGTGCCTTGCACCAAGTTCGAGATTCCAACGGTTTGCCTCCGAGGGGATGAGGGGCATTATGCACTGTGCGTACCCCGAGCCCACGAAATCAATGGCCCCGTCCTCCCAGAGCCCCCGGAGGCAATCTGTGAAGCCGGGGTCTATTTCATCGACTGTGCGGAGGGTCCAGGCGGTCATCTCCAGTGCAATGGCATGGCCGGCCCGGGCAAGGCGGAGCAGGGGCCAGTAGCATCTCTCTATGACCGCGGGAAAATCGGCCCTGTCTATGAGCGAGAAGGCGAGGTTGCAGTGAAAGAGGGCATAGAGCGAGAGGACGGGTGTATCCCGCTTTCTTTCCTTCATGACTCTCACGGGTATCTCTCCTTGAGACCAAGAAGATCGTATTTTATGAACATGGCCGAGGTCTCGTAGAGTATGTTCATGAAGATAGGGCGCTTTCTCCTCCAGACGTCCCGTATGTAGCGCGGGGCCCGGCGAGGGTCTGTCCTTATGAGGTGGTGCGTCCTGTCGGCCTCGAGTATGGTCTCTATGTACCTTGGGCTGAAGTCGCTCGTCTTTATATTTGGCCTTACCACCTCGACGCGGTCGTAACTGAAGCCCTCGGCAAAGAGACCCTCTTCACGGCACCTCTCGAAGAGTTCGGACCCAGGCAGAGGCGTGGCTATGTAGACCTCTCTGCTGTCAAATAGGCCGCTGTAATTCGCCATGTAGAGCGAGCGCCGAATGTCTTCTTTCGTCTCACCCGGCAGTCCTATGACAAAGGTCCCCGTAAGGCGAACGCCCTTACTCCGCGCATAACGGAGAATCTCCATCGCACGGTCGAGTTTAAGGGGCTTTTTTACAACATTTGTAAGGACCTCCTGCACCCCGGACTCTATGGCAAAACCCATGGACAGGCATCCCATCTCAACGAGTTCATCTATCAGTTCCTCGTCCATGCACCAGAGGGCAAGGACCATGAAGTGTACCTCGAGGTCATACCCCCGGCGTCTGAACTCGCGGCAGAACTCCTTTGCCCTGGCCCTGTCATGGGTAAAGTTGTCGTCTATTATCATGAGTTTTCTTATCCCGTAATTCTCGATGAGAAAATCTATCTCACCAAAGACCTCTTCAAGGCGCCGGGCCCTGAACTTGCGCCCCATTGTCCTGTGCACGGAGCAGAAGACGCACCTGCCGGCGCACCCGCGCGTAGTGAGGACAGTTGGCATTGCCTGGGGACTGCCCCATGTAACGGTGCGGGGCTCGTAGTTTTTAGAGTATTTTTCGTATGGAAAGAGGTGCCAGGCCGGAAAGGGGAGGGCATCGAGGTCCTCTATGAAGGGGCCCGGGCGGTTTCGCACTACGCTTGCGCCATCTCGCCAGACGAGGCCAGGCACAGAGGCATAGGCAGGACCTTCAACCACTTCCCCGGCTTCTTCCCCGTCTTCATCGCCCTTCCCGTCAGTCTTCTTTTTGCACGTGCAGTGGCCGCAGGACTCCCCATCGCCGCACCCGCCGTCTTCACTCTCGATGGCGTCTATCAGGGCTGGAAGGGACTCCTCGGCCTCACCCATGAGAACGAAATCTATGGCCCTGTTCTCCATGACCTCCTCTGGCATGGAAGTAGGGTGATTACCGCCGACGACTACAAAGGAAGAAGGCAGGATTTTCTTCACGAGGCGGGCCGTCTCGTTCATGGAGTTCACCATTACGGAAAAATTACAACTTATGCCCACCATCTCCGGGCCGAACTCCCTGACCCTCTCGGCCACCTCGTCCATGGGAATCCCCACCTCCACGAAGCCCTCCAGCAGGGGTGCATCCCTATCGAGCCCCTCTGTCTGGCAGTCCAGAATCCTTACCTCGATGCCCTCTCTCTCCAGAACCGCCGCAAGGTACATGATGCCCAGCGGTGGGTACACTATCCTCTGACCAGAGGTCGCTATCTTCATGCCCGGCTGTATGAGCATGACCTTTCTGATACTTCTCATACCAGCCTCTTCTCTACTTCTTCCGTATAAATTCCAACAGCGTTTATGGCCTCGCGCGCCCGCATGGAGGCCTCTTCCTGCGTGGAGCCCCTGGCAATTACCATACCCGCACGTCCCGGGTGCGAGACAACGGGCCCAAGATACTCGCCTTCCCTCACGTGTATGCTCATCATCTCAAGACCTGGCATGCGGTGAATGCGCCCGGGCACGTCTATCTCCCGCACGCGGCCAGGCCCTGCGAACCAGAACCTCTGCGAGACGGGCCGGGCCTTGCAGGGGCGAAAATCACCGGCCCGTACCTTCCTTCCAAGGGCCAGGAGCAGTGCCGCGTCCACGATGCTCACACCAGAAGAGAGGGGTATGGTATGGGTACAGAAAAAACCGCCGCTCAGCCTGGGGGCAACCTCTATGACAACAGGTCCGTCACTGGTCATTACCAGGTCTCCCTTCAGGGTCCAGTCAGAGAGACCAATGGCGCTTGAAGCCGTGAGGATTACCCTGTCTATGGCCTCTCTCTGCTCAGGGGAGAGGGGCGCCGGCAGGTCTCCGCCGTTCTCTATGACATAGGGCGCGAATCTATCGAGGTACTCGTAGTTCCTCTCCGATAGGCCTGGTGTTGCCACCTCGCCGCCTGCCACTACAGACTCGGTGCTCACCTGCATCCCATCCACCCATTCCTCTACCATCACGCGTCCTCTGGGAGAGTTCCGTCGCGCCTCGTGAAAGGCCCAGGCAGGATCGATGTCCTCTGTAACCCGTACCACGCCCCTTGCACCGCGGCTGTCAACGGGTTTTATGACGAGAGGGGGCCTCTGTGCCTTCATCAATGTTCTTAGTTCGTCGGGACTGCCTACCATGGCGTACCACGGCACGGCTACGCCCGCCTTCCTGAGGGCCTCTTTCATGAGAAACTTGTCCGATGCGATTCGCGCCGTCTCCAGAGAGGGCCCGGCAAGACCAAGCCCGCTGGCAACGGTTGCCACGGTAAGGGGAACGTCAGATGCCGCGGCCAGGACGCCGTGAATGGGGTTCTTCTCGTGGACCCTGCGGGCGAGTCTCAGCGTGGTCTCGGCGTCATAGGTGCTCGCCACCAAGGCCTCGTGTGCAATGGCAAGACCAGGCGCGTGCTCGTCTCCATCTGAGACTATGACATAAAGCCCCCTTGCAATGGCCCTCTCTATGATGGGCACAGCCTCCCTGCCTCCCGAGACGATGAGGATCCGTTTCTCGAAGAGTCTGCTCATGGGCATACGATCACCTTTACAGACCTGTTGGCCTTCTTTTCCGATGCAATGGAAAAGCCTTTCATGATATTCGCAAGGCTCACCCTGTGTGTGACGAGCCTCTGGGCCTTGACCCTGCCTCCGGCAAAGAGCCCCAGGGCACGGACGAAATCGTCCCTACGGTAGCGCTGTGCCCCCCGTACCTCGATCTCCTTCTCCGTAAGGTCCTTTAGATTCATGGGAGGGGTTCTGTAATGTACGCCAGAGAGGACGAGGACCCCGCCTGGGGTAAGGGTTTCTATGGCAGTGGTGATGGAAGTCGAGTTGGTGCCGCCCGTTGTATCGAAGACTATATCGAAGGCGGCTGCGCCGGGGCGCCTGTCATGGTCCTCTTCAGCAAGGGCCTGGTCAGCGCCCATCTCGAGGGCCAGTTCTCTCTGGAAGGCGTATCTGCCGAGCACGGCCACCTGTGTTGCACCTATGAGAGAGAGAACCTGTACGACAAGGAGGCCCAAGGTGCCGGCGCCTATGACAAGGGCCCTCTTGCCGGCCACAGGCCCGCCAGTAGTGACTGCATGAACAGCCGCGGCAAGGGGCTCTACGAGTACGCCCTCCTCGGGGGTCGTGCCGTCTGGCAGTTCATAGACATTGGAGGCAGGGAGGGTAATGTACTCTGCAAACCCCCCGGGCAGGTCGGAACTCACGAAGGAGCCGTCCCTGCAGAGGTTCTCACGCCCCCTACTGCAGGCAGGACACCTCGTGCATGGGATTAGGGGAGAGACAGAGACTACTGCCCCCCTCCTGAGTCCCGCTACTTCCGCGCCCCTGTCCTCCACCACGCCGCATATCTCGTGCCCGGCCCAGAACCTCGGCAGAGGAGGGTCGCGGTGAAAGATATTCAGGTCAGAGCCGCATATGCCGCAGGCAAGGATCCTGACCAGGGCCTCGCCGGGCCCTGGCAGTGATATCTCGCGGTCTCTCAGGACGAGCCTTCCAGGCCCCTCGAAGACAGCGGCCCTAAGCCCCAGATACTTTTCTGATATCCTCGCTAAAGGCATGCTCATGTCCAGGCACCTCCTCCCAGTCAGAAAGGAACTTCTCCAGGTCCATGTCTGTCATGGTATTAAGGAGCATCTTCTCCAGTACTATGAAAGGCACGGTTGCTATATGTACCCCTGCGCGTGCCACCTCCACTATCTGGTGGGGGTCGCGGATGCTCGCGGCTATCACCTCGGTCTTGAGGTCGTGGTGCGAGAATGCCTCCATGAGTTCCCTTACGAGGCCAAGACCGTCATAGCCCCTGTCCTCGAGCCTCCCGATAAAGGGGCTGATATAGTCGGCCCCTGCGAGGGAGGCAAGGAGGGCCTGTGTTGGCGAGAAGATGAGCGTGAGGTTGGTCTTCACGGACTCTCCCTTGAGGAGCGTCAGGGCCTCGAGCCCTGCAGGGTTGGCAGGGAGTTTTACCACAACGTTGCGCGACAACTCCGCGAGCCACCTGGCCTGGTCAGCCATCTCCCCTGCCTCACGGGCCGCCACCTCGAGGCTCACGGGCATGGGATACACGATCCTGCAGATCTCGGCGGAAAGACCGATAAAGTCCTGCCTCTGCCTCGCTATGATAGAGGGGTTGGTAGTCACGCCGCTCAGAACCCCCCATGACTTCGCCTTTTTTATTTCTTCAATATCAGCAGTGTCGAGAAAAATCCTCATCTCAATTCTCCTTTTTTTCCATGTCTTGTGGTCTCCCGGCCAGAACCAGGCATCATGGGCCGAAGGAAATGGCTATGCGTCCGTTCCATTCATCCAGTGCCTCGATGGCAGCGTTTATATCCTCAAGGCCATAGGTGCTACCACTGCAGGTATCGAGGTCGATCTCTCCCCTCTCGTAGAGCCCAAGTATCCAGGGTATCTCTCTATCCGGCCTTGCCGAGCCGTAGAGCGAGCCCATGAGTCTCTTTTCGAGGTGGAAGTCCACGGCAGGGAGGGTGAGGTCGAGGAGCGGGTGAGGCGAGCCCACCATGACCACTGTCCCCCCCCTTCTCACTGCGCCGAGGGAGCGTCGCACCGTTCCAGCAGTGGCAACAGTGTCAAAGGCAATATCAATACCCACCCCTGCGGTGAGCCCGAGTATCTCTTCCTTCTCTATGCGCTCGGCATAGTGGTCTACGCCCTTCTTGTTCCACCTTGACCTGTCTGGCTCTACGAGCACTATGAACCCTGCGCCCGAGAGCCTCAAGGCCTCTACAAGGGCGCGGCCAACGCCCCCTCCGCCCACTACAAGTGCGCTTGCTCCCTCTCTCATGTAGGGCCGTGCCGTACGGAATACCGCCCCAAAGGCCGTCACAACAGGACAGCCCGTTGCAATGGCCTCTTCAGGCCCCGTTCCCCCTGGCAGAGGCACGCAGCCAGTCCTGTACAGGACCGTATACTCGCTGAAGGAAGACACGCCGTTGAAGTGGAATATCTCTCCCCCCCTCTCCCTTCTACCCCTGCCCCCTCCCGCCTCCAGGGCCCCGCCTCCCCTGCGAAACCTCGTCGTCCCGTCGGGCAGAAGCCCCCTGCCCCTTGGCCAGGCAACGGTACTGCAGAGTTCGGTCTCACCGCGCACGCAGTAGTAACACCTGCCGCAGTAGGCGGCCCAGGAGAGGGCCACGCGGTGGCCAGGGCGTAAGTCCCTCACATTGGAGCCTGTCTCAACGACCGTGCCAACGCCCTCGTGCCCAAGGACGAGGGGCATCTCGTACCGCGTATGCCCTGTGACCGCGTTGAGGTCGCTCCTGCAGAGCCCGGCGAGTTCCATCTTGACGAGGACCTCATCGGGCCCAGGCGGCAGCAGGCGGATTTCATCTATCTCCAGGGGCCCGCCCCTTCTCGTGAGAACAGCGGCCCTTGTCCGAAGGCCCACCTCAGCCCTCCTTTCTTGCGGTCACCATGTACGAGGCCGCGCTGAAGACGAGATCACGCTCGTCAGTGAGCCCGAAGTCCGTTATATCCCAGCGTGTTATCTCCTGCGCCACATCGAGGAGCGCCGGGGTCCTGGCCCTTCTGGAGGCGCTGAGCCTCTCTGCAAGTTCATGGCCGCGCCTGTAGGTCATGTATTTCTTCTCTTCCACGGCAAAGCCTGCTTCCCTGAGCATGGGAAGAAACCTCTCCTCGCCGAGGGCCTGGATATGCCATGGCCAGATGCCGTCATCGAGAAGGCGCGAAGGTGCTTCGCCCCGGCGTTCCACCGGGCAGACCCTGTAGGGGTAATAGTCCTCCTCGGGTGTGCTCGCCACAAGGAGCCCGCCGGGCTGAAGCAGGTGGTGCGCCTCACGGAGAAGACGCTCCGGGTCTGGCACATGCTCGATTACATCCATGAGAAAGACTGTCTCGAAGTAGCCCTCGAGCGCACCGAGGTCCTCGGCCCTGCCGCAGATAGCGGTGAGGTTGGGCGCCATGGGCACCCAGGACTTCTTTACAAAGTCCACGGCGTACTCGGATTTGTCGAGAAAGACCACATCCCTGGCTCTCCTCGATAGGAGCAGGGCCCCGTAACCAAGGCCGCCTCCTATGTCCAGGACCCTCCTGCCCACCGCCTTCCCCATGCCATAGGCATACTTCATGAATATCTCGAGGTCATGACCAAAGCCCCTTATTATGCCCGGGCCCGGTCTCTCTCCTGATATCCCGAGGTCTGCGGCCTTCTCTGAAAGATCACCGAGAGTCCGGCCTACCACGCCGAGCACTTCGCGCACCTCGTCAATCCACCCTGCCCAGGGCACTGCACAACAGGGCCGCCCAGCACCATCAAGCGAGAAACTCACCTCCATGGGCTCGTCCCTGACGCCTATGAGCGAGGCGTTCACTGCCACGGCCTCCTGGGCCAGTAGGGCACCGAAGAGATAGGCATTCGCACGAAAGGTATTGAAGGGAAAGTAGGCCTTGAGATAAGGCCTCCAGGCCTTTTCTGTGAGAAAGGCCCTTGTGGCCTCAGAAGTCACGGAGCCATAGTACTCTTCGTCGAGGATAAAGACCTTGTCGTGCTCGAATCCATTGATTATGGGTAGTAACCTGTCTTTCTGTTTCGCAAGTATGAGTATGTCCATTCCAGCGCCGGCCTCACCAGGGGAAAGGACGCCGAGCCCAAGGCCTCCGCCACCGCCAACGGCGAGGCGTGGCTGAGAGCCCCTCTGCCCGGCCCTGTACGCCGCCATGGAGGAGATGTGCTGGAGAAGGCGTCTCGCAAGGGGCGCGGACTCTGGGAGCATGACGAGAATACTCTTCACAGGGCCTCCTTTCTGAAGGGTTTTCGTCCGAAGACAACAGCCTCTCGCCCTATGCCATAGCGCGCCATGAGGGCGTACATGTCTTTCCTGAACGGGCCGAGTACAGGGCCTCTGAGCATGAGGTCGAGCCGTGTCCGCATGTGGTGACACCGCCTTCCGCGGGTCTCATCACCCACGTAGTTCTCGCCCATGAGGAGGAAAAAATCCATGGGAAAGGTAGCCGTGGTCTTCATGAGAGAAAAACCCGCCCTCTCCATGAGCGCCCTTATCGTAGGAAAGGAAAAATAATTTACGTGGTGGGGCACGGCCACCCAGTAGTCTTCATAGCCGAGATTGCTGCGGAGCACCTCCTGCACAGGGCTGAAGTCATTGGGCACCACCACGCAGGCCATTCCACCTGGTTCAAGGAGGTCGAAGGCCCCTGAAAGGACCTTCAAGGGGTCTCGTACGTGTTCGAGGACCTCGGACATATGTACGGCGTCAAAGGCGAGGCCCTCTCTTTTCAGGGCCTCGCCCTCGAAGAGCCCCCTTATGACGCGTACTCCCTTGCTTCGCGCTTCCCTGGCGGCAAGGCCCGAAGGCTCCACGCCAAGGCCATCCCAGCCGCGTGCACAGGCATGCTCAAGAAAAAACCCGGGGCCGCACCCGACATCGAGAATCCTCCGCCTGCCATCCCCAAGTGCGCTCTCCATGAAGGAGAGGCGCTCGTCGTAGACGCTCTTCCACCACTCGCCGTCCTCTTGAACTTGCTCGGAGAACCTGGGTTTCTCTCTGCTGAAGTACTCCTCGCTGTAGATCCTCTCGAGGTCTTCTTCGCCTGGGAGCGGGTCGAGATGTATGAACCCGCAGGGCCTGCACTCGATGAGACGGTAGGTCTCCTTCTCTCCGAGCACTCTCCCCTCATGCCCCGGCCCCCTGCCCCTCGGAGCAGAGATCCCTCTGGAGCAAAGACCTGCTCGGGCCTGACTTGCCACCTCCGCCGTGCTCATACCCCTGACCTCCTCTTGTAAAGTTGGGCTATGATAGAGGCTATGCGCCAGGCCCCCCGTCCGTCCGTGAGCCTCCTGGCCTGGGCCGAGACCTCGCGCCAGTAGGCAGGGTCTTCTACGAACCGCGCCACAGCCCCCCTCATGAGTTCCTCGGAGACGGTCTCGTAGTGGCCGAGAGAGACGCCGGCCTTGAGTCTTCGAAGGGCCACGAGGTCCTTCTCGTCATCACGGTAGTTGGAGATTATGAGCGGCGGCACACCCATGAAGGCCAGTTCATAGACCGTTGTGCCAAGGGCCGTAAAGGCAATGTGCGAGGCGGCCATGAGAGGGGCCATGTCCTTTACGGCGTTCCGGAATGTTATGTTGGCGCACCCGGTAAAAGGCTCCATCGTCTCATGAAAGGCGTAGTCTGGGCCGAGTACAACTGTAATCTCTACGTCGTCCATGCCCGAAAGGGCATGGACGACCTTCTCCGTAATGTTCTTTGGGTCAGACCACCCCATTGTGACGAGCACCCTCAGGGGGAGCGAGTGGCGCATGGGCCTCATGGCCTTTCTCGCCCTGAAGAAATTCTCGCCTATTATGACGAACTTGGTCCCTGCGTAGGCCTCTGCGCCCTTCTTTCCATCCATGAAGGCAGATGGGGTTATGGAGAGATCGGCCAGCGCCGATGCCCTCGTGGAGTTGTCTATGAGCAGTACCTTGGAACCCTTCTGCTTGAAGGACTTTATGAACTCGGTGACGTCTTCTTCCGTGTCCATGACCACGACTCCAGAGGGGCCCTCTGCAAGGGCGGGCCTGCCGGGCCGATACCTCGTCCACGTAAAGCCGCTTTCCTCCACGAGTTCGGTTGCCGAACTCTCGTTGTCGAAGAGAAAGTACACGGGCATGTCCATCTCCTTCAGGGCCCGCGCAACGTTAAGACTCCTCATCACATGTCCCATGCCCTTCGGGCCGCCCCCCTTTGCAAGAAACTTTATGTATTCTGACATAGCCTCAACTCCTTTTCTCTCTTACCCCCTCCTGCGGACTCCCTTATCCTCATGGCAAGTTCCAGCGTGCGCACCCCCTCGTCAATGCCGGGCTCCGCCTCCTCACCCCGTGCCATCGCCTGGAGAAAGGCCCTGAGTTCCGCCACGTACATCTCGTTCACCTCAAAGGGTATGACGCGCCTCTTCCACCCCCTCCCAGAGGGCCCGGAGAACTCTTCCACTCCCTTTATGACGTCATACCTAAGGGTTCCGCGCTCACCAACGACGACAAGCCTGTGCTGGCCCGCGCGCTGGAGAAAATCCGTCTGCCAGGAGAGATATGCCCCGGACGAGGACCTCATGACCGCAAGGGCAAGGTCCTCTACGTCCATCTCCAGGTCGCTCACCCTGTCCATGAAGGCCTTTACCTCCTCCACCTCGCCGAAGAGCCAACGGAGCGTGTCGAGGCCGTGTATGCTCGTAAGGAGTACGCCGCCGCCAAGGTCGCTCCGAGCCGCGTACCCTGCCCTGTAGTCCTCTTTTCTATGCCAGTACGGAAGGTAATGCCCGCCAAAGTAGTTCACATGATAGACCCTTCCTACTGCGCCCGACTCTATCCTGCTGCGCGCGGCAAGGAGCACAGGGTGAAACCTGTAGCACATTGCCATCATGGCCGTGAGCCCCCTGGCGCGGACGAGTCTGCCGAGGGTCTCCACCCCTTGCAGGTCATGGGAGAGGGGTTTTTCTATGAATAGGTGCAGTCCCTCTCTCGCGGCCCTCAGGGCCTGTTCCAGGTGAAGGCTCGTTGGCGAGCAGATAACCACGACATCAGGGCAGGCCGAGAGGGCCTGGTCCATGGTCTTGGTCAGCACAGTGCCCTCGAGCCCCTCTCCTGCGGCCCGGAGGCGCTCTTGGTCAGGGTCGAGGAGGACGAAGTCCCTTGCACCAAGGGCAACGAGGTTACGCAGATGACGCCTCCCTATGGAGCCGCACCCTGCTATGAGAAATCTCTTCTTCAGGGCATGTCTCATGGCTAAGTCCTCTTCCTGAAGACCTCGCCCACCATCTCTCCCTCGAGAAAAGACGCAGGGCTCGCGCTCTCGTAGGCGCTACGCACCTTGCAGAGGGCCTCGTAGGCGGCCTCTATTGTAAGGTCTATGTCCTGTTCCGTATGTGAATAACTTATGAACATGGGCCCGCCGAAGAGGACTCCCCTCTTTACGGTCTCCTGGAGGAAGAGGCTCCTCATGAGGGGGTCGGGGTCTCCGTCGGAGTTGCGGAATATGAGTCCTGCGCGAGGCGGCCTGCCAGAGACCTCCATGTCGAGGCCCCACTCGTGGGCCGCGTTCCTGAGGCCTGCGTGAAGACGGGCGCCGAGGCGCCAGATGTGCTCTATGACGGGTTCGCGAAGCAGTGTCTCTATGGTGGCCTTTGCCGCGGCAAGGCCTGTGGTCTCACCAGAGAAGGTCATGGAAAAGAAGACCTCGTCCAGGACCTTCATGTACTCGCGTCTTCCAACGAGGGCAGAGACTGCCATGCCATTGGCCATCCCCTTTCCAAAGCAGGCAAGGTCCGGCACCACGCCGAAGATTTCCTGGGCCCCGCCGAGGGAGTACCTGAACCCAGTGACCATCTCGTCGAGTATGAAGAGGGCCCCGTCCTTCTCGCAGAGGAGCGCAACGTCCTGGAGAAAATTACGCTTTGTCCTCAAGTTTATGACAGGGTCTGCCCCAGGCACCTCCATGATGACGCAGGCTATCTGGCCGTGGTGCTCGGCAAAGAGGGCCTCCAGCGTCTCGAGCCTGTTGTACTCGAAGGGGTGCACGAGGTCTGCGTTGAAGGCGGGTATGCCCCTGTTCCTGGGCGTGGTCACTGCATACCAGTCCTGGCATCCGTGGTACCCGGAGTATGCCACGTGGTCCCTGCCGGTGCAGGCGCGTGCCACGCGCACCGCGGCGCTCGTAACATCGGAGCCGTTCTTTGCAAAACGCACCATCTCGGCAGAGGGCACCACCTCTGTGATGAGTTCGGCCACTTCCACCTCCAGGGGGTGCATGAGCGTAAAGGTGGTGCCGAGGCGGAGCCTGTCCATGACAGCCTCCATGACGGGCCTGTAACCATATCCAAGGAGTATGGGCCCAAGGGCCATGGGATAGTCTATGTACTCGTTGCCGTCCACATCCCAGACATGGGAGCCCTCGCCGCGCTCGATGTACCTTGGCGTTACACCGAATACGAACTGGTCGGGCCCCTTGCTCAGCGTCTGCGTACCTGCTGGTATGACCCTCCTCGCCCTTTCCCAGAGGGCCTCGGATGCCGGATATATCTTCTTTCTCATCAACGCCATCATCTACCCTCCTCAGGTCTTCTCAAGTTGAACCTGGGTACCGGCCCCTTTCACGACAGGAGCAACGGACAAGGGGGCCTCTGCCGCTATGGACCTCATATAACCCTCGTTACGCATTGTGGAGGAGTTCAGGGCCGTGAGTTCCGGTCTCCTTGCGAGGAGTTCGAGCACTTCTTCCATGTAGAAGACACGGAGAGGACAGGCAAAGGACTCGTATACCCTTCGGACGAACTCCAGGTCCCTGGCATCGTCCACTGTCCAGCGAAGATTGGAGAGGTCCTCGTGATGAGAGAGGGAACGTACCCTGAAGATCTCCCTGTTCTTCCAGATATAGGGCGTCACGTGCTCTCGTTCCGATGGGAGCCTTGCCTCCATGAAGGCCCGTTCCAGGGCCTTGAAGGAAAATACCTCTGTATCGAGCCCATCGGGGTACGAGCCATCGAGGCCCAGGTAATCAAGGCCCGGTGTCCTAAGGAACTCCTCCACCGCCCTCTCCACGAGGAGGGGGTCTATCATGGGGCAATCTGCCGTGATACGTACTATGGTGGTTGCGCCGAACTCGAGGGCCGCTCCGCGGTAGCGGCCAAGGACATCTACCAGAGACCCCCTGTACCACTTCACCCCCTCGTGAAGACACCAACGCGTAATTACCTCGTCGGAGCGGTCGGTGCTCGTTGCAACTACTATCGCGTCGAGCGAGGGTACTGAGCGGAGCCTGTTTACCACGTGCCAGAGCATGGGCCGACCGCAGATGCTCCTCATCACCTTTCCGGCAAGCCTCGCGGAACTCATCCTGGCCTGTACTATGGCGACAACAGGCCTCCCCTGCCTCTTCTTCTCCAGGGCCGTCTCCTCTCGGTCCCTCTTTCTCATCTGCGCCCTCCCGGTCATCTTCTTATATCCTCCCACATCAGCGGCATGTGACACTGCAGGTCCCGCGCCGCGCGCTTACCTATCACGTCCTTCATCTCCACGGGCCGAAGGCCAAGGGCATGACGTACCACCTTGAGCATATCGCTCCTTATGAGTTCGTCTTTTTTTATGTTCACGCTGGCATAGACACCGCGCCTTGCGCCCATACGCTCGAGCATCTCTTCCTCAGAGGGCCTCTTTACAGGGCTACCGAGGGCTGTCTCCAGGTTGCGCACCTCGCGCACCATGGCCGCAAACTCCGCCGGCTCCATGGAATGGCCGTGGTCCGGGCCCTCCATCTTCCTCGAAAGGGTGAGGTGCTTTTCTATGATGGTTGCGCCCATGGCCACGGCCCCGAGGGCCACGGTCATGCCCGGGGTATGGTCGGAGATACCCACAGGAGAGCGGAACTCGCGGCCAAGGGTCTTCATGGCGCGTAGATTCACGTCAGAGAACCTGGGGGGGTAGAGTGCAGTACACTGGAGAAGCGCTATTTCGCGGAGACCGGATTCGTGGAGTATGGAGACGGCTTCTCGCACCTCTTCGAGAAAAGATGCGCCTGTAGAGAGGATGACGGGACGTCCAAAGGAGCCGACGAGGCGCAGTAGAGGTTCGTTGGTTATGTCTCCAGAGGCTATCTTGAAGGCCCGGAGGCCGGCATCAAAGAGCATCTTCGCAAGACCTGTGCTGAAGGGCGTTGAGAGAAATTCTATACCCTCTGATAGCGCATGTGCCATCAGTTCAGCATGCCAGTCCCAGGGTATGGAGAGCCGCTCTATGACCGGAAAGGCCGGGTCTTCTTCCCATCCGCCCTTCATGTCAGGCCTGAGGGGGTTTATGAGTTCATCGGCCCTGAAGGACTGGAACTTCACTGCGTCTGCGCCAGCATTGGCAGCGGCTGTGATGAGGTCGCGGGCAGTCTCGAGGCTCCCGTTGTGGTTCGAGCCTGCCTCGGCGATTATATAGGCGGGTCCTCCGCCACCTATCTTTCTCTTTCCAATGGAAAACGCCTTCTTCATCCTGCCTTCATCTCCTTTGCTCGCATCGCGCCAGCGAGGGTCTTTATTACAGACCTTGCTACGTGCCTCACCTCTTCGTCCGTAAGCGAGGGGTATATCGGCAGGCTCGCCTCGCTCTCGAAAAAGGCCTCTGCACCAGGGTACTGGCCCCGTGTATAACCGAAACGCCTCCTGTAATAGGGCTGGAGTGGCACGGGGATATAGTGGGCCTGTAGTTTTACGCCCTGGCCGAGCATGGCCTTGAACCAGGCGGCCTTGTCCACGCCCATTGCCTGAAAATCAACTCTGAGGGGGTAGAGGTGCCATGCGCTATCTGTCTCCGGAGGCAGGCTGGGAGTGGATACCACGTCCTTGTATGGGGCGAAGAGTTCGCCATATAGGTCTGCTATCTCACGGCGCCTCGCCATGAAGAGATCGAGCCTCGCCAGTTGGCTGAGCCCCAGGGCGCACTGTATCTCAGAGATCCTGTAATTGAACCCAAGGGACCTCATCTCGTAATACCAGGGGGGCCAATGCTCCCCAGAGGGAGGGGTCTTTACTATGCCGTGAGAGCGGGCCTCGCGGAGCCTCCTTGCCAGTACAGCGTCGTTCGTCGTCACTGCCCCGCCCTCGCCCGTGGTTATTGACTTTACGGGGTGAAAACTGAATACTGTCATCTCCGAGAAGGCACAGTCGCCTACGGTGCGGCTCTTTCCGTCCCTGTCGCGCCACCTCGCCCCAAGGGCGTGACAGGCATCTTCTATGACCATAAGACCCTGTTCTGCGGCCAGGGCCCCCAGGTCTTCCATGCCGCGGGGCGCGCCCCCGTAATGAACGGGTATGACGGCGCGCATTTCGTATGCAAGGACTTCTCTCAGTCTGTCCATGTCCATGGAGCCGGTAAGGGGGTCTACGTCCACGAAGACGGGCGTTGCGCCCGTGTAGAGGACAGCGTTGGGTGTGGCGACAAATGTATTTGCCGTTGTGACCACGCGCTGACCCTCGCCGAGCCCGGCGGCCATGCAGGCCATGTGCAGGGCCGCCGTACCGCTCGAGGCCGCAACAGCGTACCTTGCGCCCGTGTACTCGGCAAGGGCAGACTCGAAGGCCTCTATGCGCGCTCCCTGCGTAAGGTCTGGTGATACAAGGGCCTCAAGTACCGACCTGGTATCTTCCTCGCCTATCGTCTGGCCGCCGTAGGCGACCGGTCTTTTTCTTCTCACCCTCGTCGAACTCCCTGATTATCTTCTTCAGTTGAAAGCGTCCGAGTTTCATCTCGTTCGTATCACTGGAATAATAAAAACCCTCGGGCACCCGCTCGCCGCCATAGCCCTTCTCGCCGCCCCACCATGAAAAGTTAGGTTGCACCACGTAGTGGTCATCGAACTCCAGCGTGAGCCTGCCGTCTTCCCTTGAGATGAGGACCTCATGGAGTTTCTCGCCAGGCCTTATGCCGACGAGTTTGAAGGTGCAGTCCGGAGCAATGGCCCTGGCCACGTCCACTATGGACGAACTCGCTATCTTGGGGACGAATATCTCGCCGCCGCGCATGCGCTCCAGCGACTTGATGACAAAGTCGGCGCTCTCGGCAAGGGTTATCCAGAAGCGCGTCATGCGCATATCCGTAATGGGCATGACTCCGGATTTCTTCTTGCGGAGAAAGAGGGGGATGACGCTACCACGGCTTCCGGCCACGTTCCCGTAACGCACCACGGAAAACCGCGTGGGCTTACCACCGGCATAGGAGTTGCCGGAGATGAAGAGTTTGTCTGAACAGAGTTTCGTGGCGCCGTAGAGGTTCACCGGGTTTACTGCCTTGTCCGTGGATAGGGCCACTACCTTCTTCACGCCAGTATCCATGGAGACGTCGATTATGTTCTTTGCACCCAGTATATTGGTCTTGATGACCTCGAAGGGGTTGTACTCCGCGGCAGGCACCTGCTTCAGCGCGGCGGCGTGTATCACGTAGTCCACGCTCTCGAAGGCACGGTAGAGCCGCTCCTTGTCGCGAACATCTCCGAGAAAGAACCTGAGCCTCGGACTATCGAACCTCTGGTTCATCTCGTACTGCTTGAGTTCGTCGCGGCTGAGGATGATGAGTTTTCTCGGCCTATGCCTTGCGAGGATTATCTCTGTGAGTTTATTACCCAGCGAGCCTGTGCCGCCGGTGATGAGGATGGTCTTGTCTTCGAGATACATGGGCATTCCTCCTTTTCTCTGTTCTTGAATGATGCAACTTGCGTGCCAGAGGAAAGGGGCTGGATCTGCCCGGCAAGGGGTTATTTTCTACCAAGTGATGGTCGCATAAGCGGTCAA
>CAYOVP010000003.1:0-69678 GCA_964407495.1 uncultured Thermodesulfobacteriota bacterium
GGGCAGAAGGGGCGAAGGGGGCAGAAGGGGCGAAGGGGGCAGAAGGGGCAGAGGGGCAAGGGAACTTGGGGCAGGAGGCTTATGGGCCACGAACCAAGGGCCAGGGGTTATGGATACCTGGGGATGAAGCGGGCAGAGGAGAGGGGGCACATACCCCAAGGCACAATCTTGCAGGTTGGCTATGTCCTCTATCTTACTTCTAAGACGCCCTCAGCAACGATTCCTAAAGAGTCTGCATCTTCACACCTAATAGACCAGGAAGCCCTGCACACTATAAAAAAACCTAATCAGGCCCTCTGTATGGAGGGCCCTTTCTTTTTTCTGCACCCCCCGTCCTTACTTCTTCTTACGTAGCATCTCCTCAACCTCGGTATCCCTTCCAGGGTCTACGGCTACCTTCTCAACAAGCGCAATATAGCCCTCTTTTCTCAACTCCAGCCCGTATACCCCTGGCTTCAGTCTCAGCCTGAGCGGGCTCAGCCCATAATACACACCATTTATATAGACCTTTACCCTCGATGGAGTGGTCTCTATTATAAGCCCACCCCTCTCAGCCACAACCTGTGGTAGAGAACCCTCCACTCCCTCTCTGGTAGAACTTCCACCTGCTCCGATCCCAGCCTCGTAGAGGGCCTTCCTGAAAACCTTGGTCAGTGCCGTCGAAATATCCTTGGAGATGCTTGCACGTGATGGCCCGAAGACACCGGTAAACCGGCTCTCTTCCTCCTCCGCCACGCCAGACCAGACGACCCTCCCGGTCTTGCCATCCCTGAATAGGAGATAAAGGCCCAGGTCAATCTCCTCCCTGGGCCCTATGTCTACACGAAACTTCCGTACCTCTCCCTCTACAACAAGACCATGAAAAGGGGCCTTCTCACCGCGCCCCTCTACCACGCTGAAGCCCTCTTCAGCAAGATACCTCCTTAATGCCGCGGAGACGAACTCCGCGGGAGGCACGGCCAGAACCAGCCTCCTGCCGTAGATGTCCTGTGTGGTGACATCGATGACACCGATGACGCTGGGGTCTGGCCTCTCTCCACCCCGGCTGTCCCTCAAGGCCTTTACGAGTACCGGGCCGAGCGTCCTCCTCCTGGCGCCCCCTTTCTTAACCAGGCTCGGAGTATAATCAACTTGAAGGGGAGTTGCGCAACCGGAGAGAAGGATTAGAAGTGCCGCGAATAGGGGTAGTATTTGTCGCACGTCTCTCTCCACGGTCCTTTGGTGGGCGGCCTGTACAGGTCCGGTGGTCTGGAAACCAGCGCTCGATTGTTTCCTGCAGGAGACAGGCTTCCCTCACACCTCTTATCCCACTCTCCCACTGGCTCCCTCACCCCCATCCGGGTCCCCCTCACCCCCCCCCGCCCTCCTCGCCCCCCACTCCCTTACTCTCCCCTCTCAGTACCAAGATGCAAACTCAGAAGGCGGCGAAGATCATGAGCGTGGTGAGTTGGTCTCCGTTGGCCAGTTCATTATTCGCCGGCACATTGAAGAAGTCGCCGGAGTTTAGGGTGTGGTTTACCTGTAGTTCGAAGTTCTGCGTAAGTAGATAGGTGAGCCCCAGCGTAACGGCAGTCTGCTCGCTGGGTCCAAGGGCACCGGTGTTTCCAGACCTGAGACCAGCGCCAAAGGTGACCCTTCCGGGCAGTACGCCGAGTTCTGCGAGTATGGACCATGCGCGGGCATCGCCCGGGTTGGCGTTGAATATGTTCATTGGTTTGTCGGCCTTGCTGGCCTGGGCAACGGCATAGTTGAGGTACACGCCAAGGGGCATACCCATGACCGAGCCCTGGGCCTGTGCATCAAGTGCCCAGCCCTCGGCCTTTTCCCTCGTAGAGCCACCCAGTTTGGTAGTGCCCAGCCAGGCCTGGCCGCCTGCGGCAAGGTCCCAGCCCCCTATGGTATGCGTCCCCACGAGCCTCACGTAGTGCATGAAGGGCCCCGAGTCAGATGTGCCGTTCTCTGGTTGCCACATCGTGTAGTCTATATACCCAGTGTTGTGATATGCCACAAAGGCGAAGCCCTGCGCCGCGTGAGAGAGCCCCACAAACTGAATGGCCGATATGCCTGTAGTGTGCTCCAGGACACGTATATTGGCCACTGCCGCGGTGTTGAGCAACTCGAAACCAAACTGAGGGCCCAGTGCATCTGTTGTAAAGGGCACTACCTCGACGTGAACGGTCTTTAAGTCCGTACCTATAGGGGCCTTGAAGTTGGCGAACATGGAACTACCTGAATCCGCCATCTGCCCTTCAAGTAAAAAGCCGATATGCTCACCTATGCGACCGCCGAGGAAGAGGGCCGCCTCGTCTGGAAACTGGAACTCACCCTTGTTGGTGCCAGAGTCATTGTTCTGGCCGTCTGTCTTCTGATAGCGTATCTTCGTGACAACAGCCGCGTTCAGGGTGGAGGGAAGGGAGAGAAAATCACCCTCTACAAGGCTCTGTCCACCCACCATGGTGAAGCCGTTGGCCTTGAAGGCCCTGCCAAAAGAGTTGAGGGCCGGGTAGTGCTGGTAGTGACAGGTGTTGCAGGCAAAACCCGTCTGTCTGGCAAATGCTGGTATTGCCCATGAGGATCTTGGAGCCGACAGGATGGTGATAATCAAGGCCGCGGTGAACGTAAGGAAAAGTAACTTTTTCATGATACCTCCTTGTGATTATCTCCTCAATGCCTCTTCTCGTTGGTGGTCTGTGGTGGTATGGCCTTGTAGAAGGAAGGAAAGTGGCTATGCATGACCGCCACGATGCTATTACATTAGATATCGCATTTATTGTCAAGTACTTTAAGAACTTGTGTGGTCTGTCCATAAGCCTGAAGGCATCTCCGCGAAGAAAGTACTTGCCCTTGACCTTGTAGACTCGAGTTTGAAATATGGAAAAATTTCCGGGGCTATCGGGCCTTGGCCTGCCTTGGTACACGAACAACGGCCAAGGTGGGCAACCACTGAAAAGGCCGGTAGATTATGCGACAGGTTGGATGCCACCTTCTATCCTGGGGGTGGTAAGAGAGAGGTACTCTCGTAAGGTGAGTAGGGCGGGTCTGGTGAGACTGGCTTGGGACAGAACCTTGCTTTTTCTTTCCCGTATTCGAATAATTCAGGGATGAATTATTCAGAGGTTTCTGAAAGATCAGGGACGCATTATACAGGGGGGGCCTTAAGGGGGTTTCTCAAAAGAACTTGAGTTTTCTCCTGTAGTGGAGGCTGTTGCGGTCTGTGGGGTCTACATCAAGGGCCTTTCTGAAGTAGGCTGTTGCGCGGTCGAAGTTGGCGGCAGCGAAGTAGGCCCTGCCCACAAGGTTGTACTGACCGGCATAGTACTTTTTCATGAGTTTTTCTGCCAGGGCCTTTTTGTCCATATCATCATGTACTACAAGGTAGGGCAGGACAGGCTCTCGGAGCCGTACGAACTCTGCGATGTTTGGGGAGATGGTATTGATGTGGAGGCTCTTGGGGCCAGTGAACTCCACCACAGGCATGTCGTCTGTCATGACAGGGCCGTCGCCTGCGTACCTGCGGACACGGTCTTCGTTCATTACAAAGGTTGCAAGGAACTCCGCCGGGTCATCGAGGTCTATGTCCGAGAGGAGGTCCTTTATGTTGGGCATAGAGAGTTTCTTCACGAGCCGCTCATAATCTACGGTGAGTCTTCTCTCAGAGCCGAGCATGAAGATGTCCGTATTGGCGAGCCAGATGGAGGTGTGCGGGAAGACGGACTGGAAGGTACGGACCATGAGGCGGACGTCATCCACGGTGAGGTTGTAAAGAGGTATCCACTGCGACATTATTCCGCCCTTCTTGAGATGGGCCTTGGCGAGTTCGTAGTATTCCTTTGTGTACAGGTTCACCACACCCGCAAGGGCCGGGTGCATGGGCTCCTCGGTGATCACATCGTACTTGTTCTTTGTTACGGCAAGAAAACTCCGTCCGTCGTCTATGTTTATCTTGGATACCGGATTGTTCAGTACATCCATGTTGGCGTCCTTGAAGTACGAGGCCCCGCCAATGACGGCCTTGGCAATCTCCACATTGTCTACCTGTTTCACCGGAAACTGGCTCAGCGTACCAAAGGTAGTCCCGGAGCCAAAGCATATTACGAGGACGTCCCTTGGGTTGGGGTGAATGACCATGGGCAGTACGCCCTGAAAGCGGTTTATCTGTAGGCCCTCGTAATATGCGGCAGTGGCCCTGTTCCCATTCACCCAGAGGCGCTTGTTCGATGCCTCGATTCCAAAACCCTTTCGCTCGGCTATCATCACCGTGGCAGTGGCCCCTTCCTTGTAATAGAGTATCTCCTCGCCGCGTCGAAGAAGAGACTTGTGAAGACTCAGTGGCATGTTCTCAGGAAGAGTGAGTACAAGACCTGCCATGGCCGCTACGCCTATGACGGGTATGGCGAGTTTAGGCATGCGCCCGCCAATGGGGTTGGCAAGGGCCACGACAAGGCCTATGAGTATGTTGATGCCCGCGGTTAGGATAATGGCGTTCTGCATTCCCACAAAGGGTATGAAGACAAAGCCGCTTATGAAAGATCCAAGTATGCCGCCTACCGTGTTCAGCGAGTATACGCGGCCTATCTTCTCGCCTACGCTCTCGGCGCTCCAGTCATAGACCTTGCATATGAGGGGAAAGGTGGCGCCAAAGAGAAAGGTGGGTATTATGAGCGTTATGAAGGATGTAAAGAAGTTGAGATATACGAACTCTCCCCAGTTGGGCGTACTGTCAAGACGGGCGTAAAAGCCCATTCCCGGCAACTTGGCGTAGAGGATGATGAGGGCAAGGGAACTGAGCCCAATGAGGATCTCTACGGCAGAGAAGAGATATATTACCGCGGCGCGTGAACGTATCCTGTCCAGAAAGGAGGAGAGTACGAAACTCCCGAGCGCTATGCCCGTCAGAAAGACTGCCAGCACCACGGCAAAGGCATATACCGTACCCGTGAGGATGAACCCCAGGACCCTTGTCCAGACCACCTCGTAACACAGGCCCGTAAAGCCCGATAGACCAAAGGCGTAGAGTATGATGGTGTTGAAGTATGGCGGTATGGCCTTCTCAGGAGGGCGATGGTTGTCTCTGGCAGGCCCTGACCTGGGCCTGGCTTGGTCTTCGGCCCCGGTCATGTCTACCTCGCGGGCAGTCTCGGTCCTTCCAAAGAGTATGGCCGAAGCGCCTATGGCGAAGTTCAGCACCCCCGAGCCGTAGAGTATGGCCGAGAGCCCGAAAGAAGGGATGAATACAAAGGCCGCCAGTACGGCGCCGGTAACGGCCCCAAGAGTGTTGATGGCGTAGAGCCCGCCTATGTCCCAGGCAAAGGTGCGCCTTCCGCGCGCAAGGGTCTTGCTGAGTATGGGGAGAGTGGCGCCCATGAGCGTGGTGGGCACGATGAGGAGCAGGGCAGAGAGTATGAACTTTATGAGCGTGAGCCCGGCAAAACCAGAGCCCGTGGCCTGGGCAAGGAATACATAGGCGCTGTTGTTGACCTGCAGGAGGATGCCGAAGAGTATGGCATATACCCCTATGAGTATCTCGGCACCGCCGTACCAGAAAAAACCGCCCCTGTGGCGCTCGATCCACTTTCCGCCGAGAAAACTCCCGAGGGCAAGGCCGCCGAAGAAGGACGTGAGGACCGTACTCACGGCAAGGAATGTGACGCCAAAGGTGAGGGTTAGGAGTTTTGTCCAGACCATCTGGTAGATGAGCGCCGCGACCCCAGAGGCGAAGAACATCAGGTAGATGAGTGCTCTCAATATAAAAAACCCCTTCATATAATATTCAAGCCCCGGGTCCGCTTGACTTCACCAGACCACGGGGCGGCATGGTTTACCGGATAGACATATCCCCTATATTTAAACATAAAAGGACGCCCTTTTACAACTCCCAGTTCCTCTCTGGGGCGAAGAGACGCTGTCTTCCCCTCTTTTCTTCCATGCCGCCTCTCCTGCACACCCCTCTTTTTCAGGTCTGCACTCAATTTATGGTAGATATCACGGGAGATGAGAAGGAGGCATGAGGAGAAGAAGACCTGAGGGCAGTACGGAAAACAAGAAGGCCGCTCGTCCCTACCCTCTCTGGACTCCGGGGAAAGAAGAGAGTAAGGGGAAGCAAGGAGGAGGGAGCGGGTGCTTGGTTGACAAGGTGACTCAGGCCACTCTCAAGGGTTGAGACTCTTGGGTTGAGGAGGAGCCATGCTTTCGGTCTCTCTCAACGGCCCCTCTTGAAGAGGTCCATCTCGCCCAGGGAGAGGAGGTCAGGGTCTTTTTCCTCCAGGGGTACCGTCTCTTCCTCGGCTGGTCGGCCTGTCTTGGCAAGGGTTTTCTTCCCTTCAGAAGGTTGGTCGGGCGCGGTCTCCTTGCGGCCTATGAGACCAGTATATATGGGCCGCTCGAAGATCCTCTGATAGGGGGTCCATGAGGCGCCCTCTTCCACCTCTCCTGTCATGACCCGCAGGGCCGCCATCTTTGCGTCCATATCGTCGAGGAAGGAGAGCATGATGGCCTCTGCGAACTTGGGCCTCTTGGGAGAGCCAAACTCCAGTATGCCATGATGGCTCAGGATGAGGTGGTTGATCGCCATGCGGGTGTGTTCCGGAAACCCGGGGATGGCCGCAGTCTTCCTGTTTACGAGTTCCACTCCAAGGGTAATGTGGCCGATGAGTTTGCCCTGGTCCGTATAATCAAAGGAACTGGTGTAAGAGAGTTCGTATATCTTTCCTATGTCGTGGAGGATGGCCCCTGCCATGAGGATATCGCGGTTGAGGGCAAGGTCTTCTCTGTAGTGCTCCACTACGAAGTCCACTATGGAGCAGATGGAGAGGACGTGCTCTATGAGTCCGCCGATAAAGGCATGGTGCATGGCCTTGGCAGCCGGGGCGGTCCTGAAGCGGGACCTTACATCGGTGTCGGCGAAGATGGCCTTCAGGAGGGCCTTTATCCATGGGTCTTCAAGGGTCTCGATAATGCCATCGAGTTCACCCATCATCTCCTCGGGGTCTCGTCTCGATGAGGGGAGAAAGTCTGATGGTGAGCATTCCTCTGGCGGAGTCTTTTCTATGGAAGATACGTTCAACTGGACATCTCCGCGGTACGAGAGGGCATAACCACGGACGCGCACCACGTCTCCTGCTTCGAAGAGGCGTGCCATGGCCTCGGCATTATCCCAGACCCTGGCGTCCATGGACCCTGTGGAGTCCATGAATCGGAGGCTCAGATAGGGCTTTCCGGTCTTGCTGACGCCCATATCTTTTCTTGCAACAAGAAAGACGTCGTCGATGCGGTCGCGTTCCTTTATGTCTTTTATGAAGGTCTTTTTTGCCGATTTATTCAAGGTATTTCCCTTTTTGTCTTTCTTTGTTGGAAGTGCAAGCCTTGTTTAGAGTGTTTGCCTGGTTTCGCTTCGCTCTACCCAATTTTTCTGTTGGGCCCTGTCCATCCTACGAGTCTACAGGTCTTTCCAGCGGGCGCGGCCCGCTGGAACTGGTTTTCTTTGCTCCACTTTCTTTTTTCTAAAAGAAAGTGGAAGAATCTTCTCTTCTCTTGGCGGGCCCTGTCCGCCCATCATACATTTTTTTCTTCTCTATAAGATCCTTTTAAGCCTTTATCTTTTCTTTTTTCTCTTCTTCGACCCTTTCGAGGAACCACTTTACGTATCTTCTTATGCCTTCTTCAATACCCACTTGTGGTCTGAACCCGAGGAGGCGTTCGGCCTTTGATGTATCGGCGCTGGTGATGGGCACGTCTCCAGGCACAGGCGGGAGGTACTCTATCAGGGCCTTTTTCCCGAGGTTTTTTTCGATAAGGGTTATGAGTTCCCTTACCTCCACGGTTTTCGATCCGCCGAGGTTTATTATTTCGTATCTCATGGGCTTATATACCGATGCCACGAGGCCATTTATTATGTCTCCGATGTAGGTAAAGTCGCGTATGGCCGACCCGTCGCCATAGAGGGGGATGGGCGAGCCCGCGTGGATGAGGCGCGTGAATTTTGCCACAGCCATGTCAGGCCTGCCCCGCTCGCCGTAAACGGTAAAGAACCTCAGGCATGTAACCTGTAATCCGAAGAGGTGCGAGTAGGTATAGCACATGAGTTCAGAAGCCCGTTTTGTGGCGGCATAGGGCGAGATGGGGCCCTCGAGTGGGTCCTCCTCGGAGAAGGGGACCTTGGAGTTAAGGCCGTAGACAGATGAGGACGAGGCAAAGACGAGGTTGCCGAGGTTTATCTTGCGCGAGGCCTCAAGGACATTGAGCGTTCCCAGGGAGTTGACCTCTTCGTACAGAACGGGTGCCTCGATACTGGGGCGCACCCCTGCCCGGGCGGCTATGTGGCAGACCACGTCGGGCCGTTCTGTCTCGAAGACAGTGGCTAATCTGGCGCCGTCCCGTATGTCGAGTTCATAGAGGCGGTAGGACGGGTTGTTCATTGCAGAGGCGATGTTGCGTCTCTTTATGGCAGGGTCGTAAAAGTCGTTGAAGTTGTCTATGACAACTACACTCTCGCCCCTTTCAAGCAGGTTATCCGCGAGGGTAGAGCCTATGAAGCCGGCCCCGCCGGTTATGAGAATTTTCATCCCACCAAACTAACACAGCCGGACCGCAGTGGTCAAGGAGACAGAGGCTACCGGAGGATTTTCAAGGCCCTTTCTTAACTTGGCAAGATGTGCTGATAGACTTAATCCATGGCAGGGATGGGAAGATGAAGAAAGAGGACATGGGATACGCCAACCACCTCGGCCTGTACTCCGAGGAAATAGCCCCCGCAACAGGAGACTTCCTTGGCAACTTCTCCCAGGCCTTCACCCACATAGGTTTCATAAACAGCGCCTTGTACCTCGGCAAGGCCGCTGGAATAGAACAGATGGGGCCCCCTCCGATTGGGACGGAGTTATGAGGCCAGGAGAAGAAGGTGAGGGTAGCCGGGCATGGCCCGCCGAAAGACAAAAAGATTTTTCCACTTTCTTTTGGAAAAAAGAAAGTGGAGCAAAGAAAACCCAGCGTGTCGGTTGGGTAGAGCGTAGCGAAACCCAACAGAGTGAGAGGGCAGAATTGCCCCCAAGGCCTCGGCAAAACCTAAAAATCCTCGTCGAGGTAGAATCTATCAGCCTTTTTCCTGAGTTTCAGCGGGCACTGGCAGTAGGGGCAGTATATCTGGTCTCCGGTCTTGTCCTCTTCGGAAATGGGCACTTCGGCATCGCAGAGCGGGCACTGCAGGTACCCCGAGAAGGTCTCTCTGTTATAGGACATCTCTTCTCTCCTCTTCTCTCGGCAAGGGTTTCCCGAACCACTAAAAGAGCGCTTCCCCTGTCATCTCCGCAGGTTTTTCTATGCCCATTATCTTGAGCACTGTGGGCGCAACGTCCTTGAGCCCCCCGCCTCTTCGGAGGCTTACGCCCTTGAGGTCATCATCGACGAGTATGAATGGCACGTTGCTTGCCATGTGCGCCGTAAAGGGCGCGCCCGTTCTTTCGTCTATCATGCGTTCCACGTTGCCGTGGTCAGAGGTGATGATGACGCTCCAGCCGTTCCTGAGGGCCGTCTCCGTAACAAGGCCCACTGCACGGTCTACGGCCTCGCAGGCCTTTACAGCCGCACCGAGGTCGCCTGTATGCCCCACCATGTCGCCGTTGGCAATGTTGAGGAGTATGAATGAATACTTCTCCTCGCCGAGGCGCGTCGCCGTTGCTGTAGCGATCTCCATTGCCCTCATCTCTGGCACGAGGTCATAGGTTGCAACGTCTTTTATGGATGGGATTACGAGGCGGTCTTCTCCGTCAAAGGGCTTTTCTATGCCTCCGTTGAAGAAAAAAGTTACATGGGCGTATTTCTCTGTCTCGCTCACGCGGAACTGCCTGAGCCCCTCGCGGGAGAGGACCTCACCGAGGATGTTCTTGAGTTCCTCGGGCCTGAAGAGAACAGGCACCTTGAGGCGTATGTCATAGAGCGTCATAGTGGCTATGGCTGCGAGGGCCGGTCTTTTCACACGCCTGAAGCCATTGAAGTCCTCTACAGTAAAGGCCGTAACGATCTCGCGCGCCCTGTCGGCCCGGAAGTTGAAGAAGAGGAGGCCGTCACCATTGGAGACAGGGCTATACCCGCCATCTATGATCGTTGGGAGCATGAACTCGTCGGTAAGACCTTCATCGTAGGAGGCCCGTACTGCCTCGACGGGGCCTTTGGCATGCTCACCCTTTCCGAGCACCATGGCGTCATAGGCCTTCTGGACCCGCTCCCAGCGCTTGTCCCTGTCCATGGCATAGTACCGCCCGGAGATGGTGGCAATACTCCCAACGCCCTTTTCCCTCATGCGTCCTGCAAGGGCCTCTATGAAACCAATGCCGCTGTCCGGGGGCGTATCACGTCCATCGAGTACTGCGTGTACGCGTATATCCTTCATGCCAGAAGAGGCGGCTATATCCATGAGCGCGTAGAGGTGCTCTATGTGGCTGTGTACGCCGCCGTCAGAGACGAGCCCTGTCATGTGGAGGACGCCGCCAGCGGCCTTTGTCTTGTGTATGAGTTCCCGGAGTACGGGGTTCTCCGCCAGCGTACCCTCTTCAACGGCTTTGGAGATGCGCGTCAGTTCCTGGTATACGACACGGCCAGAGCCCATGGTGAGGTGGCCCACCTCTGAGTTGCCCATCTGACCCTCAGGCAGGCCCACGGCAAGGCCCGAGGTCTTGAGTTCTGTACAGGGGTAGTCCCTGGACAATGAATCGAGCCTCGGTGTGGATGCTATATATATGGCATTGCCCTCTTTCTCAGGGTTCAGGCCCCAGCCGTCGAGCACCATGAGACAGACGCGTTTCAATCCTTACCTCGCTTTGTGAGATTGTTGTTATCCATGATTGGCAGGGTTCCTGACCAGGCCCTATCGCGAGGTCCTACCTTGCGTCCGGGTTCATCTGCAGAGTATCCCACTCGCCACAGAAGGCGCACCTTCCGGTCCATTGGCGAAAGGTGGTGGAGCAGTCTGAGCAGGTGAAGGCCGGTCTGGTCTCCGAGTCGGCACCAAGAAGACTGCCGAAGATCTCTGCGGCCCGGGCGTCATAGCCCTGTTTCTTGTAGGCCGTGCCAAGGAGGACTTTCGAGTAATAGGTCTCGCGGCCCTCGTCTCGGATCCTTTCCAGTTCCTCCACGGCCCTGTCCACCATCTCTATCCTCAGGTAAAATCTGGCCAGAAGCAGCCTCAGGTTCAGGTCGTCGGGCCGGGCCTCCAGTTCCCTCTTGTATAGTTCTATCATCTTCTGTGGTGCCGAGGCCTCTACCTGGTAGTCCTCTATCCTGAACAGGAGCGCCGCGCTCCCCGGGGCAAGGGAGTAGGCCTTCTCCCAGACCATGAGGGCCTCGTATGCACCGTATTTTTTCTTGTAGATCTCACCGAAGAGGATGTTGGATGGTACGAAGTCGTCGTCCTTCCTGAGGGCATCCTTTAAGACCTCCTCGGCCTTGTCGAGGTCGCCTTCGGCAACGAGTGAACGGGCCTGCTCGTAGAGGAGCCCCGGGAGTTTTCCATGGTCGTGACCGCTGCCACGGAACCAGCCCTTTTTCCTGCTCTCCAGGAGTTTCTCTTCGAGCGAGGCGGCCTCGGCCCATTTTTCCTGGTCTATCTTTATGTCGCGAAGTTGCCTTATGGCATACTGGTTCTCTTTCTCGGCCTTGAGTATCTCCTCGAAGGCCCTCTCCGCTCGCTCCGTATCGCCAGCCTTTCTGGCATAGGTGCCAAGGGCGGTAAGCAGGGCCACTGAAGAGGGGTTGTGGAAGAGTTCGGACTCGATTACCTCCATGGCCTCGTGAGGGGCGCCTTCGCGCATATGAGTCTCGGCGAGGGAGAGTACTATGGGCAGGTCGCCGGGGACGCCGAGAAGCGCCTTCTCAAGGAGTTCACGGGCTCCGCCGTAATCGGCGCGGGCCATGGCCTCGAGGGCCCGAAGGTATGTCTTGCGGGCCTCTTCGACCTTTTTGGCGGCCTTCTTGGCCTTCTTGGCGCGAAGTGTGCGCATTGTGTCGGAAATTACGGCATCGAGGCCCATCATGACCACGCCTGCAACGAAACTCAGAACCATGAGCAGGACAAGGGGTAGGGTATAACTATGCCCCTTGGCAAGGACAAGCGTTGCTGTGCCGGGGTTTTCTACATAGAGGTAGAAAAAACTCGACAGCGCGATGAGGGCGAGAAAAAAGAGGAGTTTTATGTTCATGGGCCTTTTATCGTGGTTGTGAGCGTGGAGCAGGTCTTTTTCCAGCCATGAGGCCAGGTGCCGCTCAGTGCGAGTATGGCTCGCCTCTTGATATGGTAAAGGCCCTGTAGACCTGCTCTGCAAGTACGAGGGCCGCCATCTCGTGTGGCAGGGTCATTGGCGATAGCGATAGACGCATATCAGCATCTTTGACAATACTCTTGTCAAGGCCGTAGGCCCCGCCGATGATGAAGACGAGGTCTCTGCCAAGGGCCAGCCTCTCTTCCATAAACCCGGCAAAGCCCCCTGATGTAAAGGCCTGGGCGCCTCTGGCCTCGGTGAGGGCGATCCTGAAGGCGCCCTTTGCGTCAAGGCGTTTATTTATCCGCCGGGCTTCTTCACGCAGACCTTTGCACCTCCCGTCTGCCTTTCTGCCCATGGGACTGTCTTTTATCTCGATGACCTCTACGCCGCAGTATCTCTTCAGCCTCTTGATGTACTCGTAAAAGCCCTCTTTGAGGAGGCTTTTTTTTAGGGAGCCTGTGAGAATAAATGTTATCTTCATCTCTTCCAGCGGCCATCAGGCCGCTGGCATTGGTTTTCTTTGTCTTACTTTCTTTTTTCCAAAAGAAAGTAAGGAATCTTTTAATATGCGGCCAAAGGCCGCCAACCTTCTTCTTTTCTTTTCTTTTCTCTTCTATCCGCCCGTTTTTTCGAGTTTTTTCGTCTTGCCTGCCTTCAGTTCCACGACCTCGGCATCCGCCCAGAGGCCTTCGAGGTCGTAGTATGTGCGGAGCGGTTCGATGAAGATATGCACCACGATGTCTCCATAGTCGAGTAGCGCCCACCTGCCGGTCTCTATTCCTTCTGTGCCAAGCGGCCGCACCCCCTTCTCGCGGAGGCCGTCCAGTATGTTCATGGCAATGGCATGGACCTGCCGCTCCGAGCCTGCCCCGCAGATGAGGACATAGTCGGATACAGAGGAGATCTTTTTTATCATTAATATTACGGGATTGTCTGCCTGTTTCTGAAGGGCCAGGCGGGCCGCTCTGAGGACCTTTGCTTTTGGGTACAGTTTCCTCTCTCCTTTTTTCTGGTTGCAGGGTGGAAAGCGGTGGCCGTGTTCAGGCGTATAATCTCTTTGTCATTATATACTCTGCCACTTCACGGGGCAAGAGATACCTTATGGAGAGGCCCTCTCTGACGCGTTCGCGTATCTCTGAAGACGATATGGCCATGAGCGTTGTGGTGAGATATGTGATGGATGTGCCGAAGTCGCTCTGGTAGGCCTCTGAGTCGCTGTCATACCAGTATTTTCTCGCGAGGCGCTCTGGCAGGACCTCGGCTATTTTTTTGACAGGCGTCTGCGGGCGTTCCACCACTATGAGCGAGGCGAGGGTGAGTATTTCCTCGTACTCGCACCAGGTGGTGATGTCGTTGAAGGAGTCCCCGCCTATGATAAGGCTTGTGGCGAGGTCGGTCTCCCCCTTGTAGCCGTTTTTTTTAAGTTCCCTCAGGGTCTCGACCGTGTACGATGGGCCCCCGCGCCTTATCTCCATCTCCGAGACCTCGAAGCCGGGGTTGTCCTCTGTGGCTATGCGTGTCATCTCGAGGCGGTGTTGTGCTGTCGAGGCCTCGGCGCCTCCCTTGTGGGGCGGGATGGCGGCAGGGACAAAGACCACGAGGTCGAAGCCAAGGCCCTCGCGGACTTCTTCGGCAAGGCGAAGGTGGCCGTAGTGGATGGGGTTGAATGTGCCTCCGAAGAGGGCGATTTTTTTCAAAAGAGGCCAACTCCTCAGGTAAAATAACTACTTTTCAATGCTATAGGATAAGAAAAAGACTGTCAACGCTTTTTAGGATTCAGCCTTGTTGGAAACATGGCGAAACCCCCTCTTTCGGGGGATTGACAGGTATCGCGCCTTTGTAATATAAGTATAGGTAACTATCTTAAAAATCGAACCTCCTCCGTACCCGCGGGTTTTTCTCTCCAGGCCTCGATTTTTCTGGACTGGCGGGTCCCGGAGAGTGGGAGATATCTGATAAGGGGGTCAGAAAAGCGCGGCTCCTTGAAGCCAGAAGCGGCAATTAAGAGAGATTCCAGGGTTCGCGGTTCCCGCGTTTTCTAGTCTACATGGGTCAAAGGCGAGAGACCTTGAAGTGAAGAAACTTCTCAGCATATCATTCTTTATCTGCCTTATTCTTCTCTCTGCCCTCTCATGGGCGGCAGATGAGAGCCCAGTGGGCCTGGTGGTCATAGACCCCGGCCACGGAGGCATTGACAGGGGCGCCATAGGGCCTGATGGTTTGAAGGAGAAGGACTTGACACTCATGGTGGCCAAGAGGCTTGCCACCATACTCAAGAACAAGTACGGATTCATGGTGGCCCTTACGCGCGAGGACGATACCTATGTGCCCCTTGAGAAGAGGACGGCCATGGCCAACTCCCTTGGAGCCAGCCTCTTTATAAGTATCCACGTAAACGCCGCTCTGAGCCCGCGGCCCAAGGGGGTTGAGACCTTTTTCCTGAGTTATGACGCCACAGATGAAGAGGCCGTGCGGCTGGCCGCCGTGGAGAACGGATTTGACCCCTCCAAGACGGGTATAAAATACGAGTTCAACAATGACCTCAAGACAACGCTCCTCGATCTCCTCGAGACAGCGGCCCATCACGAGAGTTCCACCCTTGCAGAGGCCGTTCATACGAGTATAATAAGAATTACGAGAAGGGATGACCGCGGAGTGAGGCAGGCGCCCTTTGCCGTACTCGACGGAGCCACAATGCCGGCAGTTCTCGTGGAACTGGGCTTTATCTCCAACCGGTCTGACGAACAATGGCTCAGGTCCAAGGAGGGCGCGGCCCTTGCCGCAAGGTCCATCGCCCTTGGCATAGCGGACTTCGAGAACAGGACCGGCATGGAGGTAAAGAGGGCTGGATTTGAAAAACACGATTAAGAGGGCAGACGGCAGGGCGCCAGACGAACTCCGTGAAGTGAGGATCACAAGGGGCTTTCTCCATACGGCCGATGGCTCGGCCCTCATCGAGACAGGCCTTACAAAGGTACTCTGCACGGCAACCCTCGAGGACAGGGTCCCACCATTTCTCCAGGGCACGGGCCGTGGCTGGCTTACGGCAGAGTATGCCATGCTCCCGCGGGCGAGCAGGACGCGCATTCGGAGGGAATCTGCAACTGGCCGCGTTGGAGGCAGGACCCACGAGATACAGCGTCTAATAGGCCGGAGCCTGCGTGCCGTCTGCGACCTCGAGGCCCTTGGCGAGAGGACGGTCATCATAGACTGCGATGTGCTACAGGCCGACGGAGGGACACGGACGGCCTCCATCACAGGTGCCTATATAGCGCTCCTCGATACCATGCGCGTCTCCATGGAAATGGGCATAATAGAGCGCATGCCCGTCGTCGAGGCCGTTGCCGCTGTAAGCGTTGGCATAGTGAGGGGAGAACCCTTGCTCGACCTCACCTATGAAGAGGACTCCAGTGCAGACGTGGACATGAATATCATCATGACCGGCGGCGGAAGGTTCGTGGAGGTCCAGGGCACAGCCGAGAACAATACCTTCGCACGGAAAGACCTGGATAAACTCCTCGATCTTGCCGAGAGGGGCATAAGCAGCCTCTTCCAGTTGCAGAGGGAGGCTGGGGCCGAGGCCGCGGGCCCATGACTTTACCAGGTCGCTTCCTGCCATAACCCCAACTCCACCTAAACCCACCGCCAGATGATAAACTACCAGGAAAAGCCCGATCCGGATTCTGCCCTGCTTTCCTGGAGCACCTGGAAGGGCCTCCATTTTCAGAACTCTAAGTCTCTGAATATCTTTGGGAGAGATAACCGCGCTCTTTATTCCCCCGCTATCTTTATTCATGAAAGAATTTTTCAGAGGTTTGCCAGAAAGGCCGCCCCTCGTGAGAGGTCGCCGCGAGGTCTGTCCAGAGAGGTCCTGAGGCAGAGCCAGTTCTACCTGTTTCACCTCTCTTGGAATATGAAGAGTGGTACCAACGGGCAGGAGGAGAGGAAAGGACAAGGTAAAAGTATTACGTATGAAAAAAATACTCCTTGCAACAAGGAACAGAAAGAAGATAGAAGAGTTTCGGGCCATGTTCGAGGACATCGGACTCGAGGTCCTCTCCATAGAGGACTTCCCCGGTCTTTCATGCCCGCCTGAAGATGGGTCCACCTTTGCCGAGAACGCCATCATAAAGGCGCGGTACGTTGCACTTGAGACAGGCATACCAGCGCTTGCCGATGACTCTGGCCTCGTGGTAGAGGCCCTTGGCGGGCGCCCTGGTATCTACTCGGCGAGGTATGCGGGAGAGGGGGCAACCGATAGGGAGAACATAGAGAAACTACTCCACGAGATGCGAGACCTCGAGGAGGGCCGGAGGACTGCGCGCTTTGTCTGCGTACTTGCCTTTGTAGACCCCGCCAGTGGAAGGGAATGGACCTTTACAGGTACGCTCCAGGGCAGGATTACGAGGCGCCCGCAGGGCCAGGGCGGCTTTGGCTATGACCCTGTCTTCTTCATACCTGAGAAGGGCTGCACAGCGGCCCAGGTCTCCATGGATGAAAAGAACGCCATAAGCCACAGGGGAAGGGCGCTCCGCGAGTTCAGGAGGTGGCTGATCGAGGGTGGCCGAGGTGAGGCTACAGAAGGAAGGAAGTAGGGTATGAGCCGGCAGGTGCCCAGACGGGGGCTCTTTTCAGAACAAGGGGCCCACCAAAAAAATACTTCGCTTCACATACGCCCAGTTTAAGGCTAAAATAAACCATATCCCACTGCCGGGACGAACGCCCCACTGGCGCCTTTGCCGGGGCTCAAGGTAGAGGCGTTCCCCGTCGAAGAAAAAGGGAGTCCTTTTTCTTCGAACCACGGGGCAGGAGTGTCTCTTGGGATAGGCGTTCTCTTTGTCACGGCGCCTGGCGCGTAGCAGGCCATGGGTCAGGCGCTCTTACGAAAAACAAGGGAGGTCATGATGGAAGAGAGAGAGATGGAGGTTGTGCCCGGCCTCGAGGGCATACCAGCGGCCAACTCGGCCATCAGTTTCATCGACGGCCATGCCGGTGTGCTCGAGTACCGCGGTATTCCCATCGAGGAACTTACAGAGAAGAGCACCTTCCTCGAGGTGGCCTACATGCTCATCTTCGAAGATCTGCCCACCATGGAAGAGTTCAGGAGGTTTCGCGACCACATTACACACCATACGCGGCTCAAGTACAAGATACTTCGTATGATGGAGGTCCTGCCCGAGGCGGGTCACCCCATGGACTATCTCCAGTCCGTTGTCTCGGCCATGGGAATGTACTACCCGGCGCGCGACACCCTCGACCCGGAGGTCAGGTACTGGTCGTGCGTGCGTCTCGTGGCAAAGATGCCTACAATCGTGGCGGCCTGCCACAGGATGCGCCAGGGAGACGCGCCCATACTGCCTCGAAACGACCTCGGCTTTGCCGCCAACTTTTACTACATGCTCTTCGAGAAAGAGCCCTCGCCGCTCGTGGAAAAGGTCCTCGACGTAATACTCATGCTCCATGCCGACCACACCATGAACGCCTCCACCTTCAGCGCCCGCGTCGTGGGATCTACCCTTGCCGACCCCTATACAATAGTCTCATCAGCCATAGGGACGCTCTCGGGGCCACTGCACGGTGGGGCCAACGAGCGTGTCCTCGACATGATAGAGGAGATCGGCGACGTGAGCAGGGTGGAGGCCTATGTGGATGAGAAGATAGCAAAGAAAGAGAAGATCATGGGCATAGGGCACAGGGTCTACAAGACCGCAGATCCCAGGGGCAAGATTCTCAAGGCATACATGATGAGGCTCCGCGACGAGGGTCAGTGCTCTGTTGACCCGGCCGTGGTGGAGATCTCCGAGGCCCTCGAGAAGGCCGTGGCCAAGCGCCTCGGTCCAAAGGGCCTCTGGCCCAATATCGACTTCTACTCGGGTGTGGTCTTCAGGGCCCTTGGCATGGAGCCGGAACTCTTCACGCCCCTCTTTGCCATGGGCCGCGTGGCGGGCTGGCTCGCTCACTGGATGGAGCAACTCAAGACCAACCGCATCTACAGGCCCGTGCAGAATTACATAGGCCTCAGACAGAGGCATTACGTGCCTCTGGAACTCCGTGAAAAGGCCGCTGCCGGGAAGGGTGCTTCCTGATATGAGAAGACCCCCGGCCTGCCGCACTCTGGCGGTTATCATCCTCCTATTGGTCTTTTTCGTGAGCGGCGGCTGTGTGGCCCAGAGGGCCCTTAGGCTGAGAGACGGCGCCGAGGTGCCTATTGCGCAGATGGAGCGCGACCTTCGTGGTGTGCGCCTTGTCTTTGTGGGCGAGTTTCACAAGAAACTCGCCCACCACAGGATGCAACTCGGCGTAATAAAGGCCCTCCATGCCGCTGGTGTAAAACTCGCCATAGGCATTGAGATGTTTTCCGCGGACAACCAGGACGTCCTCGACCGCTGGGTGGCCGGAAAGATGAGCGAGAGGGCCTTCCGAAGGGCCTATTACCGCAACTGGAACATATCCTGGTACAAGTACCGCGGCATATTCATATACGCCAGGAAGCACAAGATACCCCTTGTGGGCCTGAACCTCCCCAAGAAGATAACACACAAACTATTTACAGGCGGGACAAAGTCGCTCTCTCCCGAAGACCGGAAGAAGATAGGCGACATTACTTGTGATGTGGATTTGGAGTATGAGAAGATGATACGCGATGCCATGGGTCAGCACTCTCACATGAAGGACGCAGAGTTCCTGGACTTCTGCCGGGTGCAGATGGCCTGGGACACATACATGGCCTCGCGTATAGTGGATTATCTCGTTGCCAATCCCGGGCGTGTCATGGTGGTGCTCGCCGGGAGCGGCCATGCCTGGAAGCGTGGTATCCCGCGCAAGGTACGCGCCGCGGCACGCCTCGAGAATATAGTCATACTACCCGAGGTGGTCGGCGAGTTCGACAGGCGTGACGTGGGGTTTGGAGACACGGATTATCTTCTCCTGGCACGATGAAGCGGCAGGGGCGCGCGTAGAGGTACTTCCAAGAGGGGCCTGCCTGCTTGAGTTCGAGAGGTATTAAGGATGGGTAGGGGGGCTTGCGGGCAGAAAAAAGGGCTCTCTCTGGGCGATCATTGTAGCATGGTTTTTTCGGACCCCGCCAGGGCCCGAAGGCCCCAGGCCTACTTCTGGTTGGCGGCGAATATGAGTTCAAACTCGCCGGCGACCTCCCTGAAGGCCTTGTAAATCTCCGGGTCAAAACCGTGGCTCTCCGACCTGTCCATGATGGAGAGCGACTTTTCGTGGTCATAGGGCGGCTTGTAGGGCCTCTTGCTCCGAAGCGCATCATACATGTCCACAAGATGTACTATGCGCCCGCTGACCGGTATCTCAGTCTTGGTCCGTCCCGTAGGGTACCCGCTCCCGTCCCAGCGTTCGTGGTGGTTGAGGGCAATGTCCATCGCGGTCTTGAGGACAACGGGGCCAGGGTTGTGAAGGATGTTGGCCCCTATCTCACAGTGCCTCTTCATTACGGAATACTCGGTATTCGTAAACTTGCCTGCCTTTAGCAGCACGTTGTCAGGTATGCCTATCTTGCCCACGTCGTGCATGGGGCTTGCCCTGTATATGGCCTCCACCTCCTCACTGTCGAGCCCCAACTTCTTCGAGAGCAACCGGGCATAGAGGCTTATCCTCCTGATATGCGCGCCTGTCTCCTTGTCGCGGTACTCGGCGGCGAGGGTGAGCCGCGCAACGGTCTCAAGATAACTGCTCCTTATCTGCTCATAGGCCTCCTCAAGTTCGAGTGTCCTCGTCTTCATCTCGTGTTCAATGGCCTTTCTGCTCTCAATGAGGTAGTTCTCATACTTTCTCACCTTGAGTAGGTTTCGCACACGAAGACAGAGTTCGGTCTGGTCAACCGGCTTGTTGAGAAAATCGTCTGCCCCGGCCTCCAGGCCCTTGAGCCTCGATTCCTTGTCCTGGAGGGTAGTTACGATTATTACCGGCGTGTACATGGTGCGAGGGTCGCTCTTCAGATGCCGCGTGAGTTCAAAACCATTCATCCCCGGCATGACGACATCGGTGATGACAAGGTCTGGTTCTACTCGGAAAGACTCCTGCACAGCCTCCAGACCGTCCTCTACCGTAAGGGTCTCGTACCCCATCTCCTCGAGAAAATCCCTGAAGACCTCGCGAAAGAATACATCATCGTCTGCAACGAGTACGAGAGACCCGCTCGCGTCTGAGATGACTTGCGGGATATCCTGTTTTTTTCTGTTCATAGCCTTCTCCTCGATGAACTCCTTCTCTCTGTTCATCCGGTTAAGGATAAAACATCGGCGCCATGCAGTAAAGATTTTTTATCATCTTGAAGGAGGTTTCACGATGATCTGCAGGGGCTTGGTCTGCAGTTATTCTTTTACGTAGGATAGGTGCGGCCTGCCGACCGAACTCAATGATGTGAACCGCCTCCGGGGCCATGCAAAAAAAAGGATTTAATGGAGGCTGATAGGGTATGCGGTGTCTCTATGTCTGTTTATCGGCAGTGATGGTCCGCGTTATAGGCAAGATGAAGCGGACCGTGGAGTTGGGGGCAGAAGAGTGGGTATGGTTCTCTGCGTGTGGTGCTCTCGATGCCCTTCCCATTCTTTAGCACCGCCCTTATTATCCTCTTTTTTGATCTTCTCCCGATGTGACCCTGGTAACTGACACAAGTTCTTTCCTGGAGTATGTTTTTCTGTGGAAGACCCTTGACATGAGAGAGGCGATTTACTATTATTAGCGGGATTTGAGCCCTTGGGTCGCGATTTACACCGTGGCGGCGCACTTACCTGGAGATGCCCTTGAAGAGGCTTGTGAAAAAAACTTACCGAGGCCACGTCCTCGCTACCCTTGTCATAGGTATATTCGTAATCACAGGTCTGATCTTCATATACAGCCCCGATGCCTCCTCCAACAAGGACATGGGGCAGACCCCTCCGCCCCAAAACCAACCCCAGAGACACGACATAGAGATATCGTCCTCAGACACCTTTTACGGCGTCATGAGGGGCTTTGATATCAGCCCTCAGGAGATAAAGAAGATAACAAGGGCTGCAAGACCCTTTTACAACCTATCCAGGCTCCGCCGGGGCTCGGTTGTAAGCGTCTTCACCCTTGATGGGAAGATCAGAAAAATCCTCTTCAAGATGGACCCCTACGATGAACTCGTCATCACGCCCGACCCTGAGGCAAAGTACGGATTTACTGTTGCAAGGCAGGCACTGCCCCGGGAGGTGAGGCTCAGGAAGGCTACCGGCGTAATCAACACCTCGCTTTACCGCGCGGCCCTGGACGCGGGCCTCTCACCCTCTGTCATTCTCACCCTCTCTGACATCTTTGCCTGGGACGTGGACTTTTCCACTGATATGAGGCAGGGCGATACCTTCAAGGTCCTCTATGAAGAGATATACGTAGACGGCAAGTTCGTGGAGAACGGCGCTGTCGTGGGGGCTGAACTCACGAGTAGCGGCAGGAACTACAAAGCCATATATTACAAGGACAGCAAGGGCAGGGCCGGTTACTACGACCTTCAGGGCCGGTCTCTCAGAAGGATGCTCCTGCGCTCGCCCCTCCGCTACCGGCGTATAAGCAGTTACTTCACGGAGCGCCGATACCACCCCATACTCAAGAAGTACAGGCCCCATCATGGCATAGACTATGCCGCGCCCAGGGGCACGCCTGTTGATGCCGCAGGCTCTGGGAGGGTAACCTTTGCAGGGTGGAAGCGTGGCTATGGAAGATTCATAACCATTAAGCACAGTAATGGATATTCTACTGGATACGGCCACCTCTCACGGATAAGAAAGGGCATACGCCGCGGTGTACATGTCGAGCAGGGCGAGGTAATAGGCTACGTTGGCTCGAGCGGGCTGTCCACGGGCCCCCACCTCCACTACGAGGTCCGTAAGGGTAGAAAACTCATCAACCCCCTCCGCATACGCGGCAACCCCCTGAAGGCTGTATCCGGTGCAGATCGCGCGGCCTTTGTCCTCGTAAAGAACGAAGTCCTGAAAAGACTCTCCTCAGAAGAGCCCATAATCTCGGTAAAGAGATAGGACACCGGGCTGATCCCCCTTTTTTCCCTTCTCCCCTTGCGGTATGCCTTAGTTGCCGCTGGCACTGGTTCTGTCTGGCCTGTTTTCTTTTTTCCAAGATAAGTAAGAGATTTCTTATGGGTTGTTTTTTTACTTCTGCCCTGGTCCGGTCTCCTCTTGCACCTTTTTTCCGTTATCTCCTTGACAACTCGGCCTCAACAGGTAGAATAGGATATCCATAGTCACAGGCGGCCCCATGGGGCCTTAATAGGGAAGTACGGTGCAAGACCGTCGCGGACCCGCCGCTGTAACCGGGGACAAAAGCCGCATATGTGCCACTGTTCTCTTCATGGGAACGGGAAGGCGCGGCGAGTAGGATGATCCGGGAGCCAGAAGACCTGCCAGTGATCTGCTAAGTTTTTTCGTCCCTCGTGGAAAGGGGGGTGGAATCATGCCTGGAGGATGAAAAACGGCATCCCCGGACTCCTGTTGCAAGGGGTCCGGGTTTTTTTGTCTCATCAAGGTGGACCACTGGCAGAAAGGAGGTGTTGGCGACTGCGCGGGAGTGGCGCAGGCAGAGGAAAACAGGCCATAGATAATCAATCGTCATGGTGCAAGGGAAGGGGGTGAGAGGCCCCCGCCGCCCCGCGACTGTAACCGGGTACGAAGGCCGCAGGCATGCCACTGTCTCCAGGGAGATGGGAAGGTGTGGCCAGTAGGATGATCCGGGAGCCAGGAGACCTGAGCCATGTCCTCATATCGCTTCGAGCCCCGAGGGGGGCGGAAAGGAGACCAGAACGTGAGGTACATCTCTATATTATTGTGTTTTTTTCTCTACACGAGTCTTCATCTGGCCATTGCAGTAGAGAGCGCCGTGGCCGGTGAAGAGGCAGACAAGGTGATTGTGACGGCAACGAGGATAGAGACACCGGTGGACGAAGTTGGAAGCGATGTTACGATAATCAGCGGGAAAGAGATAGAGAAGTCGCAGAAGAAGACCGTTGCAGAAATACTTCGCGGTGTTGGTAGCCTTGACGTGGTCCGAACAGGCGGACCAGGGAGCACCACGAGCGTCTTTATCCGCGGGGCCAAGGCCGAGCACACGCTCGTGATGATAGACGGCGTGGAGATGAATGACCCCATCTCCGCTGGACGCACCTTCAACTTCGCAGACCTCACGGTGGACAACATAGAGCGCATAGAAATAATAAAGGGGCCGCAGAGCACGCTCTATGGTTCGGACGCAATGGGAGGCGTCATCAATATAATCACAAAGAAGGGTTCTGGCAGACCCCGGGCCTTCATAAGCGGCGAGGCCGGGTCATTCAGCACTTACCGCGAGAGCGCGGGGCTGAGCGGCGGCACGTCGCTGGTTAATTATTCCTTGAGCCTCTCGCGCGAGGACACGGATGGTATCTCCTCTGCCGCGGCAAAGGACGGTAATACCGAGGCAGATGCCTATGAGAATACCACTGTTGCAGGCCGCTTCGGCCTCACCCCTACTGAGTATCTCTCCCTCGACCTCACTGCCAGGTACACCGACGCGAGGCACGATATAGACAACGGAGGCGGGAGGGGCATGGACGACCCGAACAACACCATGGAATCGAAGAGATTGTCCTTTCGTACCTCTGCGAGCCTCTTTCTCTTAGATGGCATACTGGAGAATACGGTTGGTTTTTCTCTTACAGACCAGGAGAGCGAGAACAACAACGGCACCGACCCGCTTCATCCTGCGAGCCTGACCCTGAGTTCCTTTGACAGTCAGTCGAGAAAGACCGATCTCCAGAGTACGCTCCGCATGGGCCGTGCAGGGACCCTCACGGCAGGCATAGAATACGAGGAAGAGGAGGGAGAGTCCAAGTTCCATTCAGAGAGCGCTTGGGGTCCCTTTACGAGCAACTTCAGCAACCAGAAGGCCCGCAACACGGGTTATTACGCAGAGGAGAGCATAGGGTTTTTCGAGCGCCTCTTCCTTACCGTGGGCGTACGCTCGGACAATCACAACAGGTTCGGCTCCGAGACCACCTACAGGGCTACGGGCGCCTACAAGATCAAGGAGACGGGCACAACGCTGAAGGCCACCTTTGGCACTGGTTTCAAGGCCCCAACGCTCTTTCAACTCTTCTCGCAGTACGGCGATGTGCATCTTCTTCCAGAGACGAGCACGGGCTGGGATGCCGGCATCGAGCAGACCCTTGCCAGCGGCAGGGTGAGCCTCGGCGTCACGTACTTTGCCAACAACTTCGACGACCTCATCGACTTCGACAGTGCTACCTGGAAGTACAGGAATATCTCCGGGGCAGAGACAAGCGGCGTCGAGATCAGCGCCATGGTGAGGCCTCTCGACGACCTTTCCATTCGCGCACGCTACACATATACGGATACGCTCGACAGGTCCACGAGGATGCAACTTCTTCGCCGCGCACCAAACAGTCTCAGTCTGAAGATGGTCTATGATTTTTCGGACAAGGGCAACGTGAACATGGACATAAACTACGTTGGCACACGTGATGACAAAGACTTCTCCACCTTTCCGGCCACGCGCGTTACCCTTGGGCCCTATACCCTCGTTGACCTTGCCGCATCCTATGCGCTCACCAAGAACGTGACCATTACCGGTCGCATAGAGAACCTTCTTGACCAGGACTACGAAGAAGTGGCGGGCTTTGGTACGCCAGGCATAGGGGCCTACGGCGGCGTGAGGGTTACATTTTAGGTGAAGGCCAGGTGTGCCAGTACAACTCGTGAAAACAAGGGGGTAGGCGACCTTGAAGACAGGTGCCTCTGAGAGTGAAGATAGGCTTCATGTCATGGGAGAGGTTTTCCCCCCTGGTATCAGAACCATCTCCCTTGGAAGGGTACCCGCGTACCTCGGGGACAAGGGACTTACACTGCCCCTTGCGCTCTCGGCCCTTGTTCACGTAGTATTTCTTACACTGGTCTTCGGCATCTTTGTTGGGGGGCACGGTCCCGTAGGGGCCGGGGGGTCAGTTGTCTTCGTGGATATTTCCGCCCTTTCGACCGGGCCTCGTCACCGGGGGGCCGGGCTTCCATCGCACGGTCATATAAGCATGGATCCGGCCAGGGGGGCTCTGACACTGGCCAGAGGCCACGAGGACGCCGTCCGGCGGAGGGAGGATACGCCGGTGTCGTCTGCAAGGACCGTAAAGACCGGTCTCGGCGCCAGCCCCAGGCACCTCCTCAATAGCGGCCCTGTAGAGGCCCTCCCGTCACCAGGGGTAACCAGGGAAGGGGGAGTCTTGGTGAAAGGCCGTGTGGCAATGAAGGCGGAGGGCGGGGATATTGCGATCAAGACCAAAGACAGGGAAAAAACAGTTGACCCAGGAGAGGGAGGGACGGGGAGCGCCAATGATGCCCCTTCCAATGGCGGCCTCCATGCCTTGGGTGCCCTCAGGGCAGAACCCCTCCGGGGCGCCAAGGACGAGACCGCTGACAATGAGATGCAAGTAAACTCCGGGGCTCATGGAGGGCAGGAGAAGGGGCAGGGTCTTGTGGTTGCCTCTATCTCTGACCGTGCCATGAGCAGGCCCCTGCTGGGAGGGGCCGCGCAGTTGGGAGGGAAAGGCAGTGAGGGGGCGGAGGAGGCGGCCCCTGGCAGAGGGGCTGGCCAGGGGCATCATGCAGGGCCTTCTGGTACGGGAAGCGGGGTGAGCATAAGGGGACTCCGGGCCCCGGCATACCCCCTTATATCGAGACTCCGGGGCGAGGAAGGGACGGTAGAGATAGGGGTCGAGATAGGCCCGGGCGGGGCCCTCTTGAGCGCAAGGGTAAGCAGATCGAGCGGTTTTGCCTCCCTTGACAGGGCCGCACTCAAGGCCGTAAGGGCCGCCCGTTTCTCGGCACGGGGTATCATGCCCGGTGCCTCACCATACAAGAAAAACATTGTCTTTGTCTTCAGGCTCAAGGATAGGCGTGAGAATTAAGCCGCTCTTCTCTACGAGGAAGGCCCTCATGGGGGTCCTCCTCCTGGTCCTCATCGTGGTTTGTGCTTTTTCATCGTTTGCTTGGGCCGGTCGCGAGGGTTCTTCCCATGGTACCTCCACCGGCCTGGGGCAGCGCATAGTCTCGCTCTCACCCGGTGTTACTGAGACCCTATTCGCCCTTGGCCTCGGCCCCCGCGTCGTGGGCGTGACGCGTTTCTGCTCATACCCGCCAGAGGCCTGCATGCTCCCCAAGGTGGGTGGCTTTGTAGACCCCAATTATGAGGCCATTGCATCTCTTGGTCCAGACGTGGCCGTGGTCCTGCCCGAGCAGGCCGGGGTGGCCAGGAACCTCCAGGCCCTCGGGATAAAGACCATTACAGTGAACAACAAGACCGTTGAGGACATAATGGGGGCCATAGCCACGCTTGGCCGGGCCTTTGGCGCCCATGGGCGCGCAGAGGCGCTTCTTTCAGACCTCCGTAAGAGGATGGATGCCCTTGGCCGCAGGGCCCCCGGAGGGCCCAGGCCCCGGGTCCTCGTCTCAGTGGCGCGCGGCATGGGTTCCCTTGGTATGAAGACCGTCTACATAGCCGGCAGGGGGAGTTACTTCGATGAACTCGTGAAGATGGCAGGCGGGCGGAACGCCTATGGGAGAAAGACCCCAAAGTACCCCCGCCTCTCATGGGAAGGTCTCCTCGACCTCGACCCTGACATCATCATAGACCTGGTGCCTTCTCTTGAGAAGAGGGGATGGGACGAGAAGGCCATACTCGCCCAGTGGCGCGTAATGAAAGGGCTCAGGGCCCTTGACGAGGGCAGGGTCTTTGTCCTCGGAAAGGACTATGTCACCATACCTGGGCCAAGGTTCATACTACTCCTCGAAGATATGGCGCGCATAATACACCCCTCGAAGGGGAGGGCAGGGCGCAATGAGACCAAAGGCCATAGAAGTTAGAGACCTCTTCTTTTCCATAGGAGACAATCCCATACTGCGGGGCGTCTCGCTGGACGTGGAGACAGGGGAGTTTGTCTCCATAATCGGGCCCAACGGCGCTGGCAAGAGTACGCTCCTCAAGTGCCTCGTCCGAGTCTATGGCCGGTGGAAGGGAGTGGTGCGCCTCAAGGGCCGCGGACTTGCCAGGTACTCGCAGAGAGAACTTGCCCGCACCATGAGTTACGTGCCGCAGGCCCGCGACAGGGCCATGCCCTTTACTGTCTTGGAGTTTGTGCTCATGGGCCGCTATCCCCACCTCAGCCCCTTCTCCATCATAGAGAGGGCAGACGAGTCTGCGGCCATGGAGGCCCTCGCCATGGTGGGCATGGGGGGCTTTGCCCGCCGCGCCATGGATACGCTGAGCGGTGGCGAGCGCCAGAAGGTCCTCATAGCCGGGGCCCTCTCGCAGGGCTCGGAGATAATGCTCCTCGATGAACCAACCACCTTCCTCGACCCCCGCCATGAGCACGAGATAATAGACATCCTCAACAGGATAAACAATGAGAGGGGCGTAACCATCGTCTCTGTTACACACGACATAAACCATGCCGCCCTTTTCAGCACAAGGATAATCGCCATTAAGGACGGTGCCGTGGTCTTCACCGGTACGCCCCATGACCTGATGAACGAAGAGGTCCTGGGAGGTATATACGAAAAACCCTTTACCTTTGTCATGCACCCAGTGGCAGGCAGGCCCGTTGTAATACCGGAGGCTAGGTGAGAAGGGTTGCTCTGAAGAAGAGGAGGCTCCTTGGCGTGCTCCTCGCTCTGGCATTTCTATCTCTGCTCCTGACCCCCTTTGCCGGTATAATGACCATTCACGCAGGCGACGTTCTTGGGGGCACTGGAGGAGCGAATGTCTTCTGGGAGATAAGGGTGGCGAGGGTGCTCACTGCCTTTGTCGCCGGAGCGGCCCTCTCTCTGAGCGGCATGACCTTCCAGGCCATCTTCCGTAATCCCCTTGCAACTCCCTTTACCCTTGGTGTAGCCAATGGGGCGGCCCTCGGGGCCGCGCTCTCCATCTGGCTTGGCCTTGGGTTCAGCATCCTCGGGTTCCCGGGTGACTCGGTCTTTGCATTCATGGGCGCAGGCGCCGCCATATTCCTCGTATACGGCCTTACGAGGCTGAGACGCGGCCTATCCACACTTACCATGCTCCTTGCCGGTGTTGCCGTGGGGGCCTTCTGCTCATCCATCATACTCTTCATCCAGTACATGAGCGATTTTACCCAGTCCTTCCAGATCATACGCTGGCTCATGGGCGGGCTCGAGGTAGTGGGATATGAGCCGCTACTCGAGATGCTCCCCTTTGTGGCCGCAGGGGCCCTTGTAATATTCTTTATTTCACGGGAACTCAATCTCATGATAACAGGCGAGGAGGTGGCCGTGAGCCGGGGCGTAAACGTGAGGCGCACGAGGCTCCTTGCCTTCCTCGCCACATCCGTGATGGTGGGCGGCGTGGTCTCGGTCTGCGGGCCCATTGGGTTTGTGGGCATGATGGCCCCTCATATCTGCAGGCTCGTCATTGGTCAGGACCACAGATATCTTGCCCCGGCCTCTCTTCTCTTTGGCGGTGCCTTTCTCCTTCTCTGCGACACGCTTGCAAGGACCATAATATCGCCTGCAGAGATACCCGTGGGGGTGATTACCGCACTCCTTGGTGGGCCTTTCTTCATCTGGCTCCTCATGGGAAGGAAGGGTCCTGCGCTCTGATGGTTATGTAACCATGGCCTGGGCGGATAAAGAGAGTGACCGGCTATGGCGGGAAAGAAAGGACATATGGTTGTGCTTGGGAGAGAGAGGGGGCTACAACAGTAGATGGAAAGACCTGAACAGAAGCCAGGAGAAAAAAAGGGCGCTCTCTTGTCCTTTGCAAGGTATGATTCGCCCCTTGGTCCGGTCCGTATAGTGGCAGATGGAGGGGCCCTCGTTGCGGTCTCCTTTCTCCAGGGGTTCCATGCCCTGAAGGACCATCTCGCTTCAAGATTTGGCCGGCAGGTCATGCTCCGGGAGGACAGGGCCGAACTCGGCGCTGTCCTTGCCCTCTTTGAGAGGTACTTCAGGGGCGCGGACGTTGATTTTTCGTCCATAAGGGTCAAGACCCGGGGCTCTGCCTTTGAGAGACGGGTCTGGCGGGCCCTCAGGGCCATACCCTATGGAGAGGTCCGCTCATACGCAGAGGTGGCCGCTGTAATCGGAAGCCCGCGCGCCTGTAGGGCCGTTGCAGGCGCCTGCGCCCGCAACAAACTCCCTATTATAATACCCTGCCACAGGGTCATCCGTTCTGACGGAGGAGTTGGGGAGTGGTCCGGAGGTGGAGGCGTGGAGATCAAGAAGGGACTCCTTGCAATAGAGGGCAAGGTCATATAAGTGGGTGCAGGGAAAGTTGTAGGTGAGCAGGAGACCAGGGAGGGACGTGCCTCCAGGGGGTTACCTCTTATTCTCAGGTGCTCTCCGGCCCACATCGCAAGGGCCTCATGACGAGAAAAACCCGTGTGCAAAGACAGCACCGCCAGTAACGGCCACGAAAGACAGGATCATCAGGAACCAGTGCATGCGGTTCATCCTCGAGAATACTGCGTCAATGTCCATCTTCTCGCTGTTCTTCATCATCCGCTCCAGCATCTTGCGTATCAAGAGAGGTTCGAGACCAAAGAGCATTACGAACCATAAGACCCAGATTAGGCTCATGATGAGGAGCGGCAGACCTGCCCTCTTGAGGTAGAGAGACTGCCATCCCATGAGGAGGACCATGATTATGCCCGAGGCGCCGGTGATGAGGTTGTATACCCGCGCCGTGCGCGCGAAGCGGTGTTCTATCTTCCTGAAGAGCAGGACCTTGGCAAGAGGGTCTTGTGTCCTGATGATAATGGGAAAGATCATGGTGGTGATAAAAGAAAGCCCTCCTATCCAGAGGATTACGGTGATCAGGTGAATGATGTGCATCGCATGGAAGAGCATGCAGGTACCTCGCTGTCTGTTTTTCGTATTGGTCTCAGGTCTTGTGGCCTTGCCTCCTCAGGGGGTGGCGCCATCCCCGTAACCAGCGCCGCCCATCCCTGATATCCCTGACTTTTACCATGATTGCACGAGCCGGGTCAAGGTCGTCCAAGGGAAGAGCCCAGCCTTGCCGATGAGGAGAGGAGCCCGCCCGGCCCTCTTTCTTCTCTCTGATGTGTGTCCTGTTTTCCCCTGGGCCATGTCTCCAGGGGCTTCACCCTCCTCATATCTCAGCCCACTACGTTCCAATCTTCGGTGCAATGCCTGCCGCCTTCCACCCCCACCCCACCTCAAGACCAATACAACCCCGCTCTGACCAGAGGACGCAAGTATCGAGGTCAATCTTCCCATTCTCTGAGGCCCCAGGGACCAAGAATCTCATATCTTCAGTCCCGTTCCAGGTACGCACTCACCTCTCAACAACCTTTTTTCGTCTCTGTGCAAAAAAAAACTTGACAAGATTAGAATAATTATTATAATAAAATTAATCAAAGATAAGAATAGTTCTAATCATAATTTTCTCTGAGAGACGCCTAGTGAAAAATGAGTAGATAGTGCGGGGGGAGGCAGGTATGGGGGGCTGAATGGGGGGCTGATGAGGGGATGGCAGGAAACAAAGGAGGCCTGAAAAAGAAGAGACTACTGGATGCGGGACAGGGTGCAACAAGTAATTTAAGACAATGGGATGCGCAAGACGGGGCTACGCGAAAGCAGGATGCACGGAGGGCATGGAAGTGATAATGAAAAAAAAAGGGCTTTTATCTTGGCAAAGTGAGTCAGCGTACATATAAATAGAGGTAAGCAGCCTCTAAGAGGGTTTAGACATGGAGAGCATAATAGAGAAGTACAGGGCAAAGGGGTTCAAACTTACACCCCAGAGGCTGGCAATACTACGCTACCTCGATGGCAACAAGGACCACCCCACAGCCGAGGATATATACAGAGACCTAAAGAAGACGAATCCCACGCTCTCCTTTGCCACTGTCTACAATACGGTGCAGGCCCTCGTGCAGAGGGGCGAACTGGTGGAGATAACCATTGACCCCAGGAAACGCCACTTCGACCCCAATGCCAGACCGCACCATCACATACGCTGTACCGCCTGCGGTCGAATAGAAGACGTGATGGTGGACTATGCCCCATACCTGGACCTGCCCGAGGAAGTAGAGAAGGAGTTCACAGTAACAGGCAACCACGTTGATTTTTACGGGATTTGCAATAACTGCAGATAAGAAGAGCAAAAAAAACAAGACCAGGAGGAAAGAAAAAGATGTGTGAGGCCTATATCCAGAAACCAGCACCAGATTTTACGGCACAGGCAGTATACGAGGATGGCTCCATAAAGGAACTCTCGCTCTCGAACTTCAAGGGCAAGTACGTAGTCCTCTTCTTCTACCCGCTGGACTTCACCTTTGTCTGCCCTACAGAGATCATTGCCCTCAGTGACAGGATAGAGGAGTTCAGGTCAAGAGATGCTCAGGTAATAGGCGTATCCGTGGACAGTCAGTTCTCACACGCAAGGTGGAGAAAGACGGATAGGAAAGAGGGCGGCATAGGGGAGATAGATTATCCCCTCGTATCTGACCTCACGAAGGAGATCAGCAGGAAGTACGGCGTGCTTCTCGAAGAGGCGGGCGTTGCGCTACGCGGCGTCTTCATCATCGACAAGGCCGGTAAACTCAGGAGTTACACAGTGAACGATCTGCCCATTGGCAGGAACATCGACGAGATACTCCGCGTAATAGATGCCATAGATTTTTCCGAGAAGCACGGCGAGGTCTGCCCTGCAAACTGGAAGAAGGGCGAGGACTCCATGAAGCCCACCCAGGAGGGACTCGAGGAGTATGCCAAGGCGCATCTCTGAGGCCTTGTGTGCAGGGAAGCATGGCAATGGAATAAGACAAGACAGAGACTGAGATTGCAAAGGAGGTGGCTGAGACATGGCCCAGTGGAAGTGCAGTAAGTGTGGTTACACGAAAGAATCGAGATGCAAACCAAGAAAGTGCCCGGAGTGCGAGGCCAAGGAGTTCGAGAAGGCCGAGTGATGAAGATGAATTAGACGTCTACAGGGCAGACAGACAAGAAAGGGGGGGTGAGAGATGATAGGTCGCGAAGCAGTAAAGAGGGTTGTCAAGGAACACGAGAAGGTGAAACCTGCCTACAGCCTCTTGCCCCGTCATGAAGAGATGGCTGATGCCGGCCCCGACAGACCCCTCAAGAGGCCTCAGGCCCGACGTGGCCGTAGGCTCAAGACAGGGGCTTCGCATGGCAAGAACGCCATAACGACATACTTCGAGAGCATCAAGGGCATAGGCCTCCTTACGGCAGACGAGGAAAAGGCCCTGGCTGAGAGGATCGCCCGTGGTGACGAGGAAGCCAGGCGCAGGATGATAGAGGCCAACCTCAGGCTCGTAATCAACATTGCCAAGCGGTACACCGGAAGGGGCCTGCCCCTACAGGACCTCATCGAAGAGGGCAACATCGGCCTCATCAAGGCTGTGGAGCGTTTCCGGTCTGTAAAGGGTTGCAGGTTCTCCACATACGCCACCTACTGGATCAGGCAGTCCGTGGACAGGGCAATAGCAAACCAGGCCAATACGGTCCGCCTGCCCATACACGTTACCAACGACCTTGCAAAGATAACGAGGGCGAGACGGAGCCTCAGGGCAAAGTTCAGGAGAGAGCCCCTTATCTCCGAGGTAACGGGAAAGACGGGCCTCAAGGAGAGGTATGTAAAGAAACTCGATGCAATCGTCAAGAAGACCTGTTCACTCGAGTCAACACTGCCCGGTGAGTTCGAGCAACCCCTCCTCGAGAGGATCGAGGACACCACCTCGCCTACACCCATGGAGGTAATAGACAACGAGAAGAGGGTCAGGAAGGTCCGCGAGTGGCTCTCACTCCTCGAAAAGAACGAGGCCGAGATAATAAAACTCCGCTTCGGCATAGACGGCACAGAGGTGGAGACGCTGGAGAAGATAGGCCTCAGGATGGGCGTTACGAGAGAACGGGTCAGGCAGATAGAGGTAAAGGCCCTTGGCAAACTCAAGAAGATAATACATGACCACGAGATGACCTTCAGCGACGTGGTCTGATGCCGGCCCCTGGCTGGCCCCAGGGGCAGGCAAGACTTTCGTTCTGCATATCACCAAACCGCAACAAGAGTAATCCCTTTCCTACCAAGAAGCCCCCCTCCCCAAAGGGGAGGGGGGCTTCTCCTCTTGTTGGCCCTTGCACCGGCCCGGCCTCTTTTGACGTATTTTTTTCTACGCCTGCCCCTTGGCGGCTTTTCTGCCATCTGCAAGTACGCCCCTTTCAGAGGCCCTTCCTTTCTGGTATAATCCAGTCCATGACAGAACGCTATGACCTCATGAAGGGAGAACCCCGGGCCCGGCAAGTCCGGTGAGAGAACATATGGAAGATCAGGCAGGGCATACCAATGGGCCCCTTCTCGAAAATGTCTCCATAGTGCTCGTAGAGCCGCAGGGGCCGGCCAACATAGGGGCCACTGCAAGGGCCATGCGCAACAACGGCCTCAGAAGTCTCGTCCTCGTAAACCCCTGTGAGTACATGAACGATGAGTGCCTTGGCAGGGCCTGCAATGCCGGAGACCTAATCCTCTCTGCAAGGGTCTGCAATAGCCTTGAAGAGGCGCTCTGCGATTCCGGTTTTGTAATAGCCACAACACGGCGGACAGGGAAACAGCGCGAGCCCATGCTGGACCTCGGCGAGGGGGTAAGGCTCATCCTGGAAATGAGCCGAGCCAACGATATCGCCGTACTCTTCGGAAGAGAGGACAGGGGCCTTGTAAACTCCGAACTCGCCCTTGCCGATGCACTCATGGAACTGCCTGCCCATGAGGACTATCCTTCGTTGAACCTCTCCCATGCCGTCTTTCTCCTCGCCCATTATCTCTTCATGGAGTCCCGGGAGGCTGGGACCGGGCGGGCAGTCAGGGCCGCCCCGCGACTGGAGCGGGAGAGGATGTACGAGCACATGGAAAGAACGCTCCAGGCCCTCGATTATGGCGACGAGGGCAGGGAGTTTCTTCTCCGGGCCATAATGGCCAACTTCAGAAGGCTCTTCGGCAGGACCTCGCTCATGGACAAAGAGGTCAATATGATACGCGGTATCTGCACCCAGATACTTGCGAGGTTGGGGCGCTGAGGTGCAACATGGAAGAGACACGGTGGATGAGGAGGCAGTGGAAATGAAGATGTACCAAGCCTGCAGGCAAGCAAGGCGATGAGATCTCCTGAAGGACCTCGGGCCGTTATAATCATAGGACACGGGAGCAGGCAGGACGAGGCCAATGAGACTGTCAGGGAGACGGCCCGTGCTCTTTCGAGGCTGGGAGGCTTCGGCCCCGTGGTGCCGGCCTTTCTAAAGTTCGGCGAACCCGATTTTCGCTCTGCCCTCGAGGGCCTCATAGTGAAGGGCTTTTACGAGATCATGGTGATGCCCTACTTCCTCTATCCAGGGGCGCACGTCAGGGAAGACATACCTCAAGAGATATGCCGTGTACAGAAAAAGCATCCTCACGTCAGGATCCGCCTATGCAGGACCCTTGGTTTTGACGAGAAGATTATCGAGGTAGTTGCAGATAGGCTCGAAGAGGCCATGGCCGCGGAGGGATGACAGAGAGCCCTGGTGCCTGGAAGATATGACAGGACTTGCTGGCCTTGAGCACGGACTTATGAGGCTAAAGCGCGTTACAAGGATAGTGGTGAAAAGGAGAAGGTAAGATGCACATCCCTGATGGCTACCTCGGGCCGGCTACATGTGCTGTCTTCTATGGCGTCGTGGCCCCCCTCTGGTACAGGGGAGCACGGCGGCTTGAGGGTAGCCAGAGCGCCAGGGAACTTCCAAGGATCTCCCTTGCCTCGGCCTTTGTCTTCGTCCTCATGATGTTCAACTTTCCCCTGCCTGGCGGCACTTCGGGACACCTCGTGGGGGCCGCCATACTCTCAGTGACCCTTGGCCCCTGGGCCGCCTTCATGGCGCTGAGCCTGGCCCTCTTCATACAGGCCGTTGTCTTTGGAGACGGCGGCATCACGGCCCTTGGGGCAAATGCCTTCAACATGGCCTTTCTCATGAGTTTCTCAAGTTACGGCATATACAGGATCCTTGCGCCTCGGGGACGTGGCAGTGCCTTCAGGTATGCCCTGGCTTCTGCGCTCGCCGGCTATGTCTCAGTCTGCCTTGCCGCCCTTGCCCTTGCCCTGGAACTCGGCATCCAGCCGCTCGTGGCAGCGGACGCTGCCGGCAACCCCCTCTACGCCCCCTATCCCCTCGGCATCACCATGCCCGCTGTCCTGATCCCCCACTTACTATTCTTCGGTCCTGTAGAGGCCCTGGGAACGGCCCTTGTGCTCGCCTCTCTCCGTGCCAGGGGGGAGACAAGTGCAGTGAAGGGCCACCGTGGCAGCAGGCCCCTATGGTGGGGGCTCTCTGCCCTCGTGCTCGTAACCCCGGCGGGCCTTGCGGCCTCTGGCGCGCCATGGGGCGAGTGGGGCCCCCATGCCTTCAGGGAGATCTTCGGTTTTCTGCCCAGGGGCATGGAGAGGCTCGGGGGTATCTGGAGGGGAGTTCTACCTTCATACGGCGCAGGGGGCCTTGGCGCAGGGTCGGGCAGGCTTGGCTCAGCCCTTCTCTACATGGCATCTGCGGCCATTGGGAGCATTCTCATCGTCTTACTTGTCTATGTCTGGGGGAGGTTGTGGCAGAGAGACCCTTAGTGCCTCCATGGATGAATAGCGAGCAGACGCCAGAGCCGCGCGGTCCAAGGCGCCTGGCCTTTCTCGATAAGATTGCTGGGAGGCTCCAGGGTGTAAAGGAGTGGTTCTCTGATAACGGGGCCGGGAGGGGCATCCTCCGTCGTCTGGACCCTGCGGCCCGCATGGGGGGCGCGCTACTCCTGCTCATTGGCGCGGCCCTTGCCAAAGGGCCTCTCGGCCTCGGCGTTGTGGCGCTTTCCCTTGCCCTTGGGCTGGCGGTCTCTGGGCGGGCGCTCCGACCACTAATAAGGAGAACTCTCCCCCTATTTTTCTTTACAGGGGTGGTGACCATACCGGTCTTTTTCGGGCTCTCTACACCTGATGGCCACCTCGCAGGGCAGGGCGGTGGCTGGATTGGGGCGCACCTCGGGCTGAGTTACGAAGGACTTGCACGGGGCGGCTTCTTCCTCGCCAGGTCTACGCTCATGGCCGCGGTGGTCGTTTTTACAGGACTGCTGACCACACGATCGGAATTTGTTCGCGGGCTTGGCAAGTTTCCCCTGCCAGGGCTCTTGGTCACCCTGGTCTTCATTACTATTGCCAACATCTGGCGTCTTCTTCGTGTACTCGAAGAAGTGGTTCTGGCGAGGAAATCGCGTATCATAATTGGTGCCAGTTTTTCCGAGCGCGAAGGTTGGTTTGCATCTAAGGCACGTTTCCTCATGGACAGGGCCATGAGTACATCGGAGGAGGTGGCCATGGCCATGGCCTCGAGGGGATTTGACGGCAGGATGAGGACCTTGAGGACAGGGTTCCTGGGGGCCTGGGATTTTCTCTTTATAGGGCTCTGCGCCTTTGTCCTCCTTTTGGCGGCATTACTCTGAATTGTACTGTTTTTTCAAGTAAAGGGCGATCATGACCGAAGAAGTCTATGGGGTGAGGGGGGTATCTTTCAGTTACGGCGAGGTCTGCGCCCTGAGACAGGTCTCCTTTGCCATGAGAAGGGGCGAGTCTCTCGCTGTACTCGGTGCAAGCGGGGCCGGAAAGACCACGCTCCTCAGGGTCCTTAACGGCCTTCTCGAGCCCCAGTGCGGTGAGGTGGGATTCATGGGCCGCCCTCTCCAGGGGCACTGGCTCGGAGGCCCGGAGGAGGCGCGTTTTCGCGCCATGGTGGGCCTCGTCTTCCCAGAGCCCGACGTCCAACTCTTCTGCGCCACTGTCTCTGACGAGGTGGCCTTCGGGCCCCTTCAACTCGGCCTTGCCCGCGACGAAGTCAAGACGAGGGTAGACGATACCCTGGAGTTGGTGGGTATCAGCGGGCTCAGGGAGAGGCCGCCGCAGAGGCTTAGTAGCGGCGAGAAGAAGAAGGTACAGATAGCCTCCATACTCTCGGCAAACCCCTCTGTACTGCTCCTCGACGAACCCACCTTTGGTCTCGACCCCAGGACACAGGTCTGGCTCCTCGAACTCCTCATGAGGCTCAAGGACATGGGAAAGACCTTTGTCCTGGCAACCCATGACCTCAGCCTCGTAGAGGACTTTGCCGAGAGGGTGATAGTCCTTGGAGAGGACCACAGCCTTGTAGCCGAGGGGAGGGCGGTGGAGATACTGAGGGACAGGGAACTGCTCCTCAGGGTAAATCTCATCCACGAACACGCACATAGGCACGGTACAGTTGTTCATAAACACAGCCATGGACCTTATGCACCTCATGATGAACACTGAAATTCCCATTTTTTTCAGGAGGTGTCTTATGAGGAAGGGTAATGGCAGTCTGGTCTCGGCCTTGTTCGCCTTTTTTGTCTTCTCCATTTTTTTCACTCCAGGCATTGTAGAGGCACAGGATAAGGACAGGATCAAGGACCTGGAGAAGCGTATAGAAAGGCTCGAGAGAAAAGACGGTGATACCAGTGTGAGTTCCGAGCGGTCACACCGCCTGCACCCCGTGCACAGCGAGTTTGGTCTCGAGATAACGGGCGGCATTACCCTTACCCTACAGGGCGTTGCCAATGTACAGGGTCAGAAACGCACCGAGGCCGCCATCTCCGGAGACCTCGCAGTAGAGGGCCCCATCGGCGCGAACGGTCTGGCCGTCATTGTACTCGACCTCCAGCAGGGCCTTGGCGTGGAGGGCCTTGGGCTCCTTGCCGCACCAAACGGCAACCCCACAGGGCCGAACGCGGACGTGGAGTCCTTCAATGACATGAGGATAAACGTTACTCAACTCTACTATGAACACCACTTTCTCGATGGCGGCCTTACTGTCTCAGTGGGGCAACTCGATATAACGGGTTACCTCGACGCCAACGAGTTCGCCAATGACGAGACAGGCGCCTTTCTGGCCAATGTCTTCGTAAACAACCCTTCTATTGAGTTCGGGGGCTCGGATAACTTCTACTCTCCGGGCCTGGCCCTGGTATTCTCTCCTGCAGGGAAGATGGACCTTGCCATCGGCGCCTTTGATGGCGACGGCGATTATGCCAGGCCCTTTGACGCCCCCTTTTTAATGGCAGAGGCGGACTTCAGGCCGAGATTCCTTGGCAAAGAGGGTACATACAGGGTATATTACTGGCGGCGGTCTTCGAGGCCCGCGGCCAACCTGGAGTTTCTCGCCGACCCCACCAAGACCGCCCTCGTAAAGGCCTTCAACCAGGGTGTGGGGCTGAGTTTTGATCAGTATATAGGCCACAACCTCGGGCTCTGGCTCCGTGGGGGTACGCAACGCGAGACAGTCTCGCAGATGAAGGCATTTCTCGGCACCGGCCTCCATGCCAGCGCCGCTCTCATAGGGCGTGAGCACGACTCCATGGGCCTGGGCTATGGTGTAAACTTCCTGGGCAGGGATTACAGGGAGTACCGGCAGGGTAGTACAAGAGGCTTTGACCCGGGGAATGAGCATTACATAGAGGTCTACTACGACGTCTTTCTCAGCGGACTGGGGGGCATGGGGTTGCACCTCGCCCCTGACTTTCAGTATATAATCAACCGTGGCGGCAATAGACGAACAACGGACGCCTTTTTGTACGGCCTTAGGATACAGGCCGATTTTTAGCGCCAGGAGCGATTCGTGAGACAGGTACAGCGTGCGTAAGAACCTCTTCCTCGTTTTCCTGTACATGGCCTTCGTCTTCGTTGTCTCGGTTCTGCCGACACCCGAGGGCGTAGACCCCTTTACGGGTTTTGACAAGGTAGTACACTTTGCGATCTACGGGCTGATGGCAATACTCTGGGCAAGGGTCTTTGCAGGCGGAAGGGGCATTGTGGGCAATGGTTTCTCCGGCAGGGTCTTTGTCATCGTCCTTGCTCTGGCCTTTTTTTACGGCCTTTTCATAGAACTCGTTCAGGAACTGACGCCCTCGCGGGAGGCTTCTTTTTATGATGCCCTTGCAAACGGCCTTGGCGGGGCCGCCGGCGCAGGCCTGTACTTCCTTGTCCACAGGTTCAGCAAGAAGAAGGAGAGGTTATGATACTGGAAGAGATGACAATGGAAGAGTTCAGCGCGGCCTTGAAAAAGACCAGGACCATTGCCCTACCCTATGGTACACTGGAGGCGCATGGGAGGCATCTGCCCCTGAATACCGATACTATTGTGGTGCGCCGGGTCCTGGAGGAGGCGGCAGGGGAGAGAGATTTTTTCATCTCCGCGCCCCTGCATTACGGCGTCTGTACATCCACGGGCCAGCATCCAGGAAGCATAGGCATTACCCCGCCAACGCTCCGGAGGCTTACCCTTGATTTCGTGGAGGACGCCTACAGGAGGGGGTTACGGAAGGTCCTCCTTATATCCGGCCATGCAGGGGGAGCGCACATGGCGGCCATAAAAGAGGCCGCAGAGGTGCTTGCCCAGAGGCTCGATGGGCTTGTCATTGCGGCCCTCTCCATCTATGATGCCGTCTGGGATGACCTTACGCGCATAGCCGAGACAGAGAACGACTCGCACGCCGGAGAGATGGAGACTTCCCTCATCCTCCACCTTGCTCCCCAACTCGTGAAGGGCCGCTCCGAGGAGGAGTACCCGCGGTTCAACAAACCAATCATCAACGCCGACAAGGTAAGCGAGTGGCCCGGCGCTGTCTGGGGCGACCCTCGCAAGGCTACTGCCGAAAAAGGCAGGGAACTATTCGATTGCATGGTGAAGGAAGTACTCGCCATACTCGAAAAAATGGAAGAGACTGTCTGAGAGGCCGGGGCCTCGAAGAGATAGGGGGGTGGAGGATATGCGGCCCTTGGCCCCGCGCTTTCTTATGTAAAGTCTGATTGATTCAGACTTTACTGCGGCCCAGGGATGGGCCGCCATTTTCAGGACTGATAAGCCCTTGAAAATGTGAGGGAAAGAAAAACCGCGCTTTTTCTTTCCTGTCTCTGAATAATTCAGGGATGAATTATTCAGAGGTTCCTTATATGAAAGGCAGGGGGAAGAAGATAGGGACCAGTTCCAGGGGCCTTGGCACCTACCTCTCTCGGGTTTGCGGCATTTCAGGGGACATAGACCAAGGACAGGTAGAAAGGGTATTGGAGATACATCGAGTTGTCATCATCGTAATAGACGGTCTCGGCATCGGGGCCCTGCCCGATGCCGCAGAGTACGGCGACACCGGCGCCCATACCCTTGACAACACTGCAAGGGCAGTCGGCGGACTCGGTCTTCCGACGCTCCAGTCTCTCGGCCTCGGCCTCGTGGAGGGCGTAGAGGAGATAGAGAGGACGCCTTTGCCCCGCGGCGCCTATGGCAGAATGCAGGAGGCCTCGCCCGGAAAGGATACCCTCACAGGTCACCGCGAGATGATGGGTGTCATACTCGAAGCGCCCTATCCAACATTCCCAGAGGGCTTTCCCAGGGCCATGATGGAGGAGTTCAGGGATGCAACAGGCAGGGAGTGGCTGTATGGAAAACCTGCCTCTGGCACGGAGATAATCGAGAGGCTCGGCCCCGAGCACATGGCAAGTGGCAAACTCATCGTCTACACCTCTGCGGACAGCGTCTTCCAGATAGCGGCTCATGAGGACGTGGTTCCAGTAGAGGAACTATACGATATATGCGCCAAGGCCCGCTCCATGCTCAACAAATATGGCCTGGAGCGCGTCATAGCAAGGCCCTTTACAGGAAGGCCAGGTGCCTTCAGTCGCACGCCGAGGCGCCGCGACTTCGCCCTTCCGCCCAAGCGCCCAATCCTGCTCGAGATGCTCGCAGAGAAGGGCCTGCCTGTTATTGGCATAGGGAAGATAGGCGATATCTTCTCCCATAGGGGCCTTACCGAAGAGGTCCATACCAGGAGCGATGCCCAGGGCATGGACCGTACACTCGAGGCCTTCGGGTCTCTGAGGCCGGGCTCGAGGGCGCTCATATTCACCAACCTCGTGGACCTGGACATGAAGTACGGCCACAGGCGTGACGCCCAGGGGTGCGCCAGCGTCCTTGCGGCAGTGGACGCCTGGCTCCCATCCCTCATGGAAGAACTCCATGACAGGGACCTCGTCATCATCACCGCAGACCATGGTTGCGACCCCACAACGCCCTCTACAGACCACTCTCGTGAATACGTCCCCCTTCTTGTCTTCGGTCCCTGCGTAGGAGGGGGGACGAACCTCGGTACAAGGAAGACCTTTTCTGATATCGGGGCAACGCTTGCCCAGGGGTTCGGACTCGGCCCTGCGGTGCCGGGCCGGTCCTTTCTCTCCTCCATCCTCGCCTGAGCCAGGTATTTTACCTTGACCACGAGGTAATATTGGCGTACTATATCCTGGAAGAACAATATACCTCTATCTCCGAGCCCCTCTCTCCTAAGGCCGACCGCGGCTATGGAGGCCGGGCCGTTCAGGGTATGCCGGGAAACGGACATGCCTCCCCTTTGGAAAGGAGAGTCTCCATAACCGGCCTTTCCGTGGCCGGTTTTTTTATCTCTTAAAAACCAAGACCAGCAGGTGGAGGGACAAAGGGGAGGATGGTGCATCGTCTCCTGGCGCACCTTCTTTTGCCACGACTTCTTTGCCTTGGCAAGGGACCATGACAGGATCGGTAAAAAACATCTTCGCCTTCTGCGCGGCCTTCTTGGTGGTCTTTTTTCTTTCTCTTCCGCCTTCGCGAGCCACTGAGAAAAAGACGCTCTCCGTGGCCGCGGCGAGCAGTTTTTCCGAGGCCCTGCTGGAGATAGGCAAGGGTTTCGAGGCAGGGGAAGGAGTACGCCTAAGGCCTGTATTCGGTTCCTCGGGGATACTCTCGCGCCAGATAGAGCGCGGCGCGCCCTTTGATGTCTTCATCTCCGCCGGCAGTGCCTATATGGACGGCCTTGTGGAGAGCGGCGCCGTGCAGGGGGAAACGGTGCGCGCCTTTGCAAGGGGTGTTCTCGTAATGGTATATCGGGAGGACGGGGCGCTTCGCATCGGGAGGATGGGAGACCTCCTTGACCCCGGAATAAGGCGCGTGGCAGTAGCAAACCCCGAGCACGCGCCCTATGGCCGCGCCGCGGTAGAGGCCATGAAGAAGGCCGGGGTCTATGGGGCTGTACGGAAAAAACTCGTCTATGGCGAGAACGTCCGCCAGGCCCTTCAGTTCGTGGAGAGCGGCAACGCGGAAGTGGGTTTCGTGGCCCTCTCCATAGCAAGGCGAGAGGGCATGGGGTACGTGCCCCTCAGTGCCGGGCTCTACAGCCCCGTAATACAGACCGTGGCAGTAGTTAGTACGACTCGCAATGGCGCAGATGCCGAGAAGTTCATAGAGTATCTCACGGGTCCGGCCGGGCAGAGGGTGCTCGAAAGGTATGGTTTCAGGCCGGTTGAGGGCAGATGAAAACTTCGGGGGACAAGAGGCAATGAACATCTTTCCGCTCTACCTCACCATGAAGGTATCTCTCGTGGCTACGCTCTTTGTAGTGGTCGTGGGCCTTGGCCTCGGCCTCGTTCTTGCCAGGAGAGAGTTCCCGGGAAAGAACGTCCTCGACGTTCTAATCATGCAACCCCTCGTCATCCCCCCCACTGTGCTCGGCTATTATCTCCTTACGCTCCTTGGCCGTTCTTCTCCCCTTGGACGTTTTCTCGAGGGTGGGTTGGGGCTCGAACTCGTCTTTACCTGGAAGGGCGCCGTCGTAGCCGCATTTCTCTCGGCCCTGCCCCTCTTCGTAAAACCGGTTCGCGCAGCCATTGAGGGCGTTGGCCGCGAGTACGAGGACGCGGCAAGGCTCCTTGGCAAGACAGAATTCCAGGTCTTCAGGACCATTACTCTGCCACTTGCCTGGCGCGGCATAGCCGCTGGCACGGTCATGTCCTTTGCAAGGGCAACGGGCGAGTTCGGGGCAACGCTCATGGTGGCCGGGAATATCCCTGGTGTTACGCGTACCATGCCCCTTGCCATCTATGATGCCGTTCAGATGGGCGACACCCATACGGCAAACGTCCTGGTCCTCATAGTTACGCTCTTCTCGTTCGCCGTTCTCTACGCGGCGAGCATCATCACGAGGGGCAGGCTTTAGGGGAAGGGTGATGTGGCCTTGTCCAATGGCCGAAGGCCATTGGACCATCAGTTTTCTTTGTCTTACTTTCTTTTTCAAAAGAAAGTAAGAAATTCCTTGGTCTTTTTTTTACTTCTTGGTTTTTATCATGAGTCTTACGCTTCGTCTCAAGAAGTCATTCGGCGATTTTTCTCTTGGTCTCTCCCTTGCCCTTGGCGACGACCTGACCGTTCTCTTTGGTCCATCGGGCGCAGGAAAGAGCCTTGTCCTGAGACTGATCTCCGGCATAGAGCGTCCCGACGAGGGTGTTGTGGAGATATGCGGGGAGAGGGTCTTTGACAGAGGGGCAGGCATTGATATACCCATACGGGAGCGCAGGGTTGGCTTCCTCTTCCAGGACTACGCCCTCTTTCCCCATATGAGCGTATATGAGAACATAGCCTACGGGCTTCGAGGCCCTGGCGGCCCGGGCTGGCCTGGTCGGGCCGAGATACGGACCATGGTGGGTGAACTCCTTGGCATAATGCGGCTCACCGGGCTCGAGGAGCGATACCCCCATGAACTATCTGGCGGACAGAAGCAACGTGTGGCCCTTGCGCGCACCCTTGCCGCCTCGCCGCGCATACTCCTCCTCGACGAGCCCTTCTCTGCCCTTGACTACCAGGTGCGTGAGAAACTCCGGCGCGACCTCCTGCGCATCCATGAGCGCTTTCCCATCACCATTGTCCTTGTAACACACGACCTCGAGGAGGCCTTCATGATGGGCTCTTCCATAGCAGTCATAAACAACGGCCAGGTAGAGCAGTTCGGCAGCACGGAAGATGTCTTCTACAGGCCAAGTACCCGCAATGTCGCGCGCTTTGTGGGTATACGCAATATTTTTACCGGTGTTGTCGTGGAGTGCTCGGGCAGGGCTGTCACGCTTCGGAGCAGGGCAACGGGCCTCATAAGGGCTACTCTCCCAGAGGGGCGGGTACTCAATAAGGGCCAGAAGGTGGACTTCTGCATACGTCCTGAGGAGATACCCGTGGTGAGGGCAGGGCGGGCCATGGAAGAGGCGAGGAGAACAAACGTAATCAGCGGAAGGATAACATCGGTTACAGGCATGGGCACCATGCACAGCGTCTTCGTAGAGGCGGGCTCCTGCCAGTTGAAGGTGGACCTGCCCAATTTCGTTATGCGGGATTTATCACTTGCCGAGGGCCATGATATCAGTCTATTATTGAAGAAGGAGAATATCTGGATAATACCCTGAAGACGGAGCCTGCAAGATGCCCGAGAACGTGATGAATAAAGACATGGGGCATGGCGAGAGAAGGATAAAACAGCGCCTTGCCGTCTCGGCTGTCCTTACGGGTATCATCTTCTTCGTGGAACTCGTGGGCGGCTATCTTACCGGGAGCCTCGCCCTCATGACAGACGCGGCCCATGTCTTCATGGACGTCTTCGCCCTCTGTCTCACGCTCTCGGCCCTGTACATCTCGGAACTCCCCCCAACAGAGAAGAGGACCTACGGACTCCACAGGGTGGAGGTCTTTGTCTCCTTTATAAACAGCCTGACCCTCCTCGCAGTGACGCTCTATGTCTTTTACTCCGCCTACAAGAGGATCGTACACCCCCGCGAGATCGAGAGTGTCGGCATGTTCGTCGTGGCCGTAGTGGGGCTCGTGGTGAACCTCCTCGTGGCCTTCTGGCTCGGGTCCCTCTCGTCGAGAGACCTGAATATAAAGAGCGCCTTCCTGCACGTAGCAGGCGATGCCGCGGCCTCTGTCGGCGTCATCATAGCCTCGGTGATCATCTACTATACCGGCTGGACCACTGTGGACCCGCTCATAAGTATCTCCATCTGCGTGGTCCTGCTCTATGGCATCTGGCGCATACTTCGCGATTCTTCCAACATACTCCTCGAGGGCGTACCCCTGGAAGTCGATATACAGAAGGTGGTGAGGGATATGACCGCCGTGCGGGGGGTGACGAGCGTCCATGATCTCCATATCTGGAGCATCTGCCACAATGTCTACGCCATGAGCGCGCATATCGATATTGCCGAGCCCGAGAGGTGGCGTATGGGGGCAATATACAAGGAACTAAACGAAACCCTTGCCCGCAACCACCATATCTTCTATACTACCTTGCAGGCCGAGTGCATAGGGTGCGAGAGCCCGGGGCTCTTCGGGAGCGTCTCTCACAGGGGCGCCGAGCACCACGGCCATGGCGGCCACGGTCATCTTCATTGAGAAATCGGCTAAGGACTAAAGAAGTCCGAGAGCCTTTGTTCGGGCCTTGGTTACCTCATATCCTCTTTCCCTCTGAACGGGTTGGCCCGGCTTTTCATGAAGACATACCGAACCATGGAGGCCTGCGAGTGCCTTCATAGGAGTGTATTCCAAGAACTTTTATCATGAGGGGGTAGTACAATGGCAAAACCAGAGAGGCTCTCTGCCTCCATGCTCGCAGAACTCTGCGACCCATCGGCTTTTCCCTTTGAGACCACGAAAGAGGTACCGAGCCTCCACGAGATAATCGGCCAGGACAGGGCCATAGACGCCATAGAGTTCGGCCTGGGAATGAGGAACTCCTCGTACAATATCTTTGTACTTGGCGAGGGCGGAACAGGCAAGCACACAACGGCCATGAACTTCATAAGAAAGAAGGCCGCAGGCGAGCCCAGCCCCGACGACTGGTGTTATGTATATAACTTTGCCGAGCCCGATGCCCCAGAGGCCATACAGTTGCCCCCAGGCAAGGGCTCCCTCCTTGTTAGCGAGATGGACGGTCTCATAGCCTCGCTCCGCAGAGACGTACCAAAGGTCTTCGAGACAAAGGACTACGAGAAGCACAGGGACGAGATACTGGACGGCCAGCAGGAGAGGACAAAGGCCGTATTCTCGCGTCTTGAGAGCATGGCCACAGACAGGGGTCTTATCCTCCGAAAGACAGCGGCAGGCCTTGCAGTGGTGCCTGCCAAGGACGGTAAGCCCATGAGCCAGGAGGATTTCGACAAACTCCCGGCAGAGCGGAAGACCGAGATAGAGCAGAACCTCAAGATCCTACAGGACCAACTTACCGCCGCCATCCACGAGGCAAAGAAGATAGAGAAAGAGACACGCGAGAGGATAGCCGCCCTTGACAGCGAGATGGTCCAGTACGTGGTCAACCCCATAATCAACGATATCTTAGAGAAGTTCGGCGAACACGAAAAAGTGGTTAACTTCATAAAGACCGTGAAGGCCCATATATTTGCCAACCTCGAGGAGTTCAAGCCCCGCGAGCCCCTCCCCGGCCCCCTCGGGGCTCTCGCCATTCAACGCGCCGAGCCGCCCTTTGAAAAATACAGGGTCAACCTCATAGTCAACAACGCCGAGACAAAGGGCGCGCCCGTTGTCTTCGAGTCGAACCCCACATATTACAACCTCTTTGGACGCATCGAGTACAAGGTTCAACTGGGAGTGGCCTCCACGGACTTCACGATGATAAGGGGTGGAGCCATACACAGGGCCAACGGCGGATACCTCGTCATAAACGCTCTGGATATGCTCAAGAACATCTTTGTCTATGATTCCCTGAAGAGGATGATAAAGAACCGCGAGGTCAGGATAGAAGATGTCTGGGAGCAGTACAAACTCGTCTCCACGGCCACGCTCAAGCCCGAGGCCATACCTGTTGACATAAAGATAGTCCTAATAGGAGACCCCTTTCTGTACTACCTCCTCTATTCCCTTGACAGGGAGTACAGGAAACTCTTCAAGGTAAAGGCCGACTTCGAGACCATCATGGACCGCGACAAGACCAATACAGAGAAGTACGCCTACTTCATCTCTGCCTGTTGTGGAAAAGACACGCTCAGGCCCTTTGACAGGACAGGTGTGGCCCGGGTCGTGGAGTACGGCTCGCGCCTGGCCGGACACAAGAACAAACTCTCCACGCGTTTCAATGACATACAGAACCTCGTAGAAGAGGCCAGTTACTGGGCCGGGGCCGGAGGCTCGGAGACCGTCACAGCCGAGCACGTGGAAAAGGCCATAAGGGAGAAGATAAGGCGCCACTCCCGCATAGAAGACCGCCTTCGCGAGTACATAGAAGAAGACACCATCATGGTGCAGACAGAGGGCGAGGCCGTGGGGCAGATAAACGGCCTTGCCGTACTGAGCCTCGGCGACTATACCTTTGGCAAGCCCTCGCGTATAACGGCGCGGACGTTCATGGGGGATGCCGGCGTAGTGAACATAGAACGCGAGGCCAAGATGAGCGGCCGCATTCACAACAAGGCCCATATGATACTCAAGAGTTTCCTCGGTGCGCGCTTTGCCACAGACTTCCCCATCACCCTCTCTGCCTCTGTCTGCTTCGAGCAGTTGTACGAGGGCATAGAGGGCGACAGCGCCACCTGTGCCGAGGTCTATGCCCTTCTATCGAGCCTCTCTGGGGTACCCATAAGACAGGGAATCGCCATAACAGGGTCCATGAACCAGAAAGGCGAGGTCCAGCCCATAGGAGGGGTAAACGAGAAGATAGAAGGCTTCTTCGATGTCTGCGTGGCCAAGGGCCTTACAGGCGACCAGGGCGTTATCATACCAGGGCGCAACGTCCGTAACCTCATGCTCAAGAAAGAGGTCCGAGACGCAGTTGAAGAGGGCCGCTTCTCCATCTACTCCATAAACGATATCGACGAGGGCATAGAGATACTCACTGGAATGCCCGCAGGCGAGCGCAGTGGGGATGGTAAGTTCCCCGAGGGCACGGTCAATCGTCTCGTGGAGGACAGACTACGCGAACTTGCAAAGACATACAAGGCCTTTGGACGGCCCAAACCAGGAAAGAAAAAGCCCCAGGCCCCCAATAACAACAATAATAACGACAACGATTCTGGAGAGGGGAAGGAAAAGACCTGACCCCGTTGCCAAGAGCATGCTTCTCAACGAGATATTCTTCAGCCTCCAGGGCGAGTCCACCTATGTGGGCCTGCCCTGTGTCTTTATCCGTCTTGCAGGGTGCAACCTCGAGTGCCCCTGGTGTGATACCGCCTATGCCCGCACCAAAGATGGCGCCAGGGAGATGAGCCTTGGGGACATCGTAAGAGAAGTGGAAGAGTACCCCCGCGGACTCGTGGAAATAACAGGTGGCGAGCCCCTCCTGCAGGAAGAGACGCCGCTACTTGCGGCCCGGCTCCTCGAGCGTTTTGATACAGTCCTCCTTGAGACCAACGGCAGTATGGATATTGGCCGTGTCCCCGAGGGCGTGGTGCGCGTGGTAGACGTAAAGTGCCCCTCCAGCGGGGCCTCCGGGTCTTTTGATATGGAAAACCTCTCACGCATGAGACCCTCCGACGAGATGAAGTTCGTCATAGCCGACCGCACTGACTACGAGTTTGCCAGAGAGTTCATCTCCTCTGACGATGCCCTTGTGATCAGCAGGCGAAGTATCATCTTCTCGCCAGTCTCCGGGAGACTCAAGCCGAGCGTCCTTGCCGGCTGGGTCCTCGAAGACAGGCTTTGCATCCGGTTCCAACTCCAACTCCATACATGCATCTGGCCCGGAGAAAAGGGTAGGTGAGGGGCAGAAAGTGCTGATACTCCTCAAGACCGCGGCCATCCTCTATGTGCTCCATGTGCTCGTCACGCTCACGGGTCGCACCGGAAAGTGCAGACTCACGTCGCGCATATCCACGGCGCTCATACTCCTGGGTCTCACCTCCCATACCGCGGCCCTTGTCATGCGTGTAGCGGCCACGGCCCACGCCCCCATGGCGAGCATGTTCGAGACCCTTGTCTTCTATGCATGGACAACGGCAGTTGTAACCCTCGTAGTAATCCTGCGTTACAAAGAACGCGCCCCAGGTGCCATAACCCTGCCCGTGGCCGTGGCAGCCCTCGTCTTCGCCATATCGAGGTATGAGCCGGGCCGCCCCCTGAACCTCATACTCCGCACCCACTGGTTCGAGGCACATGTTACGCTCTCCTTCGCGGCATACGCCCTCTTCACACTGGCCTTTGCCGGGGCGGTTCTCTTTCTTTTCGGTTCCTTCAGGAGTGGGCCTGCCGGCCCCAAGGTCTCTATCAGAAAATACGAGGACATCGCCGAGAAAGGCGTTCTCTGGGGCTTTCTCCTCTTCTCCGGGGCCATGATATCCGGGGCTGTCTGGGCATACCTCGCCTGGGGTACGTACTGGCTCTGGGAACCAAAATCCATCTGGAGTTTTATCCTCTGGTTCTACTACGCCGGGGCAATGCACGCATGGTACATAAAAAGATGGCGCGGAAGAGGCCTCGCCGTGGCAACGGTCATAGGCTTTGGCCTCGTCCTCTTCACCTACCTCGGCGTGAGCCTCCTCATGAAGAGTAGCCATATGTTCTGAGCGGGGTTGCGAGTAAAAGGGAAGATAAGAAAAAAGAGGGGGGGGATTTCCCCACTTTCTTTTAGAAAAAAGAAAGTGGGGCAAAGAAAACCAATAATAAGTAGGTTATTTGGTGGGCAGTGCCCACCCAGCGTGGCTGCGAAGAAGAGTTTTTTCGTAGGTTGGGTTGGTTTTTTCAACCCAACGGTATTTTTTAACCAAGGGGGTTGTTGGGTTTCGCTGCGCTCTACCCAACCTACTGTGCTTTGTTGGGTTGGTTTTATCAACACAACGGTATTTTGGTTGTTTTCTTAAATTGTTGGGTTTCGCTTACGCTCTACCCAACGGGGCTGCCCAAGTTTTTTTGTAACCCTTTGGTGTACTTTACCAGAAGCGGACCTTGAGAAGAGAGACAGACCCTCTTATCTCTGCGGTCTGTGTTGTCTTGTCAAAGGAGGACTTGGTCTTTACCGTTGGGATGTGGAGGCTGAGCCTTCCTCCCTCGAGTTCACCAAAGGCACGGTCCTGGACAGCCTCGCTCGTGATTATCCCGTAGGCCGTGCCAAGGAGCACACCAGCGCCTATGCCAGTGGGGATGTAGCCGAGGTTATCGCTGGGGTGGTCGGTGATGAGTACCACGGCGCCGGAGACGAGCCCGCCTATGACACCGCCGTAGATGGCGCTTCGCACTGTATGCGCAAGGGAGTCTTCGGCAAGTGCCCGGGAACATGGAACGAGCAGTAGGGAGAGAACGATAATGATCAGGAACTTCTTCAGGTGTCTCATGGATTTTCCCCTCGTGGTTTTGTAGTGTTCGGATTGAAGATCGGTTCAGTCTTTCCAACAGGGTCTTTGGTTCCATAAGCAAAGACAGCAACTTTTTAAGTCGTACTCCGTCTTTTATAACTCACGTTTTCTTTAATGTCAACATGGTGTAATAAGACCGCTTCTTGGGTTCTGGGTGGCACTCTTACCCAGACCACATTCGCGGCTTCTTGCACTCCTATTCCTTGGCACAAAAAAAAACGCCGCAACCCATGGTTGGGTGGCGGCGGTCTGTCTCTGCGGTGGCCTTGGCTCCGGCTGAAGAATATGCTCCTCAGCGGTGCGAAGTACCCCTGCTCTCATAATCCCCTCGGCCCCTTCGGCCTCTTGAGCGCGGGTTGAAGGAGGCTCGCCCCTGGCCGTTTCTCTGTTGCCTCCTCTGCCCCCCGCCGTAGCGTTGCACGCGGTGGCCTTCTTCAGGGCACTCGTCGTAGCAAAACCCCTCTACCTGTCTTACAGGGATATCGCGCTTGAGGAGCCTCTGGATGTTCCTAAGAAGTCCCTGCTCGCCCCGGCAGACAAGAGAGAGGGCCGTGCCCTCTTCACCGGCCCTTCCCGTGCGTCCGATGCGGTGAACGTAATCCTCTGGGACGTTTGGAAGGTCAAAGTTGACTACATGGGGCAGGTGGTCTATGTCGAGTCCACGCGAGGCAACGTCTGTTGCCACAAGCGTCCTTACGGCACCTCGCTTGAAGTCGGCCAGGGCCTTTGTGCGTGCGGCCTGGCTCTTGTTGCCGTGTATGGCCGTGGCCGTTATGCCGTCTCGCTGGAGTTGAGTGGCAAGGCGGTTGGCCCCGTGTTTTGTACGCGTGAATACAAGGACGCGCTTCCAGTTGTCTGTCTTTATGAGATGCGAGAGGAGTTCGCGTTTTTCCGAGTGCCCCACAGGGTGCACCACCTGGCTTATTGTCTCGGCGGCAATGTTCTTCCTTGCCACCTCCACGAACTCGGGGTTATGCAGAAATTCGTCGGCAAGTGCCTTTATCTCGTCAGAGTAGGTGGCCGAGAAGAGGAGGTTCTGTCTCTTTACAGGCAAGAGTTTCATTATCCGCTTTATGTCGTGGATAAATCCCATGTCCAGCATGCGGTCGGCCTCGTCAAGTATGAGTATCTCCACCTTGGAGAGATTTACCGTTCGCTGTGAGGCATGGTCGAGGAGGCGTCCTGGCGTGGCAACGAGTATGTCCACACCACGGCGAAGTCTCTCTATCTGGGGGTTTATGCCGACACCACCGAAGACGACGCAGGACCTGAGTGGCATGTGTCTTCCATAGGTGCGAACGCTCGAGGCTACCTGTGCGGCCAGTTCGCGTGTTGGGGTAAGGACGAGGGCGCGTGGAAATCGTCCCCTGCCACCCTTACCGAGTATCTGGAGCATGGGCAGTGTAAAGGCCGCCGTCTTTCCCGTTCCCGTCTGAGCGCCTGCAAGTATGTCTCGTCGTTCCAGCACCAATGGGATTGTACGGGCCTGTACAGGTGTGGGTGTTGTGTAGCCCTCGGCTTGGACTGCGCGCAGTAGTTCGGCCTGAAGACCGAGTTTCTCGAACTTCATATAATTCTCCATCTAAATCGCCTGCCCCTTGAAGGGCCGGTCCAGGCTGTATTCTTGAGGTTATTGCGGGGAAAGGGTTGAAGGACTTCTCTCGTTATGGAAGGTATATCAACCTTGACTCTGCACGTACCGACCGGTTGGCACCAAGTGTAAATATAAATATAGCACGTGGTGAAGAGAATGTATAGGAAAATAAAAAAACTTCTGATCGGGCAGGTCGTCCCGCAAATAGAGAGAAAAAAGAAAGGAGAGAGTCTGGGGCTAAGCGCACCAGGATACGAAAAGACCTTTCCATTTTCTTTTGGGAAAAAGAAAGTGGAGTGAAGAAAACCAATTGGAAAAACTTTTAGGGTAGGCGGGTGAGCACTGCCCAGCGAAAACTACGCCCCCCTTCTACTCGGTCCTCATGCCCCTGTCTTCCACCAGATTATGGCCGACCTCTTGTGTATCCTCGATACGAGGCCGTTACCGCTTTTTTCGAGTTTTTTGCCGAGAAACTCGCGAAGCGTCCTGTCGTGTTCTTCTGTCACGAGGCACATGTGTTCCTTCCAGAACTCCACCGCCTCGTCGAGCGACACAAAGGGCTGGTCGAAATCGTACTCCACTATGCGTACGTTGGCGTAGATACCCATCTCGTGAAGGGCCGTGTAGGTGGCAAGGTAGTCCTTCCTTGGGCCGAACTCGCGGTTGAAGATGAGGGGGTAGAGTTCCTTGTAGTAGAACTTGTCGGCTCTGGGCCCGGCACCCTCTACGAGAAAGACGTACATCCCGGCCTTTTCGGAGGCCTCTCTGAGAAAGTCCGTCGAGCCCTTCAGGAGCCCTGGTACGTTGGCGCAGATGATAACATCCACAGGCTCTACGCACTCGGCCTCCCATGGCCTGATAATGGTCTTTATGTTCTTCAGACCAAGTCTCTTGATATCCTCCTGGAGTATGCTGATCATGGCCGCCGAGGGATCAAGGGCGGTTACGTCCTTTCCGGCCTTTGCCAGCGGTATGGCAAGGGAGCCGCAACCTGCGCCGACGTCAAGAAAGGTCCTGGCACCGGTGGCATGCCTTAGGATGTAAGGCGCTATCACCTTGGGAAAGGTAGAACCCTCGAGCCCGCGTCTGTACCACCTGGCCTTTAGAGTATTCCAGAACCCGGGCCTGTTTCTGAATGTCCCGTGGCCACTCTCATTTTTCATCGTCTTCACCCTTGTCCTTTGGTACGAGGATATCAGAGCCCATCTGTATTACTTTTATGGGCGATGTGATAAGGCGCTCTATCTTTCCCAGTATCCCCTTCTGTATGTTCTTTATACGCGCAGGCTCTACAGACGGTGTCTTCAAGGGACCCTTTATGGTGTAGTAAAGGCTTACGGAAGACTTCTCCTTGCCGCCGATTATCCAGCCAACGAGCGGGATGTTCGTAACGATCTTGTCTATAGTGACAAAGGGGTGCACGCCGAGGGTCGAGTCTATGGTCTTCCTGGTTGTGTCCAGGGAGATTACAGCCGACATGCGCATGGAGTCGCTGTCGAAGAGGAGGTCGTCTGTAGTGATGACGCCCTTTTTTATCTTGAAGTCTCCTGTTATGGAGCGGTAAGGCAGGCCCCTTTTGAAGAGTTCGTCTATGGAGATGATATTCACTATGGAGAATATCTTGCTTATCACCTGGAACTTCCACATGCGTCCGTGCTCGGCCTTGACAAAGGCCTTGCCATCGAGGCACCGCGAGAAGGGCTTGGTCCCTCTGCGGCAGGAGATCTCGATATTACCGTAGAGGTCTCCAGTAAGGATGTCTTTCTTTGCGCCAAGGTCGCGAAGGAGTTCTTTCAGGTGTATGCCGGTGAGGCTGGCCGAGCCCTCGAAGGTATGGGGGCTTGTCTGCTCCCTGAAGAGGACGGATTTGCCCTTTACCGTCCCTCCCTTTGTGATGAATACGATCGGGTCCAACCTTATGAACTGGGGGCTCATCAGGATCTCGCTCTTGAAGTCCTTAACTTCCGTGCCGAGGACCCTCCCGCTCTTGATGCTAATCTTGCCCGTGCCGGTAAGGGGTTTTTCATTGTTCTTTCTTTTTTCTTCAAGACCCAGGTCTCTTATCCTCCGGCTCCAGTCAGCAAGGGCCTCCGTGCCTTCGCCCCAGATGTCAGAGGTGTCGAGCCTCCTCGAGACGAAGTTCATCTCCATCTTCTTCCTTGCTATGGAGGGCACCTTGATAGAGCCCTGAAACTCGCTCGTTCCTATCTTGGCCTTGGGGATACGGATACTTGCCCCTCGGCCATCGAGTTCTGCGAATATCTCCAGTGACTTTACAGGTTCTGCTGCAAGGGGGCTCGTGAAGTGCCCCTTTTCAAGCGAGATTACACCCTTGTATATGGGCGCCGCCCCCCGGCTCTTGCGCCATGCCTTGAGGATGATGTTCAGCGTTCCGGCTGTGTCGGCTCTCTTATCGACCAGTGGGGTAATGTCTGCAAGATCATAGAGTCTTGCCTTTCTTGCCTCTACGAAGATATTGTAGGAGCCACTCCTCTTACCTCGTCCCATGGTGCCCTTGAGGCGGATGCTCGTGGCCAGGGTCTTGAGGTCTGTCTTCTTTATCTCTATGGTGTTTTTCTTTATGAGTAGTTCCGTGGTCAGTGAGAGGGGCACGCCTGCCTTCTTGCCGAGAAGGGCCCTGTACCCGATACCGGCAGGCCCGAGGTCTGCTTCGTACTTGACCCTCAGGTCCTCGAGTGGGCCCTTCACCCTTGCCGAGAATGGCACGGCATCTACAGTGGAGAGCCCTTCAAGGGTAGTACCAGTAAAGAAAGCAGAGAGCGTACCGCCGTAGATGCTGCCCTTGCCATCGAGGCTCAGGTAAGGGGTGGGGCCTGTATAGTCGCGTATATAGCCGTTCAGTGCCATGGAAGAATCTGCGCCGTCTCTCATGAAGAGGTCCGTAAAGGTGAAGCGCCGGTTGTCTATGTCTATGTTGCCGTCGAGGGAGGTAAAGGAGAGGGGAAAGCCATCGTAGCGGAACGTAGCCTTTCTGAACCCCAGGTTGACAGAGAACTTTGAACTGCCCTTTACGTCCATCGTACCCTTGAGGATGAACTTGACGCGAGTATCTCCTGTTGCCGAGATACGTCGGAGTTGCTTCTTTACCGCCTCGCCAGAGTTCCTGAAGAGCCTGATGGTGAGTCCAATGGCGCGGCCCGCGTCCATGTGGCCGAGGAGTGAGAGGTCATAGGTGAGATGCTTGTTCTTTGCACCTATGTTCTCCATCCTGTAAGAGAGTCTTTCTACGAGACCGGTGCCCACACGGCCTGAGACATCCTTGAAGTCTATTGTCCCGCCTGTTATGAGGAGTTTTCCAAAGAGGTTGGACACCTCCTCAGGGCCGAGGATCTTGTGTCGGAAACGGAGGCCTTCGAGCCCTGCTTCGAGCCGCATGACACCAGGCCTTGTGAAGGAGCCCTTCTGGCCGATGGCGCCCATGGTCGCTTTGAGATGAAAGGCCTTTACCGAGACCGCCCCGCCGAGGGGTTGCACCTCGTTTATCCAGGCTATCTTTTTGTCCTTGAAGACCCTGTCCATGACCAGGGTCTTGACCGTCTTTGCGGGTATGGGCGTTGACTGAAGGCGAAGGTCCAGCGCAAGCGTCGAGGGCTTTTCCAAATCGCCCTTGAGATCCGCTTCTCCGCTCACTACGTAATCGTCCATATCGACCTCGGCCTTTCGTATCTCCAGTTCAATATCCTTCTCTCTCAGACCGAGACGAAAATCAGCCGTTCCTGTGCCGGAGCGAAGGGGCCTTGCCGAGATCTGAGGGGCGAGCATGGTGATGTCTCTGTAATTGATCCGGCCCCTTGCCCTCAGGCCGTCCTCATAGGTAAAGTCGAGGTCTGTGGAGGCCCGTCCCGAGAGAGTGGGGTGTTTTACGTATGACTTGAGCCGCGCAAGGTCCATGTCCGCTACTGTGGCACTGCCCCTCAGGCGGAACCTGCCTTCCGGTTTTGTCACCTCGCAACGGGTAAATATCTCTGTGCCGTCTTCGAGGCCCAGGTTGGCCTGGAACCTGATGGCGTCTTCATGACGTTCCACTCGCCCCCTGCCCATGACCGCCTTCATCATGAAGTCTCTCTCGCCCATCCTGTCTTCCACCACTAGTACGCCGTCTGCGAGGGCCATGGATTTTACGGTGACCATATGTCTTCGTTTTATCACCCTCTCGTATATCTCCCGAAGGGGCATGGAGCCGTCTGGGCGGCGAAGTACGGCGAGCCGCCAGCCTTCCATGCTCATGCGTTCTACGACTATCTTTCTTAGGAAGAGAGGTAGGATGGAGATGTGGAGCCTTACGGCCCTGGCGTCGAGGATACTCTTGTTGCCCTTGCTCATGTGTACGTCCCGGGCCTCGAGGTATGGCGCTGGCAACAAGCCGAGTCTTGCACTGCCTGCCGTGAGATTCGCACCAGTGACGTCTTCTATGCGTGAGATGATTGCGCCCTTGTACGAGGTTATGTCAATGGGTACGCGCCATAGATAGTACGCCGCCGCGAGGGCCGCGCCCATGATAATAACCGCGAGTATGGCGAGGGTCTTTTTTCTGGGTATCAAGGGAGACAAGTCCTGCTCCGAGAGGGTATTAGAGTGGTGGCGCGCCAGACGCCCTAAGGCGCGTCTTCAGAGCCCTGGGATGATCTTTTTAAGCCAACCGGCCCTGGAGGTGATGGCCTCGTTGGGACACATCTCCTGACAACAGAAGCACCTTATGCACTGGTCATAGTCAATTATTATCTTTTTTCCGCTCTTCATGATGCGGGCCGGACAGACGCCCACGCAGAGGTCGCAGAGCGTGCAACGCGAGTCTATGATGTGGGGCCTGACGGTGAGGGCCTTTCTGAGTCTCGAGCCTATGAAGTATGGGAGTTTATCGGCAAAGTTCGTGTGCACGAGGGGCGGGAGCCTGAAGTCCTCGACCTCGAAGAGCCCTGGCGCTTCGCCCAGTGTCTCGATATCCTCGTAATCCACGCCAGGCAGGCCCCTCTCCCGTGCGGCCTCCAGTATGGGGACACTGCTGGCCGGAACGCCCAGAATGCGGGCGCAGACACGGTCGAGGGCGACTGCGTCTTCTGAGGCCGCTATCAGGCCCACGGGCCGTGGGTCGCCGCTTGCAGGGCCATTACCCTCCATGGCCACCACGGCGTCCATTATGGTGAGCCTCGGGTTTATGTAGAGGTAGAGGTCGAGTATCATCTGAGCAAAGTACAGAGTGTCAACGCCTGCGCTGAGGTGCCACTGGGGCTTTCTCTTTCCCGGGACACAGCCGAAGATGTTCTTTACCCCCATGGTGAGGAGCATCTGGGCATGGGTCTTGAGTTTCGGGAGGTTGATTACGCCGTCGGCCTCCATGACCACACGGGCTACCTCGAGGCGCTTGTAAATATGCCCCTCAGGGGTGGAGACGGCCTGGACCTCCTCGAAGCCCCTGTATTCGACGCCCTCGTCCTCGCAGACCGCGAGTATGCCGCACTTGTCGCCCACTTTGCGGGCGTTCCCGATGGCCGGGCTGTCTCCCACGATTGGAGTTGCCCCTGCCTCGCGAACGAGCCTTATTACTGCACGCACCACCGACGGGTGGGTCGTGACAGCGGCATCCACAGGCTTGGCGGCAAGGAGGTTGGGCTTCAGGACGATCCTCTCGCCGGGGCTTACGAAGGCGTCCATGCCGCCCATGTGTCCAAGGGCCCTGCGTATTGCCTCGTAGACCCTCTCCTGCTCATAGTCGCCGCATTTTTCTAATGATACTATTCTGCCCATATCTAAAGCATTCCCAATAGATTTTTACTTTCATATTATACCCGAATACAGGTCCCCTGGGTATGACTTTTATCCAGTAGACCAGGGAGAAAACGTACTTCTTGGGCGGGGAACGCAGGTGTTATGGAGCGTGCCATGTCATATGTATTCTGGGGAGGAGATACCGGGGAGTACTTGCACTGCACCACCGCACTGTTTTGCCGGGCCTTATTAATCGCAGGTGGGGGCCGCAGGGGTACTGGAGCCTGGAGTGGGTGGAGGGTTGGGCCCCTGTGGCTCCGGGGCTGAGATGGCGATATGAGGAGGCGCAAGCGGGCGCTCCACGCCCTTTTCGTCGCATAACTCAGTACTTACCCCCGGACCCTGCGTTTATCTTCGTGCCCCGGCTCGTACGCACAGGCCCCCTGCCTTGGGCGGCAAGTGAGGGTGAGGGGTTAGAGGCACGGTTATTTCTTCAGTTTCTTGAGGCGTTCCCGGGCTTTACCGGCCTCAGGGCTATGAGGGTATTTCTCGATGAGTTTCTCAAGAAGGAGGCGTGCCTCTTTCTTTGAGCCCAGTTTGTCGAAGGAAAAGCCCTCCTTCAGGATGGCCGCAGGGACCTTGTCCCCACCGGGGTATTCCTTTATGACCCTGTCAAACTCGAGTATGGCCCTCTCCCAGTCTCCCCGCGTGTAGTATATCTCCCCGAGCCAGTATCTTGCGTGGTCGGCGAGCCTGTTGTGGGGGTAGAGTTTGAGAAAGCGTCTGAAGGTGGCCGAGGCCTGGTCGTACTTCTTGTCCTTGGTGAGTTTGAATCCGCGAAAGTACAGGGCCTCGGGGTCCGAGGGTTTTGTCTCTTGTTTTGTCGTGGCAGGGGTTGGCTGCGGTCCTGCCTTGGCGGTCTTTACGCCGGCCGCGCCGCTCTCCTTTGCAACCTCCCCGCCTTGTCTCTTCCCGGCCACGGCGCTACTTGCCGGAGCGGACCCTTCGGAAGCGGGGGCCTGAGGCGTGAGCCCTGACCCCGGGCCTGAGAGGGGAGGCGGAGACACGGCTCCAGGGGCCACCTCGGCTATGCCCGCTTCTATGGACTTCTTGAGGGTTTCCTTGAGTATCCCGATCTCTGATTCCAGTACGCTGATCTGCGTCATGGCCGCCGCGGTACTGCTCTTGAGTGTCATGAGTTCATCGTGGTCTGATGTGGCGGCCTCGCCAATGGCGCGTATCTCTTCCTTTATGCCGCGCAGTTCTTCTTCTATGGATGATATCTCGCTCTCTATCTGGGCACGGGCATTGGCCGACTCTTCGAGGCTTCCCCGCACAAAGGAAAATTCCCTCGTAAGGTCCTCCACTGACCTCGTTGTCTCGGCAAGGCTGAGTTTCAGAGCCTCAACGCCTTCTTTGTCCGCGCCTCGGCTCTCGAGGGCGTCGAGACGCTTCTCCAAGACATCGGTCTTCTTGGCCGTCCGGTCCACCTTGTCCATGTAGTCCTGTTGTTCCTCTGTGACAATGGGAAAACCAGGACCGCACCCATAGGTGGCGAGAAGGAATAGGGGTACGATGAAGAGCCCCCTGGCCAGTCTGAAAATCTTCAATCTATCCATTCTGTCTTCCGTTGCAGGGCATTGTGCCTTCTCTGGGCCCCTGCGAGTTGTCTTGTTCTTGTATGAATGCCGCGGCGCGGCAACCGGTGCTCCAGCGCAGAGCAGTCCTTGGCCGCCCATGTATCGAGGCCGCGGCCTTTCCCTTTACAGTAGCAAGGGCCTTGCCGGAAAGTCTCCATCAACCGGGCCTTCATTAGCCGAGGTACAGGCCCCCCTCTTGTATTTACCTGTCCATACCTTCTTGGGGGTGCTGGGCCTCAGTTGAGTTTCTCGAACTCCACGCGCCTGTTCTTTGCCCAGGCCTCCTCGTTGTGTCCAGGGTCAACAGGGTCTTCCTCACCGTAACTGATGACAGAGAGCCTCTTGGCAGAGATCCCGAGAGAGACGAGGTAGCGCTTTACGCTGAGGGCGCGCTTCTCGCCGAGGGCCATGTTGTACTCGTTGTCGCCCCGCTCGTCGGCATGTCCTTCTATGCGTACGAGAACATCGGGGTGGTCCTTGAGCCACTGGGCGTCGGCCTTGAGTATCTCGGCGTCGCTCTCGCGGATGGTGTACCTGTCGAAGTCGAAGTGTACGGGCTTGATGCCTGCGGCAAAGGCCGCGGCTGTGGCGGCCTTTCTCTCTTCTTCAGAGACAAAGGCCTCGCGGAACTTCTCGCCTGCCTTTATATCAGACTCCTTCACGCCCTTCTCTCCCACGCCCTCCTCGGGCACCACTGTCTCGCCCTTCTGGCCCGTTGCTGTGGTGATGTCCTCCTGCACCGTGGTCTTCTTGTTGCCGGCGCATGCCGCGAGGGTCAGTGCCAGGAGCAGTAGCGGAAGTATTCTCAGGTACTTCTTCATTTAATGCCTCCTTCTTCGTTATGGATGAAATATCTCAAGACATGATCTTTTTATGCTCTGTAAAGCCCGCGGCCATGGCTTCTCCCGCCCCTGGTCTCGTCTCTGGCCGGTCTGAAGGGATCGAGTGCCTGCGGATACAGGGAAGGGCCCCTTTCTCACGGGAGTAGTAACTGTATATAAGAAGAAAACAAAAAGATACTGTATCGCTACTCACATTTCAAGGGCCAAAGGGGCGAAAAGAGCAGAAAAAAGAGGCGAAGGCGTTTTCTCAGTCTCTGAACTTCAGGAATAGGAGTCCCTTTTGGGGCGAAGAGGGCAAACAAGAACCAGCCGGTTCAGTAGAGAAAGGGTGACCATGATGGAGAACTTATCTCACCTATGCCGAGCGGTATCTTTCTCACACCCGTGCCGTCTGCCTGCATTACGTAGAGGTCGCCGTCCGAGCCGTCGTATGAACGCGTAAAGGCTATGAACCTTCCGTCAGGAGACCAGGACGGAGACCTGTTATTCCCTTCGTATGTGAGTTGAACCTGTCCGCCGCCCCGGGCATTCACTACCCAGATATTGAAGGCGCCGCCGTCGGCCCTGGCATAGGCTATCTTCGTTCCGTCAGGAGACCAGACCGGGCTCGCGTTGTAGGTGCCCCCGTAAGTGAGTCGGCGTATCTTTTTGGTTCGCAAGTCTAACACAAAAATATGCGGATTTCCACTCCTATCTGAGACGAATGCTATCTTTGTACCATCCGGGGACCACGTGGGAGATACGTCTATGCCGTAGTTCGTCGTAAGGCGCTCATATCCTCCTCCGCCAAGGTGCAGGAGGTATATGTCCGGCCCTGTACGGGTACTGAGCGTAAGTGCTATGGACTTTCCGTCTGGCGAGAACCTCCCGCCAATGTTGAGGCCGTGTTTTTTGGAGATGATCTCGTCGTGCCCGGAGAGGAGGTCGAAGATGTACAGGTAGGGGTACCCCCGCTTGTAGGATGTATATATGACCTTCTTGCCGTCTGGAGACCACTTTGGCGAGAGGTTTATGGAGCCGTTGGACGTAATCTGCACCCTGTGGCCGCCGTCGTAGTCGGAGAGAAATATCTCTTTCTTGCCCCGTACCCTTGCAACAAAGAGCATCTTTGTGGTGAATACGCCCTTTCGCCCTGTCACCTCCTCGTATATGCGTTCGGAGACGAAGTGCGCGAGGCGCTCTGGCCGGCTCGGGCTCCCGATGAACCTCTTGCTCATGATGTTGGTATGCCGTACGGTGTCGAACAGCCGTACCTCCACAACGAGGCGTTCTCCTTCCAGTCTGAACCTTCCCTCCACCAGGGCATCGGCCCCGATCATGCGCCAGTCCCTGAACTTTATGCCCTCTGCGTCAAAGGCCGCTTTCTCGGGGTCTTCAAGAAAGGCCTCGTTGTCCAGTACGCGGAAGACACCAGAAAAGTCGAGGTCTCGCTTTATGGTTCTGAGCATGGCGCCGGATATGCCATGGATGTGTGTCCTCTCGGCCTCGGAGTAGGGGTCTGGCCCCAGGTACCGGAACTCCTGCACTGCAAGAGGGAGCCTCTTTATGGACGGTGCCGCGAGGTCGATGTAGACCTTTGCAGGAGCAGAGCCTGCCCCAAGGAAGAGGCCGAGTATAACCAGAACGAGAGTCAGTGTCTTTTTCATAATCCTACCTTGTCTCAGTCGCAGGTGGGGCAGAACCTGAGGCCCGTCTCCAGCGTGTCTTCAGTAAAGTCTTCGGGTAGCGGCGGAAAGGGTGAGGCCTTTCTCACTGCCTTGAGGAGCGATTCGTCGAACTGTCTGTTCCCAGAGCCCTTCTCCACCCAACTCTTCAGGAGCGTTCCGTCACGGCCTATGCGTATGGATACTATTACCGAGATCTTCTCGTTGTCAAAATTCTCGGGGTATATCCAGTTGGCCTGGACGCGGTCTCTTATGAGTGCGAAGTAGGCCTTGTGCTTGAGTTCGAGGCTCTCTGTCCTGAGCCCGCCTGTGGGCGTGAGCAAAGGAGTGGCCCGCCGTTTCGCCACTGTCCTGGCCGGCGGGGGTGCGTCCAGGGTCTTCTTTATACTCTCGAGCCTCTTCATGAGGGCCTCGGCCTCCTGGCGCTTGCGTATCGCCTCTATCCTTGCGGCTAAGGCCTTTTGTTCTTCCTCGGACTGGACCTTCCTGCGTATGGCGCTGAGGGCCTCGGAGATCTCCTTTTCCACGTGTTTTTTCGGCCTTGGGGCTGCCTTTTTCTTTTTCAGGACAAGGGTCTTCTTCGCAGTCTTCTTGGTGGCCCTTCTTTTTTTCCTCGTCGTTATGGACTGTCTCGATTTTTTTCGTCCCTGTTTTTTCCGTTCCCTTGGTGGTTCCACCAGGCTCACGGTATAGACGGGTGTAAAGAAGACCTTCCTTTTACCCCTCATGTATATGCCCAGCACTATTATGACCAGAAGGTGGGCTACCATGGAGATGTAAAGGAATTTCTTGAAGACCCTTGGGGTATGGCCGAAGGATTTAACCATAAGTTATTCAAGAGACCTGGGACGGGGCGGAAGAGGCAAGAGAGGATGAATCCGGGCCGGCGTGCCTCGGGCGCGACCCCTGGCCGTCAGCCCTTTCCGGGCCTTGACTCGGTTATCATGCCAATCTTGGTGATCCCGGCCTGTCGTATCTCGGAGATGACCTTAACCACGTACCCATAGGGCACCTTTCTGTCGGCCTTGAGGAGCACCATGCTCCCGGGTTTCATCTTGTTTATGGCCCGGAGTTTCTTGGCGAGCCTTGCGGTGCTCATGCGTGTCTCGCCGAGGTAGGTGCGCTGGCGGCGGTCGATGGTCACCACTAGGGGCTCTGCCTTCGTGCTAACGGCCCTGGCCGTTACCTTCGGAAGGTTCACGTCTATTCCCGACTGCATCATGGGCGCTGTGACCATGAAGATGATGAGGAGGACGAGCATGACGTCCACGAAGGGCGTTACGTTTATCTGCGACATGAGTTCCTTGTCGCGCCGCGGGGTCATCATCGCCATCTGTGCCTCTCGTCCATTCTTGTCCTCGGGCTCATCGCGAGAGTTGTTTTTCCACTATGTTCAGGAGATCTGCCGAGAAGTTCTCCATCTCCGTTGCCACGCGGTTTATCCTCGATGTGATGTGGTTGTACCCCACCACGGCGGGTATTGCCACCACGAGGCCCATGGCCGTTGCCACGAGGGCCTCGGAAATCCCCGGGGCCACTACGGCAAGGTTGGCGGCTCCTCTTGCGCCAATGTCCTGGAAGGAACTCATTATGCCCCAGACCGTGCCGAAGAGACCTATGAAGGGGGCGGTGTTGCCGGCTGTTGCAAGAAAACTCACGGCATACTCCATCTTGCTGTGCTGGATTGCGCTGGTCTTTCGGAGTATGCGCTCAATGCGCTCCATCTTATCGGCTCCTGGCTCGGCCTTGGACTCGGCCCTGGACTTCATTATAATTGCCAGTTCGTTGTATGCCGCCGAAAAGAGCGGCGAGAGGGGTGTGTTCTTGTAGGTGCCGAGGATGGAGGCTATGTGCGAGAACTGTCGTTTTTCCCAGAAGACCTCGTAGAAACGAGAAGTCTCTTTCTCTATCTTCTTGAGCGCCATGGCCTTGTAGATGATTATGGCCCAGGAAAAGACAGAGAAGATGAGGAGTATGAGGAGGACGAGTTTTACTATTGGCCCGGCGTGGGCCACCATGGACCATATGCCGAGGTGAGAGCCTAATGCGGTTGGGTTCAATGTTTTGTTCTCCTATGGTGCTTTGGGCGTTGCTTCTTATGCAGGGTTCTTCGGGCTCTTGAAGTGCCGATGATATATCCTCTGAAATTAACACGCTTTGCCCGTACAAGTCAACCGCCTTTGGAGGCAAAAGATTTTTGATTTCCAGGAGTCCTCTCTGGTATAACGAAGGGGCAACCGAGGGAACCAATTAATTGCAAACAAGCAAAGGAGCGCCCATGGAGTTACTCTGGCTCTGCCTTGCCGGGGCTGGCGGCACACTTTCAAGGTACCTGCTCTCTGGTTTTGTACAGAGGGTATCTGGCGGTGAGTTTCCCTGGGGCACCTATGCGGTGAATATACTCGGTGCCTTTCTCTTCGGTCTTGTCTGGAGTCTCTCGGAGGACCGTTTTCTCATCGGCGGGCATACGCGTCTCATAGTCCTCGGTGGTTTCATGGGCGCCTTTACTACCTTCTCAACCTTCATGTTCGAGACAGGCCAGTTCATTCGCGACGGCCAGTGGGCCATGGCAGTGGGCAACCTTGCCCTTCAGAACGTCTCGGGCGTAATAGTCCTCTTCCTTGGACTCGCGGCAGGAAGGCTGCTGTAGGGTGCCTATTGGTTTCTCTTTTTTAAGTAGCGCTCTTTCATGGAGACGCGTTGCGGGTTCAATAGGTGCACGCTGGCCTGAGCAGAAACTGGTTTTCTTTGTCTTACTTTCTTTTTTCCAAAAGAAAGTAAGGTTGATTTGTTGTCTTTTTCGTCTTTTTCCTGTAGAGGAGGTCTTGCATGGAGATGCCCTGTGATGTAGACATGTTGCGGGTCTTTGTGGGCGAGAGGCAGAAGTTCAGGGGGAGGCCCGTGTACGAGGCCATAGTGGAGGCCGCCCGTGAGCGGGGGCTAATGGGGGCCACGGTGATAAAGGGGTTCATGGGTTATGGTTCGCACTGCAAACTTCACACTGCCAAGGTATTCATGCTCAGCGAGGACTTGCCCATGGTGGTGGAGATTGTGGACAGCGAGGAGCGCATCAGGGACTTTCTTCCTGTCATAAAGGAGATGAACCACAAGGGGCTAATAACTCTGGAGAAGATACAGATAGTTGCCTACAACTGTCCTGTTGAGGGGGACGAGGGGTGAAGGGTCAACTCTGGGCCGCACCTCTGGCGATGAACCTTCTTGCAGCCTCTATGGCCCTGGGAAATGCCTCCTCGCTGTGGGGCTCTATGGTATAGACGGGCCGGACGTCGTATTTTTGGAGCAGGCCAAAGTATCGGACAAAGTCTATGGAGCCCTCTCCGAGGGGCAGGTGTTCGTCCACCTCTGCGTTGTTGTCATGGAGGTGGAGTTCTGCTATATAGGGCCCAAGGGTCCTGAACCACTCCTCGAAGTCCACCTCTGAGAAGACGTTGAGGTGGCCAGAGTCGATACAGAGCCTGAAGGCCGGCGAGTCTATCTCTTCGACGAGCCTCTTTAGGGGGCCGGGTTCCCTCTCGAGGATATTCTCGGCGGCAATTGTCATACCCGCATCCTCGGCGCGTCTTACGAACTGGGGCCAGGTCTTCATGGAGAGTTCCAGCCAGCGCGCCACGTCCCCGCCGTAGGTGCGGCGGCTGTAGCCTGCGTGGAGGACGATATTCACTGCACCCAGGGCCTCGGCGGCCTCGAAGGCAGAGTGGTATCGCGATACAGTGAGTCGGCGTCTCTCTTCGTCAGGGCTTGCCGGGTTGAGGCCCAGGTAGGGGCCGTGCTGGGTTATGCGCAGGCCTCTGGCGCCAAACTCGGCGCCAGCGCGTCGGAGAAAGTCCCTGTCCGCCACCACCAGGTCTTCGCCGTCTATGTAGACCTCTGGGTCTATGCCAAGGCCGAGGACCTCGTCGTACCTTGCCGAGAGCAGGGGGTAGGGCAGGTGTACCTGTATCTTTTCGCCTTCATTGTCATTCATCTGCAAGTCCCTTTTATTAGGAATAATTCTCATTAAACACCGAAGAGGCGCCGCGGGCAAGGGAAAAGTTGGAAAATCCCTGTTTCAGCCCAACTACGACCATGCCTCCCTCTGGGGCTGGCAAGCCCTTGAAAGGTAAAAAGAACTTGACTTTCTGGAGTGTATACTGTATACATTATATATTAGCATACCGTACTGTTCCTTAAACTCACGTCACTTCGAGTGTCTCCGCCAGCAGTGTGAGGTTTTTGCAGACAAGGGCGTATAGACGACAAATCAGACCCCTTCGCCTTGCCCCGGCGGCTTCAGCAATCCAATGGAAAAGATTAGAGTACTCGACTATCCTGTTGAAAAACCCCTTACCTTGAGGGAGAGGATAGTAGACTTCATAAAGGACGCCGTAATAAGCGGCAGGCTCAAGCCCGGAGAGCGGGTGCCTGAGCAGGAAATCGCCGAGAACTTCGGCATCAGCCGTACCCCCATACGCGAGGCCTTCCGCCAGCTCGAGTCCGAGGGGTTCATCTCTCTCATCCCCAGAAAGGGTGCGGTAATAAGCCCGATCACGGACAAGGATGTACGCGAGTTCTACGCCATCAAGAGCCTTCTCGAGGGACATGCCGCAAGAACGGCCTGCGAGGCCCTCTCATCGCGCGATATAAGACGCCTCGAGAACCTCAACGAGGCCATGGAAAAGTGCGCCGAAAAAGACGATGTCAAGGGATTCTTCAGGCTCGACAATGCCTTTCATGATACCTTTCTTCATGCTTGCGGCAACGACAAACTCTGCGCCCTGGTGCACAGCCTGGTGCAACAGTTCGAGCGTTTCAGGATCACGGCCCTGAGCCTTCCGGGAAGGATGAAGGACTCGGTTGCACAGCACAGGGAGATAATCGAGGCCTTCAGGAAGTCCGACTCAGACCTAGTGGAGCGGCTCGTGCGGGCCAACGCAGAGAAGGGACGAGACGTCCTCGTAGACGAGATACTCCGTGACAGGCCCCCTGTCTCATGACCGACCCCTGCGCCCTGCGCTGTCCTTGTACCCATATGGGCCCAGGTATCCCCGTCCATGACCCCCTTGATGAATATTGAAGACCTTAATGATAAAGCCGGCCTGACGGAGAACATGCCGCTCAGCGGCGAGGGCCTGGCGCAAGAAGGGCGCCCCTTGGACGGAGCCAGGTACAGGGCTGAAAGAGGTAAGAGTGTAGAGGTGCGCCTTACGAGCCTCGCGGAGGGCCAGAGGGTGGATGCCTTCGTCGCCCTCGCCGTCCCGACTCTTACGAGGAGCGCGGCAAAAAAGGCCATAGCCGAGGGCAGAGTCCTCGTAAACGGCCAGAGGGTCAAGCCCTCGCAGAGGCTCCGAAGGGGCGACGAACTGAAAGTAGCCCTTCTGCCAAGGGAACCCGCAGGCCTCCGGGCCGAGCCCATACCCCTCGAGATACTCTATGAAGATGACGATATAATCGTCATAAACAAGCCCCCCGGGCTTACCGTACACCCAGGCGCCGGACGAAGCGGCGGTACGCTCGTGAACGCGCTACTCCACTATACCGGCACTCTCTCCACCTATGGAGGGGACGACCGTCCCGGCATCGTCCACCGCCTCGACAAGGACACCTCTGGTGTAATGGTCGTTGCCAGAAACAACAGTAGCCATGCCGCACTCGCCGCACAGTTCAGCGCACACACCACAGAGCGGGTATACGTGGCCCTTGTGCGCGGGCCAATGAGGGAAGACGAGGGAGTGATACGAAAACCCCTTGGACGAAGCCCCTCGGACAGGAAGAAGATATCCACGAGGGCGAGGAAGAAAAGAAGGGCCCTTACACGCTACAGGGTCCTTAGACGATATGGAGCTGTCACGCTCCTTGAACTCATGCCGGAGACGGGCCGGACGCACCAGATCCGGGTTCATCTCGCATCCATCGGAAGGCCCGTGGTGGGAGACGAACTCTATGGCTGGAAGGGCGCAAGGGATACTCCTCCAAACCTACCTGCGCGTGCAAGGACGCTCCTTGGCCAGGCAAGACGCCAGTGCCTCCATGCCAGATATCTTGGCTTCAGACACCCATCTACCGGCGAGTTCATGGAGTTCAGTGTACCCCCGCCCACCGACATGAGCGAGATAATAGATGCCCTCGAGGAAGTCTGCAAAAAAGAAGAAACCCTCCTCAACACTCCTTGAACGTCGGCGAAAGGGGCCGCTCTATTTTTACGAGGCCCCACTTCTCAGTGCCTGCAGGGGGCTTACCCACGCCTTCATGACGAGGGAAGGCGGGTTCAGCACCGGTGAGTACAGGGGCCTCAACCTCGGCATGGGGAGCGGTGACGACCCGCTCAGGATACACGCCAACATGGAACGCCTCGCCAGGGCCTTCTCACTCACCAGGGGAGTGGCAACAGTTAGACAGGTGCATGGAAACCAGGTGGTGGTCCTCGACGAGAGGAGAGATTCCGGTGAGGAGGTGCCGGAGGCCGACGCCATCGTCACGGCCATGCCAGGTCTTGCCGTGGGCATACTCACCGCAGACTGCGTGCCTCTCCTCGTACACGACCCTGCAAGGGGGCTTGTTGCCGCTATCCATGCCGGCTGGAGAGGCCTTCTGGCAGGAGTCATAGAGACCACCCTCGCCGCCATGGCCGGTATCTTCGGATCCCGCAACGCTGACCTCCTCGTAGCCATGGGGCCCCACATAGGCCCCTGTTGCTACGAGGTCAGAAAAGACCTGCTTCAGGTCTTTGAGGCAAGGAGGGACTGGAGAGGGGACTTGTTCAGAGAAGAAAGAGACTCCCTATACCTCGACCTCGGCAGGGCCGTGACAGAGACACTCCTCGGACTTGGCATCAGGGCTGGGCAGATAAATGGCCCCGGGCCCTGTACGTCCTGCCATGAGGCACGGTTCTTTTCCTACAGGCGTGACGGCACAACTGGAAGACAGTTGAGTTTTATAGTGATGAATTGATCTTTGGTGGTGGGCCCGTAGACGAGTTACCGGTGAACACAGGGCCCTTGGGCGCGCCTTGCCCTTATTTATATGTTTGATATTATGAAGAAGAAGAAAATCGTACTCGGCGTAACAGGCGGACCCGCCACTGGTAAGAGCCTCGTTGCACGTGAGTTCGCCCGCCTCGGAGCGGCGCTCATAGACGCCGACGCCGTGGCACGCGAGGTGGTGAGGCCGGGAACGCCCGTCTACTGTGAAGTGGTCAGGGCCTTTGGGACCAAGATCCTTTGCCCCAACGGCAAACTCGACAGAAAGGCCCTTGGCCGCATAGTTTTCTCAGACTACACCCGCCTCGAAGAACTTACCGCAATCACTCACCCCGAGATACTTCGAATCATAAGAGAACGCATAAGGGCCCTCCTTGCAGATGACGCCACGTCAGTCATAGTACTGGACGCACCGCTACTCTTCGAGTCAGGACTCGATGCGGAAATGGACATGGTAGTCGTAGTCTATGTTGACGAGAAGGTTCAGTTGAGAAGGCTCATGGCGCGCGACGGCCTCACGGAAAAAGACGCACTGAGACTCATCGGCGCACAGATGCCGCTTGAGGAAAAAAAGAAAGGCGCCGATTTACTGATAGATAACAACGGAAGGCCCGAAGAGACGATAAGAGAGGTGCAGAAGATATATGAAAAACTCCCTTACTTTCTTTTGGAAAAAAGAAAGTAAGACAAAGAAAACCAGTGTATGTGCATGCCTCAAAGGCCCTTCTGTCCCCTCTG
>CAYOVP010000003.1:69778-71420 GCA_964407495.1 uncultured Thermodesulfobacteriota bacterium
CGAACTCTGGGAATCGAGCGTGCCTCTCGCGAAGAAACCAAGACAAAGAAAACCAGTGTATGTGCATGCCTCAAAGGCCCTTCTGTCCCCTCTGCGAACTCTGGGAATCGAGCGTGCCTCTCGCGAAGAAACCAAGACAAAGAAAACCATTACTGACGGCCTCTGGCCGCACGAAAGAAGGGGAAGGGAAAAAACACGAAAATACAAAGATGGGCGCAAGACATTCTGGGAGGGTGAGAAAAAGAGTTGACAAGGCTTTTTTTCCATGCTATGTTCAAATCACCTTTCAATGTGCACTTGTTCGCATACCCTGGTACTCAATCCGGCACATAAATCCAGAGGAAATAAGTCTTAGGAACATAATCCATAAAACAACCACCCCAGAGGCCGACACGCGGGCAACTGCGCGTTCTGCGTCCCCTTCCATGCCATTTCCGAAGGAGTAGTCCATGAACTTGAGAGATCTGAAGGAAAAAAAGATCAGTGAGCTTACTGCGCTCGCACGAAAATACAATATCGAAGGCGCCTCGAGCATGAGAAAGCAAGACCTCATCTTCGCGCTCCTCCAGAACCAGTCAGACAAGAACGGCCTAATATACGGCGAAGGTGTCCTGGAGACACTGCCCGATGGCTTTGGCTTTCTCCGCGCCCCTGATTACAACTACCTGCCCGGCCCCGACGACATATACGTCTCACCATCACAGATACGGCGCTTCAACCTCCGTACCGGTGATATTGTCTCTGGCCAGATACGCCCTCCAAAAGAAGGGGAGAGATACTTCGCGCTCCTCAAGGTGGAGAAGGTAAACTACGAAGACCCTGAGGTGGCCCGCGAGAAGATACTCTTCGATAACCTAACCCCCCTTTATCCAGACGAAAAACTCCGCCTCGAGACTGACGAGAACCCGGACCTCTCCATGAGGATCATGGACATGTTCACCCCCCTTGGAAAGGGCCAGAGGGCCCTCGTGGTCTCGCCGCCAAGGGCAGGAAAGACCATACTCCTGCAGAAGATCGCCAACTCCATAACCACCAACCACCCCGATGTGGTCCTCCTCGTTCTCCTCATAGACGAGAGGCCCGAAGAGGTGACTGACATGGAGCGCTCCGTGGACGGAGAGGTCATAAGCAGTACCTTTGACGAGCCTGCCCAGCGACATGTGCAGGTCTCGGAAATGGTAATCGAGAAGGCCAAGCGCCTCGTGGAGCACCAGAAAGATGTCGTAATCCTTCTCGACTCCATCACGCGCCTTGCACGGGCATACAACACCGTGGTCCCGCCAAGCGGAAAGGTCCTCTCAGGCGGTGTGGACTCAAACGCCCTTCACAAGCCAAAGAGGTTCTTCGGTGCAGCACGTAACATAGAAGAAGGCGGAAGCCTCACCATCATCGCAACAGCACTCATCGATACGGGCTCGCGCATGGACGAGGTCATCTTCGAGGAGTTCAAGGGCACGGGTAACATGGAAATAGTCCTTGACAGGAAACTCGCAGAGAGAAGGATCTTCCCGGCAATAGACCTCAACAAGTCGGGCACCAGAAAAGAAGACCTCCTCCTTTCCAAGGACGAACTCAACAGGATCTGGATACTCAGAAAGGTCCTCCAGCCCCTCAACCCCATCGACAGCATGGAGTTCCTCCT
>CAYOVP010000004.1:0-68149 GCA_964407495.1 uncultured Thermodesulfobacteriota bacterium
CACAAAAAAAGCCCCAGGGCCTCTGGCCCTGGGGCTTTTTACTATCTTACTATCTGGTTGAGTTCGAAGATGGGTAGGAGTATGGCGAGCACTATAAAACCCACTGCCGCGCCCATGACGAGGATGAGTATGGGCTCGAGGAGGGCAAGACCCCGCTCCACGGAAGTATTGAACTCGCGCTCATAGGACTCGGCAACCTTGAGAAACATCTCCGGCAACTGCCCGCTCTTCTCGCCGATGCTCGTCATGTACACCACCATGCCCGGCATAACGCCCGAGGCAGCAAAACTCTTGGATAGTTCCCCACCCTCGGTCACATCTCTGGCCGCCTTCTCAAAGACCTTCTTAAAGAGCGTATGGTTCAGGACGCGCCCCGTCATCTCGAGGGCCGAAAGGAGCGGCACCCCGCCCTCGAGAAGGCTGCCAAGGGTGCGCGCCATGGTAGAGTAGTAGAACTTACTCACAATCCTGCCCACAACAGGTAGCCTCAGGACCAGTCTGTCGCTAAAGGCCTTGCCCGCCGGCGTCCTGGTGAGGCGCCTGAGGACAAAGGGAAGCGCCGCCACCAACACGAGGACGATCGGCCAGAAACGCCGAAGAAAGGACGTGAACCACAGGAGGACCACCGTGATAAAGGGCAGGGCTGTCTTCGTATCCTCGAAGATGGTGGTAATCTTTGGTATGACGAATATGAGGAGAAATGAGAGCACGCCTGCACCGACAATGGTCATTAGCGTGGGGTATATGAGCGCTGTCTTAACCTTCTCATAGACCCTCTCGCGTGCCTCGAGGTACTCGGCGAGCCTGGCCATGACGCTCTCGAGTCTGCCCGTCTCCTCGCCAGCCTCCACCATACTGCAGTACATCTGCGGAAAGACACCGCCCTGTGCCTCCAGGGCCCTGGCAAGGGAACTCCCGCCAGCAAGCCTCTCCTTCACATCTACGAGGCTGCTACAGAGCGGCGACTTGTCCATCTCCTTTACGAGAATATCGAGAGACTCGTGGAGAGAGGCGCCCGAAGAAAGGAGCGTGGACAACTGGCGCGACATGGAGGCGAGTTCGAGGGACGACCCCTTGGGGAGGAGCGCCTTGAGCCAGGCCAGAAGGCTCCGCCCCTTTTCCTCCATGGAAAGATCATGGGGAAAGAGGCCTTCCTTCCTGAGCCTTGCCGCGGCATCCTTTACCCCTGCAGCCTCTATGGTGCCGCTCACTTCCTTGCCAACGCTGTCATAGGCCCTGTAATTGAATATGGGCATGACCCCCTCACCTCACTCGAAGTGCGTAACACGCACGACTTCTTCAAGGCTCGTCACCCCGGAACGCACCTTCTCGAATCCATCGTCACGGAGAGTCCTTGTACCCTTTCGTGCAAGATAGGCCCGAAGCGTAACAGCGTCCGAGTCCTTGAGAATCACGGAGCGCAACCCCTGGTCTATGACCATGAACTCGAAGATACCGGTCTGGCCATGAAAACCGGTCCTGAAACACTTCTCGCACCCCCTGGGACGCCAGAGCCTCTCCGGCGGGTTCTCGCCGAAGAGGGCCCTTTCCTCCTCCGTTGGGGTGTAGGCCTCCCTGCACTCGCGGCAGAGCGTTCGAACGAGCCTCTGCGAGATGGCGGCCACCAGGGACGAGGCCACGAGAAACCTCTCCACCCCCATGTCAACGAGCCTCGTAACCGCAGTCGGTGCGTCATTGGTATGCAGGGTCGAGAGCACCAGGTGGCCTGTCATGGAGGCCTGCACAGCCATCTCGGCTGTCTCATAGTCGCGTATCTCGCCCACCATGATAACGTCAGGGTCTTGTCTCAGTATGGAGCGAAGCCCGGCGGCAAAGGTAAGGTCAATCTTGGGGTTCACCTGTATCTGCCCTATGCCCTGTATCTGGTACTCCACAGGGTCTTCCACGGTGATGATGTTCCGTTCCTTGCTATTGATGCTGTTGATGAAGGCATAGAGGCTCGTAGTCTTCCCGGAGCCCGTGGGGCCCGTGACGAGTATGATGCCGTTGTTTATGGATAGGAGGCGTTCTATCTCGCCTATCCTCTCCTCGTCGAGACCAAGCCCCGAGAGGGTCACGAGGCCGAACTTCCTGTCAAGGAGCCTCATGACAACGCGCTCGCCAAAGGCCGTGGGCACGATGGATACGCGGACGTCTATGTCCTTTCCGGCAACAAGGAGCCGTATCCTCCCGTCCTGCGGGAGTCTCTTCTCCGCGATATTCAGACCAGCCATTATCTTCACCCTCGAGACCAAGGCCTCCTGTATGACCCGCGGCGGCGATAAGACTGGGTACAGGACCCCGTCTATCCTGAATCGAACGTCTATCTTCTTCTCAAAGGGCTCTATGTGGATGTCACTGGCCCTCTCCTTCACGGCCTGGGCAAGTACCGAGTTCAGGAGCCTGATAATCGGGGCCTCGTCATCGAGGTCCAGTAGATCCTTTGGCTCCTCCCACTGGCTCGCTATCTCGTCGAGGCTCTCTGCATGGAGTTCCTCCATGACCTCGTTGGCCGAGCCCGAGAGTTTCTCGTAAAACCGGTTGGCAAGGCCGAGGATCTCTGCCTCTGGGGCAATGACAGGGGTTACTGGCATGGAGAAGAGCCGCGCCATGTCATCGAGGGCAAAGAGATAGGCAGGACCGGCAAGTGCGGCGGTCAGCCTTCCATTCTCTTTCTTCAGGGGAAGGGCCCTGTTTGTCTTCACAAAACCTATGGGGAGTTGTTCGAGGAAAAAGGGGTCCACATCGGCCTCATCGAGCCCCTCTCTGTACTCTATGCCGTACTTCTTGGAGAGCCGCTCCTCTGCGGTCATATCCTCAGGCCTCTTTTCTTCCTCTGCTCCTCTTACGGTCATCTATACTCCCTGCAAAGGGCCTCCCAGGCCCCTCCTACTTCTCTGCCCCGGCACCAGGTTTACCGCCAGCCCCGTCTTTCTTCCCTGCCACAGGCGCTCCCATGGAGGCCCTCCTGAACTCGGCATCTTTCTTGTTCTTGAGATCCCTCAGCGCCTCGGCGTCACGAACGATGGTCGGTGTGAGGTAGACAAGGAGGTTGGTCTTTTCCTTCTTCTCAGAATGGGACTTGAATAGCCATCCAAGGATAGGTATCTTGCTGAGTACGGGTACGCGTGTCTTGCTCTTCACTACCTTGTCCTGGATGAGCCCGCCTATGACAATGGTCTGCCTGTCCTTCACCACCACCGTGGTCTTTGCCGAGCGCTTGGACGTAATGATGTCAGAGGCGCCTACGCCCCCTGTCTGCGTAGTGGGCGTAACCGATGAAATCTCCTGGTAGATATCGAGTTTTATGTAATCACCCTTGCTTATCTGTGGTTTTATCTTGAGTGTGACGCCCACGTCCTTTCTCTCGATGGACTGGAGTATGGGCTGGTCTGCCGTGGTGGTGGCACGTTCGAGGGAACTCAGGAATGGCACGTTCTCGCCCACAACTATCTCGGCCTCCTGGTTGTCTGAAGTGAGTATCTGCGGCGTACTCAAGACATTTACAACGTCTTTAAAGTCCGAGAGGCTGAATAGCACGGAGAACCCCGGTGCCCCGAGATTCACTACAGTACCGTCTGGCTGGGTAACGGAAAAGTCGAAGAAGTTGGCAAGCCCTCCAATGCTGAAACCCGAGAGACCGTCCACTATGTTGGCCATGGTGGCGGAATCCACGGTGCCAAATCCGCCGATGGTTACGGGCTTGCCGTTCTGCTGTGCCGCAAGGCGCCACTTCGTGCCCAGGTCCTTGGCCTTGTCCACCGATACCTCCACGATCATGGCCTCTACGTACACCTGGAGCGGGCGCCTGTCGAGTTGCTTTATGACCTTCACGAGGGCATTGTAATCATCTGGCTGGGCCATGATGATGAGCGAGTTTGTGTCCACGTCTGGGGTGATTACTATGGGGTTCTTGAACCGCGAGGCAACCCTCAGCGGCATAGCGGCCTTGCCCTTTCCCGCAATGCTGGTCTTTGCCGGTTCAGCGCTGACTATTTTATCGAGGGTCTTTGCAAGGTCCTCGGCATCGGCGTTCTCCAGGTAATAGACGTTTATCATGGAGGCCGCCTCCGAGGGCTTGACGTCGAGCATGGCGATTATCTCTTTCTGTCTCTCGCGCTCGGCCTCGTTGCCAAAGATGATGACCCCGTTCAGGCGCTCTGCGGCTATGGGGAGCTTTCTCTGTGCCACGGCCTGCGCCATGGGCTGATGCCCAGGCCCCATAGCCGAGGTTCCGCCCCCTGGGCCTGCCTCGTACTTTCGGAGCATCTCCACCATGTCCTTTGCCATGGAGTTCTTGAGGAGTACCAGTTCCGATGGACGCGTGGCAGACTTGACGTCCAGGTAACCCACCACCTTCAGGACCTTGTCCACGTTACGGGCCGTGTCGAGCACAAGGAGCGAGTTGGATGTGCCAAAGGCCGCGATGTAGCCCTGCCGGGAGACAAGGGGCGTAAGGACGGGCAGTATTTCACGCGGGGCGAGGTAATCGAGGGGTATGAGCCTTGCCATGTACATCTCGTTGGCACGTGCCGGGCGCTTCTTGCCGCGGGATACCTTGATGGGGTCCTGCTTTACCATGGAAAGGGGCGAGATGCGGTAGGCGCTCCCAGTGTTTACCACGGCAAAGCCCTTGAGTTCGAGTACAGAGGTAAAGAGGTCGAAGGCCTCTGCCTTTGAGAGCGACCTGGGGGCTATTATGGTTATCTTTCCCTTGAGTTTGTCGTCATAGATGAAGTTCCTGCCCGTAGTCTCGCTGATGAACCTCACCACTGTGCTTATCTCCACGTCATGAAAATTCATGGAGATGCCTGTAGCCCTTGGAGAGGCCACTGCGGCGCGCCCCGGCCAGGCCCATGCAAGAGAGATCAGTAGCAGATACAAGACAACCGCTCTTCCTGGAGTTTTCATGTAAGCCCTCTTTACCTTATCTCGTATTTGAAGGTCCTGGGACTGCCTCGTCTAAGCAGGTCCACCTTTACGTCTGTCTCGCCCTTTAGGCCCTTCATGAGGCTCATGGCCTTCTCCGGCGCATCTATGGCATAATCATTCACCCGGAGGATTATATCACCACTTCGCAGGCCCATACCAAAAAATATCCCATAGGGCCTTACCTGGCTGAGCATGAAGCCCTTTACGACACCACCCTCGTGGTAGGGTATGAACCTGGCCTCAGAGAGGACCCTGCTCGAATCCTTCAGCGCCTCGTCAAGGGCCCTCCTGTCCACGAGCCACCTGTCCGAGCCAAGGGGCTTTGCAAGGCGGCTTACAGGCCTGCCCGTAAAGGGATTGAGGCCGCCGGCCCTGCCTCCAGGGCCAAGGAGCGAACCCGGTCCGTGAAGCATGCCAAACCCAGGGCCTGCGCCACCCCCGCCTCTGACCATGGCCCGCTCCTTGTCCGTAAGTTCCATGGAAAAGACGATCTTTTTACCTCCGCTATCCACTACTGCCTTGTACTTCTCAACAGAATCGAGGACACCCACATTGAAGACCTTTGCTCCGCGCCGGATGACCTCTTCCCTGCCCGAGGCCTTGTCCCTGAAGACGGCGAAGTCGTTGCCACCCCGGCCTACGACTGTGCCAAGAAGCATAAGACCAGAGGCGCTGGCCGTGGCGGCACGAGAAGAGGCGGCAGTGCCACCAATAGGGCCTGTGCCGAGTTGGGTAAGGGGGGTCTTGACGCCAAGGAGACCGCTACTGCCGATTACCGCATAATCGCTGAAGGAGGGCCGCCTTCCCACGCTCCCCCTCCCGGGCGCCACCATTGCACCCTGCGGAGCCGAAGCCACGGTGGAGACCTTCGCCCTTTCGCCAACCACCTCGCGGACGAGGAGCCCCAGGGCCGTGACGGCAACGACGGCAAGGAGGATGTTGAGCCAACCTATGACGTTGACCTCTCCCAGTGGGGTCCCTCCCTCTATCAACCTTCTCATCATGGCAGAACCAGCCTCCTCAGGCCTCGGTGCGGCGCACCAGGAGGACCTTCATCACGCAGTCCATCTCCTTGTTATTCTCAAAGCCTGTCTCGAGTTCCAGGTCTTTTACGAGTAGAAGGCCGGGATATCTATCTATCTCGTAGACGAGGTTTACGAACTCGTTGAGCGTCAGGCCCTTTAGCGATACCTCCACACCGCGTATCTCGTAGCCGTCCTCGAGGGTCTCTTCCACTTCCTTGAATGAACTTATCTTCTTCTTTATACCAAGGGCCGAGCCTATCTCCTCGACTACGGTCACTGGCGAGGCCGCGCCGCCGGCTCGAACGAGCCTCGCCTTCAGGGGCTGAAGAACCTGCCTCCTGCCCTCGTATCTCTTCATCAGGGCCGTAAACTCGGTCAAGCGCCTCGTACTTGCCCTGAGTTCAGACTTGGCCGAGGTTACATAACCATAGGACCCGGCCATGAATATTATGAGGAGGACGATTACCAGTCCCGCTTTCAGGTAAAGTACCTGTAGTGGGGATAACCTCTCGCCTATCCTGCCTCTGGCCATGATACAACTCCTTATTAAAGACCGTGCCGAGGGCCCTGAAAAGATACCCCCCTTGGCTGTAAATCTCTTCTTTACAATGCCAGGGGCCCTGCGCCCGGGCCCGTCCTATTGACCAAGAGGGCCGTTAGGGCCCTCGCCGATACCCATGGAGACAGAGAAGGTCACGCCTCCGCTTACGCTCGTCTTCACGTCCCCAAGTGCCACCTCGCCTGCATCCTTCAACTTCAGGAGCCCGTCCTTGAACTTCACCGCGTTCTCGAATGATGCGGCCCTGCCCTTTGCGCTCACCCTCGTACTGCTCATGGAGATCTCATAAAGAGAGACACCTGCGCTGGCCGCAGGCCCTGCAAGACGCTTCATCACGCCAAGTACGTCTACACCCATCCCCAGGAGCGCCATATCACCGGTCTGCTCCTTCATCTTCACCTCCAAACTGTAGAGAGGGGCACGTACTGTCTTGTCCCGGGGGAAGGCCCTCTTGTACGAAGCCATTATCTCCCCTTTCATGGCCGCGGCCCTCTCCTTCAGGCTACTCGACCGCACATATACGAACCCTCCCCAGAGCACGGCGATGGCCACCGCGAGGACCATGGTAATCTTGAGACCCTTCTTGCCCCTCTCTATGACGCTGGTATCGGCGAACTCTCCCTTTCTGAAGTTTGGCGCCTCTGCTATGCCTCCACCGCGTATCTGCAACTTCATGGCCTGGAGGCCAGTAAACCTCTCATCGAGACCCCTGGCCTCGGAGGCATCGAGCCCCTCAGGCAGTACCTCGCTGGCCCTACCCCCTGCGCAGTAGAACGACCTGACTTCTATGCCCTCTTCCTCCATGGCGGCAAGGGCTATCTTCACATCATCCGCCGTCCTTACGGCCTTGTACAGGAGCGGGCCCCTGCCATTGGAGATGACAATGGAATCCCTGTCTATGAGGGCCGCAGTCTCTTCGGCAGACTTTATGCCTCCAAGGAGCCCTCCCCTGGCAAAGAGAGAGGAACCCACCCAGGATGGTTCCACGCCAAGGTCCCTGAGCATGGCAATGTATTCGCCAAGCAGGGACTTCTCAACCCCCACGGCCAGCGTGGAGCCGTCGGCAAGGGGGACGGCGCCAAAGACAAACTCTGATGTGTCTCGTACGAGGGTGTCCTCGAGTTCAAAGGGCAGGACCTCCTCTATTTTTTTCGTCTCCTTTATGGGAAGCCCCACCTTGCGCATGGTGAGGGACTCGGGAGGCAGGCAGAGATATACCCGGGAAAATGACGCAAAACCAGAGGACTTAAGTCTACCGAGGACCTCCAGGAGGGCAGACTTCAGATCATCGCCCAGGGAGGCCTCGAAGGATACCTCTGCCTCCTCCTTCCCGGGCGTAAGGCCAGAGGCCCGCACACTCTGCCTGCCCATATCTATTATGAGAACCGGTCTTGCCATTACCTCTGCCTGTAGTACAATGTCTGGCCCTTGTTATCGTCTTCCCTGAAGACCGCCTCTGCTACGCTACGGGCCCTTCCACGCCGGGCCCTGAGAAGGGCCCTGAAGGTACTGCTCTTTACCACGATCCTGCTCTGCAGGTTGAAGCCGATCTGCTCTAACCCGGATACCTTTCTTATCTCAGAGGTCTGCTGAAAGGGGCGCGTCTTCCTGTACGATATCACCCTATCGGCGAGTTCTGGTGTCATATCCTGTGATAAGGCCTCCAAGACCTCTCTTGGAGCTGTATTTATATTGACCTTGCCAGAGGAGTAGACGGTCACGAAATCTTCAAGCCTACTGACCTCGTCCCTGCCATAGCCCTTCACGAGATAGAGTTCCTCCACGCTCGAAAGCGGCCTGCCGGCAGAACGGTACGGAGGGTCCTGGCGCTCGTAGTAATCCGCGTTCTCTGCGCCCTTGCTCCGTGGCGAGTCGTCGGCGTCTATCCAGTCGGCAAGTGTGTCTGCAAGAGAGAGGGGCAGGCCGAGTTCATCAAGGAGCCTTACATACATATCATAAAACTCCTCGTTTATCTTCCCGTTCTTGTACACAATGGCATTGAGCGGGAGCCTTCCCGACTCATCGGCGAGCCTCACCTCAAGGACGCCGCCGCCGCTCTCGAACATATCCTTCTGCCAGGTCCTGCCGCCATCAAAGTAGGTGTAGCCCTTTTCGTTGATGCGCCGCGTCATGAGCCTGGCCACGCCTACACCGTCCCTTGCCAGCAACGAGGCGTTCTCATAGTCCCTGTACCCGGCCGTGGCAGAACTGTCCATATGCACGGAGAAGACTATCTCCGCGAGTATGCTCACGACGACTGCTGTGATGAGGAGCGTTACGATAAGGGCAACGCCCCTCTGGCCAAGACCTTCAAGGTGTCTGCCTGCCCTTGTCATCTTATCATGGTAAGCACTGTTGCGGTCAATCTGTTTACTCCCTCAAGGGCCTTTATGCCAATGGAGAGGCGTACGGCAAGGGGCGGGCCCTTGTGTTCAACGCCGTCCCAGGTCTTCACCCAGTGCTCACCATCGTAAAAGGAGATGTCGAGGCCCTCTATATCCTCCATGACTTCGGCGCGCACGCTCCTCTGGCCCGTATAGGGGTTCCAGGTCTGCCTGAAGAGGGTAATGCCCCTATCCGGCGTATCCTCGGCAGTGTAACTGACGGCCTCGAGGTCGCCCGAGGGACTGCGCCCTGCCGGGTAGGCATAGTAGGTGAAAGAGAGGGAACCCATTGGCCTGGAAGTGTCCTCACCGCCGCGGCCCTGCCAGAGTGTGCGCGGGTCTGAGGACTTCATGTATGAAGAGCGAACCTCCTTCTCGAAGAGGGCAGAGAACCGGCGAAAGGCGTGGAGCCTATCCATCTGGGCCTCTACGACCTCGCGCGTACCAAGGACATTGAAGAGGGTCGTGTAAATGGCAACTATGAGGACAGCGAGTATGGCGACTGCCACGAGGAGTTCTATGAGGGTAAAACCCGCCCCCTCGTGGGATACTGGCGCCACTGCTTTACCGGGCCTTCTGCAACCCGGGCCTTTCTTTACCCCACTTTTCTTGTCCATAGGGAAAGTTGTTCTCCTCTGCGTGCAGGACCAGGTCCCCTTACGTCACCCACGGGCCGACAGGGCCTGGCACTGCTTTTCTTTCATCCCCTCTCTTTCTTCCAATAGAGGGGGGATGGTCTTACTCTTCCCTTTCTCCTCAGAAACCTCGGAACAATCGGTCCCCGCTTTATTCAGAGAGGGGGGAAGGCGGTTTTTAATCCCCTCACATTCAAGGCGGCTTACGGTTGTAAGAAAAGGGCAAAAGGCCCCTCTCTTGCCGGAACGCCTGGTTAATCAGATGTTCCTCTACTATCTTACGAACTCGCCTCCCGCTCCCACAGGTTCTTATTCTTTTTTCTCTTCAGGCACCAACGTAGTAATGGTTACGGAGATATCCGATCCAGCCTTCTTTACAGTGATACTCTCGTTCCATAGACCACTGTATCTGCCTGTCTTGCCCTCGTATGCCCAGACAAAATTCCCATAGGGGGCCTCGAACTCGCCCCTGGCCTCGTCTGGCCTCTTTGTCAGGCGAACCTCTGCGAGTCTGGACCTTGCGAGCATTGCAGAGAGGGTACTCTCCATGTCCGCGTCCATTACAGAGAGATGATAACTGATGCTAACAAGGGCTGTTACGATGACGCCGCCGAGTATGGCGAGGGCCACCATAATCTCGAGGAGTGTAAAGCCCCTCTCGGAGCATGCCCTTGGCTGGGCCGCTCCTGGGGCTGAGAGCAGTGAGACGGGTATATGGGGGTCAGAGATGGCCATCGAGTATCCTGACCTTGCCGGAAAAGGGGTTGTAGCGAAGGGTTACTCTCTGGTCCTCACGGCGAAGATGCAAACTGAAGGGATCAGCGCCTGCCGATGGGTTGAAGACAACAGCGGCCTGGCCCCTGGAGATAGTGCCGAGGCCCGCTATCTGAACATCTTCCATATCTATGGAGTGCCCAAGGCTCCGGCCCCTTATATCAGGGTCCGAGACCGGGACGAATTCTTCGCCGTCGGGCGAGGTCTCGACGAAGAAGGAGTCTTCTTCGGGGTAGAACCAGACCCTGTAGTACCTGGCCTCGATGGTTGCCCTCTCATCGAGATAACGAAAGAGACCAGCCATGCGGCGCGTCTCGGACCGGAAGGCAAAGTCCTGGAGTGCGCCCATGCCGGGAAAGGCTATGAGGAGGACAGAGGCGAGGATTGCCATAACCACGACCAGTTCTATGAGCGTGAACCCGCTGGCCGGGGGTCTGGCCACATCAGTCGATGTTCCAACTCTCCACGTCACTGTCAAAGCCCTCGCCGCCCCTCGCGCCGTCGGCGCCGAGGGAGAGGATGTCGTAGTCGCCGTGAAGCCCGGGCGAGGCGTAGATGTAGGGGTTGTCCCAGGGGTCAAGGGGCACCTTGCCCGTATCGAGGTACCCTCCGGTGCGCCAGTTCCGGGGGATGACGCCCACGGTAGGTCTTGAGACCAGGGCCTCGAGCCCCTGATCGGTGCTGGGGTAGCGCCCGTTGTCGAGTTTGTAGAGTTTGAGTGCAGTCTCGAAGTTCTTTATCTGGACCTTTGCCTCTGTCACCTTGGCCTCGTCGGCACGCCCGATGAGCCTGGGCGCGATGATGGCGGCAAGTGCGCCGAGGATGACGATGACGACCATGAGTTCAATGAGGGTAAAGCCACGGCTCTCCCTGAGCAGGCAGGGTCTTCGCGCCGCCTCGGCCCTGGCCGCAAGAGGGCCATCGCCACGCCACTGCATAACTACACTCTCTGCCAGCGAACCTGAATTCTCTCTTGCCCTTTTCATTATCTCGGATGCTCTCCTCGTCTTCAAGGCCCATAGGGCTCAGAGTATGATACCTCCTGCCACTGGGTAGCCGCCGTGTTCGAGGACAAAGCGGCCAGTCTCCTGTATCTCGGAGAATGAGTCCACGGCCACTGGTCTGCTGAGTTTTATCTCCACCTCGGCCACCTCTGATGGTTTTATCACAGAAGAGTCCCTCTCCACAACCTCTATGGAGGCAGGGTCGAACCTCTGGTAGATCCTCTCTATCACCCCTTCCACATCCTGGGTGGCGCACTTGAAGGAGAGGGGTCTGCCTATGGTATAGTCCTTGTCCACCATCCAGAAGATATTGGCATGTACAGAGTCCGTGACGCTGGGCCCTGCCTTGTCTACGATTATCTCTCCACGCCCCAGTTCAGCGCCCTCCACGATGACGCCGATGGAGTCTCCTGCAGGGGCCTCCTTTATTCCGTCCTCGAGGAATTTTCTAATCTCCTTTATCCTTGCCTTCCTGTTCTCGGGAAGCACGATGACCTCCTCACCGGCACGAAGCACACCGGCCTCCACCCTGCCCACGACGACCTTCTCGCCATCTATCTCGTATATGTCCTGCACCGGGAACCTGAGCCCCCTGTCTGTAGCCTCCTTGGACTCGAAACTATCGAGGGCCTCGAGAACTGTGGGCCCATCGTACCACTTCATGTTCTCTGACCTCGCGGCCACGTTGTCGCCCTCCATTGCCGAAATGGGTATGGTGTACGAGGGCGCTATGCCAAGTCCGGTGAGCACGTCCACTATATTCTTCTTGACCGTGGTGAAGGTCTCTTCAGAATATCCCGTAAGGTCCATCTTGTTAAGGAGCACGGCCACCTGCCTGATGCCCAAGAGAGCGAGTACGTGGCAGTGCCTGAGGGTCTGTTCTTCCACGCCGCGCGCCGCGTCCACGAGCATAATGGCGGCCTCTGCCTGAGAAGTGCCGCTTATCATGTTCTTCAGGAACTCCCTGTGCCCAGGGGCGTCAATTATGACATACCGCCTTCTCTCGGTCTGGAAAAAGGTATGGGCTATGTCTATGGTAATGCCCTGGTCGCGCTCTTCCTTGAGGTTGTCCATTACGTGGGCAAACTCTATCTTGCCGTCTTTACTACCAGCGGCCCCGGAACTCTCCTTTATCTCCTCAATCTTGTCGGGCGAGAGGCACCCCGTGTCATAGAAGAGCCTCCCAACAAGGGTACTCTTCCCGTGGTCCACGTGCCCTACTATCACTATGTGAAGTTCTTTTTCTTCCATTACCGGTTCTCCTCTTGCGTTATCTTACATGTACCCCAGTGAGCGGAGTTTCTGCATGGTATAGGCGTCTTCCTTGTCCTGAGCCCGACCCGCCCTCTCCGAGGTCTTGGAGTTCGTTATCTCGGCTATAATCTCATCTACGTTCGAGGCCGTGGACTCGATGGGGCCGCAGCAGGGCTGGCACCCGATAGAGCGGAAGCGCTTGCCTTCCTTGCTGAAGTAGAGTTCCGATATGGGCAGGTTCTCCCTCTTCACGTACTTCCAGATATCGAGTTCCGTCATGTGGAGTATGGGGTGGACGCGCACATGGTCCTCGCCCTCGGACTCGGACTTGTACTGGTCCCAGAGTTCTGCTGGCTGGTCTTCGTAGTTCCACCGGAAGTTCTCGTCGCGTGGAGAAAAGACCCTTTCCTTGGCCCTGATACCGTGCTCGTCGCGGCGGATGCCGAGGAGAAGTGCCTTGAAGCCATACTTGGCAATGGTCTTTTTCAGGGCATTGGTCTTCAAGGTGTTGCAGCAATCCAGTTTGCTGCCCTTTCCAGGGCCCATGCCCGCCTCGAGGGCCTTGTCGTCGCGCCCAACGATGAGGTCGAGGTCCCACTTCTTGGCGTACTCGTCGCGGAACCTGTACATCTCTGGAAACTTGTAGCCCGTGTCTATGTGGATGACCGGAAAGGGGATCTTACCGAAGAAGGCCTTTCTGCAGAGCCAGAGGAGGGTGGTGGAGTCCTTTCCAACAGACCAGAGCACGGCGATATTACGGAACTTGTAATAGGCCTCCCTGATGATGAAAATACTCTTGTTCTCGAGCATTGTTAGTTGATCCATGGTATCTCCTTCTTATTGAATTACAAGGTTAATCCGAGAGAAAATCGAGTATTATGGCGGCAAGGGCCTCTATATGGAGGCGCCCATCCGTGACCTGGCCCCTGGGCAGTATGGCGTGCGCATCGTGGCGCGTATGCATGCCCGTGAACCTGCCCTTTCCGAATATATCGGTCTTATTGAAAGAACTCTTCAGGTCAAAGCCAGGGTTTGCGAGGCATACGAGATCAGGCCCAACCTCGGCGGCCGGCCCGCTGTAGAGTTCGTCCTTGTCATATATCCTCTTTATAACCTTCCTTCCCTCGAAGTCGAGTGAGCCGAGAAGCCCCTTTATCTCCTCTACCACTGCCGCGACATCTGCCCCGCTCACCGCGCCCTCGGGATATTTGCCGGCCCGGTTTAGGTATATTCGTGCAGGCTCCATGGCAAAGGCCTTTGTGGGGGCCTTTACCTGTTCGAAGTACTCGCGGGACTCATCGAGGTGCAGTATGCCCTCCCTCTGAAAGAGCCTGTTCACGTAGACCTCTTTTTCGAGTACCGTGAAGCCGTGGTCTGACATGGTCATGAAGAGCCCCTCGCCTCCGGTCTTCTCGAAAAAGCGCGAGAAGAGTTCTCCCACGATATCGTCTATCTTCTTGTAGAAGTCTATGAACCTGCCGTGGTACCTGTGTGCCTCGTCGAAGGCGGCATCAAAGAAGAAGTGGTGAAGGCGGTCCGTCTCGGTGATTACGGCGATAAAGAGGTCCCAGGGCTCGGTCTCCATGAAGTGGGTGTACGCCTCCATGCGCTTGTCGAGCACGTAGTCCAGTTCCTCGAAAAAGGCATCCGGGTCTGTGGCGGCCTTCGTGGCGTCGACGTCTGAGCGATATCCAATGGACTTCAGGTAATCATAGGCGCTTGCCGGGTATGTGCCCTTCTCAAGGTCTATGCAGACAAAACCCGCGGTGAGGACCCCGTTGAGCCTTGCCGCAGGGTATGTCTCTGGTATGTTCATCACAACGGAGTAAAGGGGGTCCGGGAAGCGGCCCCTGTAGCGGTCCAGAAGGGTAGACGTCTTGTCTCCAGAGGTGCCGCCTATGATATCCCAGATGGAAGGGGCGCCCATGTGCGAGTATGATGGAAAGTACATGGAGTAGGAGCCTGGTTTCAGGTCCATGAAGCCGTATATACCGTGCTCGCCTGGGTTCACTCCAGTGAGGAACGATGCCCAGGAAGTGGACGATACGTCTGGTATCGATGCATCCATCTCGTGGAGGCCGAAGCCGCTTGAGAGTATCTCTTCAAGGTGCGGCATGAGGCCGCCTTTCATGTACCTTGTCAGAAGCCCCTCTGAGACGCCATCGAGGCCCACGGCAAGGCATCTTTTCCTCTTATTCCCTGACAATGCTGCCCCCTCTGTAATAAGCCTGTTTGATGATACTCTACTACCCCGCCGCAATGGCAGGGAGAATGGTTACCTACATTTAAGGTGGATCGTTTTTCCTTATTATCTTCTATCCTGGACGGGTGTGATGTATTGAGACATGATCCCGAGGTTCTCTCGACTGGACTCAACAGGATGGCAGATGACGGCTACAGGGGCCTGGCCCAAGGACGCATGTACCTTGCAGTAGCCATAACGCCCCAATGTCTTATTATACCCGGCTGGAATGTCTTTTCAAGGATAAAAGCCGTGGCCAGGGCATGGAGCGCTCTCCCTGGTAGAACTCTCTGTAATTGCCCCCTTGTCTTTCCGATACCCCCATGATGCACCCTGTATCTATCGCTGCATACCCACCTATAGACGCCTCCCCTCTGGTGCAGGCAAGGGGCAACCTGCCAGTCTCTTTCCCATCAAGGCGGGTCTCTGAACAAGGCGCTATCTCCGAGAGGTCCAACCGGCTGGGGAGCGCAGAGAAGGCCCCGTCGACAGTATCTACCTCGTATTATTCCACAGGAATCACCATCGAGTCAAGGCGGAGAGGGCTCTCTTCCCTGGCAGTGCAGTAAAGAACCTCCCTGCCGGCCATGGTCCTGACCGGCAGAGAGATTGACGATAATCATGGGGTAATGGTGTATGGGACTATATCCTCGTCGTAACTCGTACCCACTACCTCGGCCCTTCCGGCTATCTTGTAGGTGCCTGGCGCTATGGTGCTGGGAACGGTCTTCGTAAAGTTGGCTGTAACCGGTGTACCAGGGGCCACGTTGAGTGTCCGGGAATCGAGCGCCACCTCATGCCCATTGGGGAAGACTGCTACTACGCTGGCCTTTACGGAATGGACTGCAACGTCGGTATTGTTGATGGTCACAGAATAGGAGATGCTTCCGCCACGGGCCACGGTTGTGGGCCCTATGGGGGTCACTGTCATGGTCACTGCCGGCGGCGGCAGAAGGAGTGTGTTATTTAGATTGAGCCTTCCACCGGTTCTGACCGGCAGACTTGCATGGTCCACCCCGGCCAATATGCGCCACTTTACCTCGTTTACAGTAAGTGTAGGGTCCATTGCCATGAGAAGCGTGGCGGCGCCGGTTACGTGAGGGGTGGCCATGGACGTACCGTCAAAGACGCTGTAGGTATTGTTCGGCGTGGTGGAGAGTATGCCTACGCCTGGGGCTGCAAGGTCAACGGAGACGATGCCCATGTTGGAAAAAGTGGCCAGGGCATCGTTGTGGTCCGTGGCGGCAACGGATATGATATTGGATAGGTTGTATGCCGATGGATACTGTGGATAGGTGTCTGTGTTTACACCATCGTTACCAGCAGCGGCAACGAAGACGCTGTTCGAGGCCTGTATGGCGTCGTACTCGGCCTGTGTATAGGAAGTACTCCCGTAGGAGTTGTTCGAGACCCTCACGCCCATGGAGGCCGCATAGTTGACGGCGCTGATTATGTCTGATGTGGAGGCCGAGCAGAGTACGAGAAAATATGTCCTGAAGACCTTGAGGGGCATTATCTGCACGTTCCAGTTCACGCCAGTGACACCAACACCGTTATTGCCCACCGCACCTATGGTGCCGGCGGTGTGCGTGCCGTGGCCTCCGCATGCGGCATCCGTATCCGACGGGTCGTTGTCATTATGGGCGAAGTCCCAGCCGTGCACGTCGTCTATATAACCATTGCCGTCGTCGTCTATGCCGTTGGCCGGTATCTCACCTGGGTTGGTATACACATTCGCGGCTATATCCGGGTGGTTCATGTCCAGGCCCGTGTCTATATCTGCCACCACCATGTTCTGGTCACCCGTGAAGAGAGCCCAGGCCTCGGGGGCGTCTATGTCGGCGTCAAAGGTGCCGCCTGTCTGGCCGGTGTTATTGAGGCCCCAGAGGTTGGAGAAACTGGGGTCATTGGGCGTATTGGGGGCTACATCGAGGTAGCGCAAGGCGTTTAGTTCGGCGTACTTCACGATATCGAGGCCCTTGAGTATCCTCACGGCCCTCTTAGCCGTACCCTCTGGCACCTTTACGTGAAGGACATGGATGCGGGCAAAGCGCTTCAAGATCTTTCCATTAACCCTCGCAAGGGCCCTGTCCCTGGCGGCCTGACTGACGCCGTCATTGAATCGGACGAGTAGTTCACCTGGCACAAAGGCCGGCCTGTCGTCTGCCTGTGCGGCAACGGCAAGGCCTCCAACGGCCACTACCAAAACAATTATCAGGATTCCAAAACTCTTTCGTAACATTAACGCCTCCTCGTCTTGATGTGTTGCTCCTTTTGCAAGATGCCTTCTGCCCGCCTTGAGCCGGGCATTCATTGAGACCTGGAGATTGAGACCAGGCAATTATCACAAGGGCCCCTGAAGTACTTTTGGGAGCCACCCAGAAGACCATATCGAGTCTGCCAGGGAGAGAACTCCAGGTGGAAAGAGGGCCCACCCCATACTCAATATAGCATATGCTATATCAGGCGTCCATACTTTTTTGAATCAATCATAAAAATTTCCCCGAAATCCCCAGATCAGCCCCCCAAGTTCCATGAAAACCTCGGCTTATTATACCAGTCCGCCTTAAGCCCCTTACCCTCCACTTCACGACGGCGGAGAGAGGGCCGCCCTCTCCTGCCACACTCCCTGATTCTGGTCGCCTCCATGAGGATATCTCAGTTCGAGCGCCTTGACAAGCCCCAGGTAGAGCCAGAGGAAACGCTCGAGAAAGACGGGATGGAACTGTATCATGGTAAAGAAAGAGACAAAACCCGTAAAGAGGCCGACTCCCAGCCACCAGTCTGGCCCTCTCGAAAGGCGTACAAGGAGATTGAAGAGAGACTTGAAGGCAAATACGATGAGGCCTGTATAGGCAAAGAGACCTACGAGGCCTCCCGAGTCTGCGGCCTGGATGAAACTATTGTGCGCCGGCCAGCGGTAAAAATGCGCCGTATACCGTGGCGCGTTCCTTACCCCTATCCCCACCCATGGATGCCTGTAGATGAAGCCCAGCAGGCCGTCCCTCGCAAGTATAACGCGTATGCGGTCCTCCTGCCATGTGAGGTTGTCATGAAGCGCCTCGACGGCCTTGTCAAGGAACCCCGCAGCCTCGGCCACGGCCAGAACAAGGAGAACAAGGGCAACCCAGTGAATGATGTGCCTGGGACGCCAGATGATGATCGTTAGGGCCATGCCTACAAAGAGCGAGAGGAGCGCGTCCTTTGAGAAGGTAAGCAGAACTACCACAACCATGAGACCCACGGCGCCTGAGAGATAGAATTTTTCCTTGAGCCCCATCCTGACGTAAATAAGCCTGTTGGCAAGGAGCAGTATGGAGGCGTTGAGAAAGAAGGTAAAGGGCTTGTATGTACCGAAGAAGGCAGGCACGCGGAGCATGGAGCCAAAGGAGGTATCCTCGAAGAGGAACTTGAGTTGGTCGCTGTCTATAAAGCCTATGAGGGGGTAGCCCGTAAAGATATAGAGGCCGTCCTGGACGATGGCTATGACGGAGGAAATGACGGTCATGATGATGAACCACCGAAGGGCAAGCCTCACAGTCTTCATGTCCTTGAGGTAATTGACGAAGAGAAATGGTATGAAGACCATCTTCACACCAGTAATGAAGGAGTCCACGAGCTGGACCATGCCGTTATTTACGGCAGGGAGGATGAGGCTCGTAAGAAAGATGATATTGAGAAGATCGATTCCCGTGAGCGTGATAGTGGTCTCAGGGTCCAGCGATCTCACGAGAAGGACAAAACCGAAGAAGATGATGATTATCTCACTCAGGTCAAACCTGCCCATGGTGGTGAGGGCCATGGTCTGTATGCCCACCATGTAGAGAATCACAAAGGTCTTCTCCGTGCTGTAATAGCGCGAGACTACCCTTATGACGAGGAAAGTCGTGACGAGAAGCCCGAAAAAGGCCGCGGTTACCTCGAACTCGAAGGCCTTGAAGACATTGGTGCCACGGACCGTCAGGTCGGCCATATGGGAGAGGCGGTTGGCGAGGAAGGGCTCGGCAAAGACAAGTGCGCCGAGGAATGCCCCGAATACAAGGGCCAGGAATGTGGCTTCCATCCTGCGGCTGCCCGACTGCATCTTCATCAGCCTCCCTGCAGTACCAGCAACTTGACGGAGTTGGGATTGAGACGAACCCTGATAAGCGCCTTCTTGTCCTTTAGAGTCACCTTCTCGTTCTTCTTGGAACCCTCAAGCGCCACCTCGGGCAACCTGTTGATGGCGTCCACCTCTCCATAGTAGACCCTTGCCCATGCCTTTCTATAGGCCTTGAGCGCCGCCCTCATACCCTTTTCCCGGCCCTCTGAAGCAGACCTCTTAAGGCATTCCTTCATGGTCCTGCCGCGGTTCATGCAGGCCTTTGCCGCCCCTGCCAGGGACTTCGCCTCTTTGGCGCCGAACTGCCGCACGAGTTCCTCGCGCGCGGCCCTCTTTCCGCTGGCCCTGGCGTTCTTGAGGGCATGCCTTATCCTCTTGTCCACCTCGCCGCCTATGCCACAGGGTGCGGGGGTCTTCCTCGGCTCTGTCTTCTTGTTGTAAGTGCAGGAGTTGGAGGAATAGTCATCTACTGTGTAAGACACCACCTTGGCGCGGGTCACGCCCTTCAGGTTGTCTATCTCTATATCGATATCACGCGGGCCCTCTACTGCCAGAATCCCCCGAATGCCTTCGCGTATCTTCTGGCTTCGTGCGCCCTTTAGCCCCCTTGCAGCCTTCTCCTCGCAGGAGAGGGGAGACCTGGACCTCGAGCACTTTACCACCCCTGCCAGGTAACGTGTAAGTTCCTTCTGGCCCTTTGACCCCCTGGGGGTAATCTTCTTCTTTGTTCTGTACTCCTTTACCAGGGCCTTGAACCACTTCTCCTCTCTCTCCATGCCCGATGCCCTGAGATACTCGGAGACCCTCATGGCGAAGAAGGGCGCAAAGCGGTTGCCTCGCGGGGCGTATGTACTGAGTAGGACGTATATCCTCTTGCCGTCGGTTGCCGAGAGCACGTTCACGCCCTCGCGGGCGGTCTGCCTTGTCTTGAGCATCTTTCTGCCCCCATCGCGGCCCGCCATCTTGCTCATGAGCCTGAAGGCGTTGTAGGCAGGTTTTATGACACCGCCGCCCCCGGCACCGTGGCGGGTAAAGAGGGCCCAGTCGCCTATGAATGTGCTCCCCTTGCGCTCTGCTATCACCTTCTTCTCGAGCCCAGGGCTATATACATTGAAGTCATGGCCGTGCCACTCGATGCCAGACCTCCACATGGAAGAGAGGGCATCAGGGATAAAGGCGGCGAACTCGGCGGTGTCTATGTAGTCCGCAGGGTAGGGAGGCCAGTGCCAGCCAGACCAGTCAGAGGGATATAACCGCACGCCCTCGAGCCCGGCGTCCCGGAGCCAGGCCTTTATGGTCCTTGCCGCCACCTTGATGGACTCGGTACTCGAACCAAAGTGGTGCCAGTTTATGAAGTCCAGTGGTACGCGCGTTCTGCCATCTCCATTTGTAGCCGCATAGTCTATGAAATTCTTTATAAAGGGTTCTCCCTCGGGGTCGCTCCAGCCACCCTCCTTCTCGCAGATCTCCTTAGCCCCCTCGGGGTACTCGGAACAGCCGAGCCTCTTAACATCCCAGCCCGAAGGCCCTGGCCCGCCAACGGCTATGCCCTTGTCAAGGGCCTTTGCAGCCCGAGCCGCGTACTCGTAATACCTGAAGAAACTCTTCTCATCACCTATCCACTCGCGCTCCTGCTCGTGGCCTATGTAGATGCCGAGTTTGCCCACACCCCTCTGGCGTAATGTGGCAAGGGTGAGGCGTACCACCTTTGCCCAGAGTTTGAAGTCCGAGGGAGGCGAGCATGTCTCTATGGAGTAACCCCAGTTGGAGGCCGGGCGCTTGTCTCCTGGCCTCGAGGAAAGCCACTTCGGCATGGGACAGGGGTCAAAACCTATGACCAGGCGAAAGCCCTGGCTCTTTGCCGCTCTGAGGAGCATGGCAGGGGCCTCCTCGTCGAGGTACTTGTTCAGGAGCCGCTTGTAGTCTGCGAGGCTCTTTGACCGCTGGAGCAGGGTGAGGCTGAGCTGGACCGTGCGTGTACGGTTCTCGCGGAGGAACTTGCCAAGGGTATAGATATCGTCATTGCCGAGGTGGTGCAACCAGATACTGCTCGAAAGGATTCCCGGCACCGGCCCGATGGGTCTCGATGCGTCGATGATAACCTTGGCCTCGGCCATGGCCGGCAGAAGAAAGAAGGCCAGAGCGAGAATCAACCTAAGTGAGCAAATCCGTGTAGAGTCTTTCATAGCGCCTGATCATCCTTTCAAGTGTGTATGTTGTTTTTATCTTTTCCCTGTTTGCCGTGCCGAGGGCCTCTCGCTTCGCACGGTCCCCGAGGAGAACCAAGACCGCCTCTGCAAGTCCTTCAGCATCGTCAGGACGGAGGAGGAAATCAGCGCCCTCGTCACGAAGTACCTCTCCCACGCCGCCAACTTCTGTGGCCACTATGGGTTTGCCCATGGCCATGGCCTCGAGGACAATCAGCGGCATGGCCTCCCACCTCGATGGGAGGCAGAAGATATCCATGGTCTTCATGTAGTCGGCTACCCGAGTGGTCCAGCCCGTAAGGATGAAATCGGCTGTAAGACCCTCTACCCCTATCTGTTCCTCTATCTCGGGCCTCAGGGGGCCATCACCCACGAGGAGAAACTTTACACCCCTGAAGCGGTCCTTTATCAGACGGGCGGCACGGACAAAGGTATCGAGGCCCTTCTGCTCCTCGAAGCGTCCCACTGCACCTACGACTGGCCTCTCCTGCCCGATCTTCAGGTCACTCCGCAGGTCCACGGCACCACGGTTGATGGCCGCAGCGTCTATCCCATGATATATTACCGTAACCTTGTCCTCTTGGCAAAGCCCATTCTCAACGCCTATGTCTCTCATCTTGGCGCACACGGCCACATAGTGACGCGTATACCTGTCTATCCACCGCTCGAGCATGTAAAGGGCCTTCCTGTACAACCTGCTGCCTCGCGGGTAGTTGAAGGCCCAGCCGTGTATGCTCCATATGGCCGGCACGCCCATGGAATGGGCGGCAAGGCGGCCAAGATATCCGCCAACAGAGGTATGGGAATGGACAAGGTCATATCTGCCACTGCGAAGGAGGGCCTTTATCTCCCTGTACCCCTTGAGATTCACTGCCTTCAATGGGCTTCGAGAGATGGAGAGCCTCTTAACGCGCACCCCTGTAGCCTCTATCTCCTTGAAGAAATGGCTGTCTTCAGGCAGGGCAAAGGTAAGGTCAAAGGCCTCCCTGTTCATATGCCTTGCAAGGAGAAGAAGGTTGAGCCCAACGCCGCCAGTCGAGGTTGCCGAGACATGGAGCACCCTCGTAATTCTCTTCTCTCCCCTTACCGGGCTTGCGCCGGCCTTGGCGCCGCGCTCTGTGCGGCGCCATTCCTTCTTGCTCATGGCCCCGCGTACGAGATTGAAGACACGCCAGGGTATGAGAAAGAAGGGATATATGAAGAGATTGACGTAAGTGCGGGTTGACGCCCTCATCCTTACGAGACCGGCCAGGACCGAGGCCGCCATGATCCCCAGGTCGAGGAGCCAGAGCGAGACCGTAAGGACGCCGAGGGAATGCCTCATGAGCAACGAGGATGCCGCGCCAAGGATTATGAGAAAGAACAGTATGGTAAAGGGAGGGGTTATGAGTTCGAAGAAGGTAAGGAGCGCGCCGAGAGAGCGGTCCCGCAGGAGTCGGCTACGGAATGCCCCATGAAAACGCCTTATTACGTCAAACTGCCCCACATCCCACCTGGCCCGGGGGTTCCTGAGGTCGCCCACCCGGCCCGGCATCTCGGAATATACATGTGCATCGGGCAGATAATCTACGTCATATCCCCTTGCATACAAAGAAGCCCATTGCTCACGGTCCTCGGCAAGGGAGAATGATGACCATCCAAGGCGCTCCACGAGGTCTGCGCTGAGACACATGCCGCTGCCAAGGAAGGGGGCCGAGCCGCCAAGTGCGCTGAGCCCGGCGTTTCTGAGGTTACGCAGCGTAAAACCCATGCGTACGATCTCAAGGGCAGGCGTGCCTGCCTCTGCCGTCCCCTCGGCACCACCCACCATGTGAAAACACGTAAGGGCCGAGGCACCTGAGGATATATGGTCATTTACCCGCCTGAGGAGATTCTTCGAGACGAGGCTGTCCGCGTCAATGACGAGATAGGCTCCGTAACGGCCCGGCCTCTCGTTTCTTATCCTCTCAAAGGCCCAGCCAAGGGCATGACCCTTGCCACGGTTCTCCTCGTCATAGCGCTCGAGGCACGCTGCGCCCGCCTTCTCTGCTATGGCCGCCGTATCGTCGGTGCAGTTATCGGCTATGACGATGATATCAAAGAGTTCTCGCGGATAATCAGACTCCATGACGCTCTTTATGGTCCTCTCGAGCAGGAGCGATTCATTGTGTGCCGGGATGATGACAGCAATCCGACAAGAGGGTTTGGAGCCCTCTACAACGGCCCTGCTGAAAAAGCCCGCAAGAGTCACTACGAGCAGATAGAGCGCCGGCGCAAGGACGAGGAGGCCGCAGAGGAGAAAAATAATATCGAGTGTGACCCTTAACATAGTCAAGTACCGGCCCTCTGGGGGGCCGCCTCTCTTATGGCCTTCAAGACATCTTCCACGCTTATTCTCTCGAGCACGGCACGGGCTTCATCCCCACTCACGGAGTAGTCGTACTGGTGTAGATAGAGGGGGCGGGCTGAAGCGGGCCTGACGATACGGCAGAGGTCGCTGCGCCAGATTACCTGCTCCGGCGAGGTAAGGCCGAAGATGGCCACTGATGGTATCCCCAGGGCCTGCGCCAGGTGGAGCGGGCCCGAGTCATTCCCTATGAAGAGGTCTGACAGCCCGATAAGGGCGCCCATCTCCGCTATGCTCGTCCTCCCAACAACGTTTATCACGGCCCCTCCCCTGCCAAAGGCCCTCTCGATGGCACCTGAGACCGCCTCCTCGCCAGGCCCCCCTATGACCACCATCTTCCTGCCGTCTTCCCGGGCAAGGGCCTCCATCAGGTCCACATATTGCTCAAGGGGCCAGCACTTGAGCGCCGCATTCCACGAGGCCCCCGGGTGTATCACCAGAAACCCCCCGTTGCCCTCAACGCCCCATGCCCTGAGCATCTCCCGCACCAGACCGGCAACGCTCTCGGGCACCTTCAGGTCCACACCCTTCGAGAAGGCCTCCCTCGGAATAATCAGCCCTGCGGACTTCAGGATATTGAGGTTCTGCACCATCATTGGCTCGCCGTCGTTGAGTTCAGTCCTGCAGGTATGGAGAAAACCCGTCCTCCCGGTGCTGAAACCGAGCCTCGCCGGGGCCCCCATGAGGAAGGTCATCACCATCTCTTCTCGCATCCCCTCACCCCTGCCTGGGGCATAGATGAGGTCGAAGCCGCGCCGGCGGAGATTGCCAACAAGGCGCATCTTCGCGTAAAACCCCCTGTGCCGACCCCTTGGTTCGTACTCGATTACCTCGTCTATGATATCCCTCTGCGGATAGAGTTCGAGGACAGGCACCGATGATGGCGAGGCCAGAAGGGCAATGGAGGCATAGGGAAAGTTAGCGCGGAGGGCCTCCATCGCCGGAAGGACCCAGATGAGGTCGCCGATGCCGCCGCCTTCCATGACGAGTATCTTCCTTACGTCAGCGGCGAGGGGCCGTTGGGCCCCCTGAAAAAGGGGACCGAGCCCCTCGAGGACGCCGAAGACAAGGCCCTTGACACGGCGCTTAAGTCTGGTGGAGAGACTCATAACTCATCTCTATAAGTGAGTAACACCTCTTCATTATGCTCTTCCAGTCATACTCGGCGCTCGTGGCGAGGGCACGGCGTGCGCACTCATCATAAAACCCCCGGTCTCCAAGGAGCCTGAGTATCGCTTTTTCCACGCTCAGAGGCGTATAATCAACGGAGAGGCCGGCGCCCGATTCATCGAGGAGAAGTCCGGACTCCGTGCCACGCGTGGCTATGACGGGCAGGCCCGCGCTCATGTACTCAATGACCTTTAGCGAGAAGGCGTACTTGCGCAGTTCAATGGGCATGTATACCGAGAGCCCTATATCGGCCTCACTCATGCAGGCCGGCAGTTCCGAGTACTTCTTCACCCCCCGAAACTCCACGTTCTCTTCCACGCCATGGCGCGCCGCAAGTCCACGGAGTTCTTCCACATATCCCGAAGGACCATGGCCTATTACGATTAGCCGGATTCCGCGTATCTTATCCCTTATGCCCGAGAGGGCCTCTATGACGATATCGAGGCCGCTCCAACCCTCCACGGCGCCTATGTATATGAGGGTGGGGGGGTGGGGTGCCTTCTTACGGCCAGCGCCAAAGAGCGCCCTCTTTACGCCGTTCGGTACTACCTCCACGGGCTTGCCTGTCTGAGATTTCCTAAGCCCTGCAAGGAGACTCCCCACGGAGAAGACGAGATCAGAGCGTCTGAGCATGGCGACCTCTATGAGGTTCGTATACCACTGCCTGAACCTGCTTATGGGTTGTGACCCAGGGGAATAATCATAATCATCGCTGACGAGGAGCCTCACGCGCCCGGTCTTCTTGAGTATGTACCCCATGGCAATGGCCCAGACGCCCTCGCCGATGAAGACATCGTATTTTGCCCGGTCTTTCAGAAGATACCCAAGGATGAGAGAGGGCAGGATAGCGGTCTCGATGATAAAGCCCATGGCGCTGAAGACCCTCCTTAGAAAACGCTTGAGAAGGGATGGCGGCAGGGCATAGGGGTTGGAGATGCCGAGAAGACTGAGACCGAGGCCGTTATGTGCGTGAAAGAGCGGCGAGACCTCTATCAGGGAGACAGGATCTTTCCCGTATTCCCGGATGCCCACCGTAAAAAAAGACCTTATCCTCTGCCCCAGTGTCTCGCCCGCCATATGGGCCTTGTATATGACCGTAATCTTAGCGAACCTGTCCCTGAACTGATCCACCATGTGGTGGGTCCTCGTATTCGAGAAGTACTGGTAATCGAGTTGCGTAACTATGAGGAGCGTCTTCATTGTCTCCATACTAAACCGACTCGTACACGCCGAGCGTCTTTCTTGCCGTAGTCTCCCAGGTGAACTCCGCTACGCGCGAGAATCCCTTTCGCACGAGTTCTTCGCGAGCCCTGCTCTCCTCCATACAGGTAGCGAGCCCGCTGGCAATAGACTCGGCAGAGAGGGGGTCGACAAAGAGGGCGGCATCCCCTACAACCTCGGGTATGGAACATTCACGCGAGGCCACCACCGGTGTGCCGCAGGACATGGCCTCCAGCGGTGGTATGCCGAACCCCTCGTAAAGCGAGGGAAAGGCAAGGGCCGAGGCCTCGTTATAGAGGGCCGCGAGTTCCTCGTCCGTTACGACACCAGTGGCGATGAAGTCTTCCGTTAGGCCAAGAGACCGCACTTCCTCCATTACTACATAATAGAACCAGTTCCTTGGGCCCGAGAATACGAGTGCTACATCATGGGATGCCCGGACCTGGGCGAAGGCCCGGACGAGACGCAGAAGGTTCTTGAGGGGGTCGTACTTGCCGGAATAGAATATGTACGGTTTTCTTATGCCGAACTTCTTCAGTACCGGCCCCGTCTCCTCCCTATCCAAAGGCCTGAAGACAGGGTCTGCGGCAAGGGGTATGACAGAGACCATCTTCTCGTCTACGCCGAGAAGCCCTACGAGCCTGCTCTTTGTGAAGGCCGAACAGGTGATTATGGCGCTAGCCCTCTTGATGGTCTTTTCTATGCTCCTTCGCAGGTTCTCGAAGAGGCCCTCGCGGGCACGGCAGTCTTTCAGGTAGAACCCTGGGTCCGGGCTGGTGCGCTCTATGGTCTCTATCCACTCATCTCGCACACCGTGATCCATGTCCTCGAGGTAGCGGACATCCTGAACCGTTGCTATGCCCTTTGCACGGAGTAGCGGAGGCAGATAATCGAAACCATTGTGAAATACATCGAACCTGCCGGCAAGGACCTCGAGGGGAGGTTCGATCCTGGCCCTCAGCCGCGGGGGGAACCGCGAGAGCCTGAAGGAGAAGTTGGCACCTACGCGGAGCGTCTTCTCCAACTCTCGGAGGACGGGCATGTTCTCTTTTCTGAAGAAGTTGAAAAAGAGTGTGTACTCGTTCCGCGTATCGACCCTGGAGAGCGACTCTATGAGTTCGAAGAGATACCTGTACACCCCTCCCCTGTCCAGGGTCTTTACGCCTATGGGGGTCGCATCGATGCAGATCCTCAAGGCCGCCTCCCCCCACCGCGGCAAGACCGCTTCGACCCGGAGTGTGCCTGCCACGACTTTATGGCCTCGTGGTAGACGCCGAGGAGGGCCCTGAGATGGCTCTCCTTGCGGAAGTTGGCCGCCACGCTCTCCATGGCCTTCTCTCCCATGGTCCTGGCAAGGGCTTTATCCAATAGGAGCCTCTCCATGGATGCCGCCAGCCCCTCTATGTCGCCGCGCCTCACAAGAAGCCCAGTCTCTCCATGAGTGAGCCACTGACGCGCCCCGCCGGAATCAAAGGCCACAACAGGCCTGCCAAAACTCATGGCCTCTATGCCTACCAAGCCAAAGGACTCGGGGCTCATGGAGGGGAAGACAAGGAGGGCGGACTTCCTGTAATACTCGTCGAGGTCATCATGGCCGAGGCTGCCCACGAATTCCGTCTCTTCTTCTATGCCGAGCCTCCTGGCCATCTCTTCATACTTCGCCGTATCACCGCCCGCGATTATACAGGCCCTGAACCGAATCCTGAGTAGGCCAAGGGCCTCGAGGAACTCGCCTATGCCCTTCAGGGGGTCTGCCCTCCCTACAAAGAGTACCCTCCTGTCCTCGGGCACGCTCTTCTCAGAGGAAGGGTTCTTGAGCGTAAAATGCGGAATCACGCTTACGAGACTGGCGGGGATGCCGTTCACGACTGCCTCTCTCTTAATGTACTCCGAGGGGGCTATGACCCCGGCTGCCTCTCTCGTTACCCTGGCCCTCCAGTACATGTTGAGCCCCAGTCTCGCGTTGAAACCACCCCTGCACCTCATGACGCAGGCCCTGCCCATGGGATAGGCGCAGACTTCGCCACTGGGCAGTATCTTGGTTCCCTTGGGACAAAAAAAAAGGCGGTATGCAGGGTCTGGACAATAGGGGCGTACCTCGAAAGACGCCTTGTCACGTAGGGACTCATGAAGACAAGGGTCTCGTGGAGATGAATTATGTCCGGGGCCTCGGCCCGGACTATCTCCTCCACGCGGGGGGCCATCCTCCTGCCGGACTTGAGCCCGAATGAGGGCTCGACAAAGTACTCGGCCCGCCTGCCGGTCCTCTTGTTGTCCTCATGGGCCGAGGAAATCACGGCTGTACTCTGGCCCTCTCCTTCGAGGGCCTCGCAGAGATCGAGGAGATAACGCTCACCGCCCCCGAAGTCGCAGTACTTGTGGTTTATATGCAGTATCTTCACTCAGAACCCGTCTGTATCTCCATATGTGAGGTGCCAGTTGGAAAGGTTCATCTGAAAATCGTTCTCTTCTTCACTGCTCCTGCCGACATAGACTATGGGGAAGGAATCAAAGCCCTTGCCGCCCTCGAAACCTGCTTCTTCGAGATAAGGGGCCATGGGGCTCCCAGGGACCACGGCGCAGAGGCAGAACTCGGCGTCACGCTCCACAAAGTACCTGAGCGCGCTCTTTAAGAGAAACTCCGCCGTCTCTTCCTTTGAGAGAAAATCAATTACAAAGCCCACCTTCTCCTCGCCAGAGTCGCTCATCTTGAGTACCACGTACCCGGTTACGTCCTCTCCATCCCTCGCCGTCAGGATAATATAGCCTCTGTCCGAGTATCTCCAGTGCAGGTATCTTCCATTACGTATGGCCGAGATGCGCAAGGTCTCCTTTACCTCGTCCCAGAGCCTGTCGAGCGCAGGAAGAGTTGCCTCTCCAAAGCCCCCTGCCTCCTCTATCGTATGCCCTCCAGTAGAGAGGGTGGCAGAGTAAAAGGCCTTACTCAGTCTGTGAGCCGAGTTCACGAGCGAGCCTGGAAGCCGTGGCATGCGCCTCTTAACCGCGCCCTTGAGGCTTAGCCTGCGCCAGAACTGCTCCATCCTGCCGAGGTCCTTGTATCCGAGGAGTTTCTTTCCCACCTTGTAGGCCACTTCATTGGGAAAGCCAAAGCCAAAGCGCGCCTCCTGGGCCGCCAGTGCTACCCCCTCCCTGAACATGTCCCTGAGCATCTTTATCCCAACCTTTGCCCCAGGGTCTATCATAGTGTCCACGGGCTGGCATGCCTTTACTACCTCGCCCCCGCATATCATATCCACTGGCATGCTGGCGTAATGGCCCACTATCTCGCCTCCCCTGTCCAGGAGCATTATCCACTGAGACGGGTCGCCTACGGCTGGGTTCTCTATGTACTTCCACCTCCACTGCTCTATGGTACGGTTCTTTCCAAAGACCCTGTTGAAGAGGTCGTTTATGCCCTCTTCATCACCATCCCTGTATGGACGGCTCTTTATGGACGTATCTACCATCTTACCAACTCCCCGAGCCTGCGGTACTCGTGCGAGCCACAGGCCATGAAGACCTCGGCATATCCCCTGCCGCCGGTTACGGCAGAATAATACCTCGATAGCCCTGAAACTGCGCCAAGCAGGTCCGCTGTCCTTATCTGTGACCTATGCTCCCTGAGGGCCCTTTCCTTGAGTTCCTGGTACGGCGTAACATCCACCACAACGTTGAAGGCCGGAAGCGGCGTCCATACCCCGTAGCAGTAGCAGAGCACCTCTGGCGTAGACTTGATGGCAGAGAGAAAGACCCTGCTCGTTGCCATGTGGTCCGGGTGGTCGTCGAGGAGAAAGGGCAGGAAGACAGCCTCTGGGACAAAGTCCCTTATGATTGCACCGAGGTCTACGGCGGCGTTCCTCGAGGTAGAGAGTTCGCCGTCTTTATTGGAGAGGAAGACGAGGTCGTCGATTCCGATGATGGCCGCCGCCCTCTCTGCCTCGCTCTGGCGAATACTCACCAGGTCCTCGCCCGCCTCTGCCTCACCACCCCTTCGGCCGTCTGTCATGTACACCGTTGTAATAGTGGCACCTCGTTCGTGGTATAGCCTGAGTGCCCCGCCGCAACCTATTATGTCATCATCAGGGTGAGGCGCAAGCACGAGGACGCGCTTCTCGTCAAGGCCCTCGATCCTCGCCTTACGTAAGTGCCTGAAGAGGTCTATGGAGCCCTTCAGCCTCGTTGGGATGAGGTTCCTGTAGATATTTCTTATGAGCGCGTTCGTCATCCGAAGTACCCGAGGTCTCGAAGTGCCTTCTTTACCTTCTCCGATTCTTCGCCGTCGAGCACCCCCTCGCCCCTTGCCGTAAGCCGTTCTGCCGAGGGGCCCCTCACCATGGCATGGGACTTTCGGTACTCCTCGGTAAAGGCCCTGTTCAGAACCTCTCCATCCATGTCCTCTGGCACCGAGAGGCCCATCATGTAAAGAAGGGTGGGCGCAATGTCCACGATGCGGGCATCTTCGATGCGCTGGCCCGGTCTTATTCCCCTGCCCTTTAGGATGAACATCCCCTCGGGCCTGTGGGTGCCCGAACTCTTGTAGGCGCGGTGAAAAAAGCCTCTGTGGTGTATCTCCTTCTGCATGAGGCACTTGCCGTCCTTCATGAAGACGAAGATATCCGGGGCATCGTCCACGTAGGGGCCATTGTACACATCCTCCTTTCGGCAGATATCCACCTCGAGCCTCCTGCCTGTAGAGGGGTCGATGACCTCGCGGAGCCGTTCCATAATGCGTGTCCTCAGGGCCTCGTATTCCTCGCCCTTCTCGACTATGCCCCCAGGCTCGCGGCCCTTGAGGTTTATGTATATACCCTGCTCGGTATGATTGCCTCCATAGGCGAGCGTCCGGTCCCAGTTGATAAAGGCCGCAACATTAAGGCCCTCACGCGGGTCAACGACGCGTCCGAGGGCCCTCAACTTGTCCATGGGCACTGTCCAGCCTATGCCAGGAAACCTCAGCCTTCTAAGGGCCTTGTACAATACGTGGGGCCAGCGGAACCTGCGTAGTGGTTCGAAGGACTTTCTGAAGGATAGAAAACCCTCGCTTGCGAGCCAGTTGTTAACGGAAAATCCCTCTTCTTCTGTCCCGGCGCCGTGGTCCGAGAGGACAATGACCGTAGTGTCCTTGGGGGCCCTGCCGAGGATCTCGCCCATAACAGAGTCTATCTTCTCATAGAACTCGGGGATTATGCCACCGTACTTGGAGGCAAGGGCCTTGTCATGGAGCGGGTGCGAGGGGTCGAAGAACTTCCAGAAGTGGTGTTGCATGACATCCACGCTGTAGAATACAGGCATGAATACATCCCAGTCCTTATTTTCCATAAGGTACAACATGGTCTTTCTACGCACCTCGAAGATCTGCCGCCACTCGGAGAGGAACTTGTCGAGATCGTTCGTGTAAAGGCTCTCAAGGTCGCCGTAGAGCACACGATACTCGCCGAACCTTCCCTGTATCTCGTCCATGAGGCCCGGGGGATGCGTAAAGGCCTTGCCGTCAAAGGAGTACTGGACACCTGGAATGATGAAGCCCTTTATCTCTTCTGGGGGGTGCGTCATGGGCAGGTTGATGACACCAACCCTGTAGCCGAGGTCTGAGAGAATCCGCCAGAGGGTCTTCGCCTTTATGTACTTTGAATTGAGTATGGGTCTTACGTAGCCATATGTGGGCGGCACATAGAAATCGAATACGCCGTGCTTGCCGGGATTCTTTCCCGTCATGAAGGAGACCCATGCCGGAGGGGTAACAGGTGGCGTGGTCGAACGGAGTTCTCCCCAGGCCCCCTCCTCCATGAGAGAGGCCATGTTCGGTAGACGCCCCTCTCTGACCATGGGGAGGATTATATCGAGTGTGGCGCTGTCTATGCCTATTATTACGACCTTTTTCATGATAAGATCTCTTTCCTCATATGGCGCTCTTTCTCCGGCCCCTTATCCTTCTGCCTGAAGGTCCGGCCCCGGTCTTCCCGGCTCCCCCGGCACTCCCGTGGCAGGCCTTTTCCTGGCCCTTCATCATTTCCACAAAGGCCTTCTCCACCACCTCAACGCCTATCCTCTCCACGCAGTTAGGAATAGGGAACCTGCACTCGTCGTCCTGATAACACTCCTGCATCTTCTCCCCAGGCGAAAAGAGCGCCATGGGCCTGTAATAGGGACACTCCCCCGGGGCCTGCAGAGCCCTGTTCCCTGGACCGTATGGCCCGGCAATCACACCAGAGGTGGGGCCGTATAACCCGAGGGTCGGCACCCCGAGGGCGGCGGCAAGGTGCGTAAGCCCTGTGTCCACGCCAATAAAGCCCCTGCACTCAGAGACAAGACCGCGAAGAAGGCCAAAGTCTACTATGCCCACAGTCCTAAAGCCGTGCCCGCGACTACCGCACCCCTTCCGCACGCCTTCGAGGAAGGCCTCGTCTGCGCAGAAGAGGAGGATATCATAGCCCTTGTCCTCGAGCCTCTTAATCAGTTCCGAGGTAAGTGACGGGGGCCAGTTCTTTATCTTCATGTTGCTCACCGGCGCAACGCCGATAAGCCTTGCCGCCGGGCCCTTCAAGAACTTCCTCGCCTCCACGAGTGAACGCCCGGGCACCTCTACGACGGGGCCGCGGTGTCCCTTGACGCTGAACCCGGCGTCTTCAAGTATCTTCAGGTATGTATCGACAATATGGCGGTCTTTCCTGACCTCTTTTCTGAGGGCCGGTCCCATATGTACCCGCCTCAGCCTGCATATCCTCGCAGCGGCCTCCAGGCCCCTCTGCGGCATACGTTCGTCACCCCTGAGTCCTATTGTATCGAATCGCCCCCTTAAAAAAAAGCGGCAGAGCCTCATGAGCCGCATGGCGCGCCCGCCCCCTCCAAGGAGAGGCTCCAGGCAATAGACCCTGTCAACTGAGGAGAGGGCCTCTACAAAGGGCATGGAGTACCTGTTGGTCAGGACGGATATCTCCACCCCGGCTATGTTCTCCTTGAGAGTACTGTACACCGTCGAGAGGAGTACGGCATCTCCCATGGCCAGGTACTGGTGGACGAAGAGCACCCTCTTCGAGTCTCTTATGCCCTCAAGACCGGTCATCACTCCATGTATCCCAGGGCCCTCAGGCCTTCCTTTATACTGTCCTCTTCCTCGGCAGAGAACTCGGTCTCGCCCCTATCGGCCTCTACCTCCTTGGAATCATCATAATAGGCCGGAGGGTTGGCCTTCAGTAACTTAGCGCTCATGCCGCCTGTCATGACCTTGCCGTCCATACTCTCGGGGACTGGTCTGCCCATGAGATAGAGGGCGGTTGGCGCTATATCCATTATATTGAGATCCTTCAGTTCTACGCCGGCCTTTATTTCCGGGCCGTGCATGAGCATTATGCCGTCCATGCGGTGAGGAGCCGGGGTGGGGTCCTCCGGCCTCTCAAGGACAGGGCCCTCGCCTGCATCAGGGCTCATGGCATGGGCCACGTCCTTTGGGATGACTATGATATCAGCCGCATTCTCCATATAGGGGCCGTGGTAGGCCTTGTCACGGCGATAGGCGGCATCAAAGAGATTCTCTCCTGTCTCAGGGTCCTTGAGATCGAGAAACTTCTTTATTACCTCCTCAACCACCCTGTCGTAATCCTTGGGGTCCACGATTCCCTCTGGCTCCCTGCCCTTGAGGTTAAGCCGTATGGCGCCGTCTTTCCATGGCGGTATGGCGTAGACCCTTGTCTTCGACCAGTCCACGAGGTCGGAGAAAGTGGCCCTGCTCTGGGGGCGTGGGTAGGGGACGTGTATATCACGGAGGTAGTGTGGAAGTATGCGCTTTACCATGGGTACGGGGCTTCGCTCTATGAAGTCCTGGAGCGGCCTCTCGTTCATGTAGAATTTCTGGTGCCTCGTTGCGAAGAGGCCCTCTTGGCGGAGCCACCTGTTTATATAGAACCTCTTTTTCATGGGCCCGCCACCGTGATCAGACATTATGATGGTGACGGCGTCCTTGCCCATGGCCTCCATGAGGTCTGCGATGATAGTGTCCATCCTCTCGTACAACTGGGCTATTACATTCCTGAACTTGGCTGTGAGTTCCTTGTGTGCGGCGGCGTATTCTTCATCGAGAAACTTGAAGGTCTCGTGCTGAAGCAGGTCCGTGCTCCTGAAGACGATCATGAAGAAATCAAAGGGCCCCTTCTTGTTCATGAGATAAAGGGCCGCGTCTCTTCTCATCTCCGTGTACCTGTAGAGCCCGGCGAGGCGCTCTATCATATTGCCGCGCATGGCCGAGAGAGTTCGGTCTATCATGTACCCGCCTATCTCACGGATAATCTCGGTATGCAGCGAAGAGGGATGCGTAAAGTTGGCCTCGTCCGAGGGCACGGGCCAGCCGGATATCATGCAACCGTTTATCTCCTCCGGAGGATAGGTCATGGGTATGTCCATGAGCCCCACGCGTTCCTTGTCGAGGTAGTTCCAGATCCTCTTTGCCTTTATGGACCTGCCAGAGATCATGCCCGTGTCGTAGGAGCCTTGTTTCGGCTGTGTATAAAAGTTGAAGACCCCGTGTTTACCCGGGTTTACGCCTGTCATGAAAGAAGACCAGGCCGGGGCAGTGAGCGGTGGTATGGTGGAACGGAGCGGGCCCCATGCGCCTTTTTTCATGAACTTCCCGAAGGTCGGCAACTTGCCGGCCCTGACCATGGGCTTTATAATATCGAATGTTGCGCCATCAAGGCCTATAATGAGAACCCTTTTCTTCTTTTTCATCAAGTATGCCTCCCTTGCTTATTTCAACTCTTAGATAGAACCATGTATTTATACGTCTTGTGTAACCTCTGGGTTCTCCGCCTCGCGGAGCGGCGGATAACGCCCGAACTTCCTGGAATATGCCTCTCTGCCCGCATCCCATGGCGCCAAGTGCCGTCTCTTCACTCACCTGCAGGCCATTGACATAGAGCACCTGTATCTATCTTCCCTTTTTCATCTTTCCCTGTCCTCCCACCTCCCCCGACCCGACCACTACCCCAGTATATGTCCCGACAGATTCTGAAAGACCCTGTTGTGGTAGAGATAGAGTACGTAGAGCACCCCCATAAGGAGGATGAACTTCACCGTTCCGAGAGAGAGGAAGTGGGCGAAGAGCAGGACAATGAATATGGCGGCCATGGGGGAGATGAGCCTCACGAGTGAGGCCCTCGTGTCTACGGTTACGCCCCACATTATCTTGAGTAGATGATAGCGCAGGAAGGTCTCCACTATCTTGGATATGAGAAAGGCCAGGGCCGCTCCCACGAAACTGAAGTACCAGATGAGCGGCAGGGCCAGCGTCAGGTCTATGCTGAAGATGAGAAAACGCCATGGTATGAACTTGCTTATCTGTCTAGAGGCCGCAAGCGTTACCGTGACAGGGGCATTGTATATCTGAAGGGCGAAGGCCCAGCCGAAGATCACCAGGGCAGGCACCGCCGGAAGGTACTTGGGCCCGAATATGAGTGAAATTATCTCGCCAGGGAAAAAATTCGTGATAAGGATGAGTGGAAAGGCCACGAGTGCCACAAGGTACCTGCTCGACTTCTCGATTATGGCCCTTATTACCTCAAGGTTGTCGGCATTGGACGATACAGTGGGAAGCGCGGCCTGACGGAAACCATTGGGAATGAGCATGGCCTGGCGGCAGAGGGATATGGCGGGGTTATAGTACCCTATGGCCAGGGGGCCGGCGCCTGGGATAACCGAGAGCATGAGCGTATTCACCTGCGTGCTCGCCTGTTGCAGGAATGAAAGCACGGCAAAGGGCGCGGACTGGGAGATGAGGTCTTTCCAGACGGCGAAGTCGAAGACAAGCCTGAACCTCATCACCCTGGTCCATATCCATACGCCGGAGATGAGGGCGCCAGCGATGGAGCCAAGGAGCGTAATGATGACGAGCCCCTTCAGGCCGAAGCCGAGATAGAGTACGGCGATATTGGCTACGTTTGTAAGGAAGGCCACGAGGACTATCATCACCGAGGGAAACTTGAACTGCTCGCGGGCTATGTAAATGAGGTGAAAGGAGTGCGAGAGGGTGGACACTATTGCCGTAAGGCCTGTAACATAGACGAGAAAACGAATTTCTTCGCTATATCCCGCAAGTTGTATTATGCCTACGAGTATGGGATAGAAGACAATGACAAGGGTCATGCGTATGGAGATGATATGGTTAAAGAGTTCCTCTATCCGCGATCTTTCCCTTGCCATCTCGCGTATGGCCATAGGGCCTATGCCGAGGTTGCCGAAAAAGGGAAAGAGAAAGGCTATGGTGTTGATGAGGGCGTATATGCCAAAGTCGTGGGGCCCGAGGACACGGGCGGCATAGGCGATGAAGACAAAGGAAAAGACCTTTGTAGCCACCCCGGCGAAGAGAACGAGGCCGGCGTTTCTTGTAAGTCTTCTGAAGATGCTCATGGCAATAGGGCCTTGCATAGAAGGGAAGTCCTGCTCTCTTGAGGCTTGGGGTAGGTTGAAGAGCGGGGCAACGTAAAGGGAAAGGGCCCTGTAGCCGAGGTCAGGGCGAGATAAATCGGCCCCACCGGGCCCATGAGATGGTCATACAGACCCATATACATACCCAGGCTAATACAGATGCCTGCCGCCATGAACTGAACTCCATAATCTCAACAGTATCCCAGGGGCCTTCGCGAGGCCGCAGGGCTCGGTGAGAAAATTCTCAACCCATCTTTCCATTTGTCTTTATTTTCCAGCATTCAATGCGTCTGCGATTCAAAGAGCCGGTGCCTTTTTCTGAGAGGTCGGTGGATGGTCTCTTATCAGCCATGCCATTGGAGATGAATGCCTCGTATGGGGAGTGTTGCGCAAAAAGTATACAAAAGAAGACTCCGGGAAAGGACTACGGGACATGAGAGTTTGCCCCGACATGTCGGTTTATGGTAACAAAAAGGAGCCCTTCTGTCAAGAAGGAGAGACCGCGCCGTAGCGCGGTCTCTCGTAGTGCTTTTAGACTTTTTTATACGACGATGACTCACCTTTCCTGCCTGGGGAAACGCCAGCCAGATCATCTCGGGAGGATGAAGTGAACGAAGATGAAGTACACGCTGTAACTCGCAAATACGAGGAGAAAGACAAGTAGGGCGAGTTCGAGAGAGACGATCTTGTCGCGAACTCCGAGTTTACGCCGCAGTTTTTCTGCCTCCTCCGGCGTTACCCAGATGCCTTCCCAGAAGTACCTTCCCTCGGCCCTGGCCTCCTTGGCCTCTTGCGCAAGATCCCTCTCGATATCCGCTCGTATCCCGGCCCTCACCTCCCGGAGGCGTGCCACGAGATTATCGTACTCGGACCTCCTTGACATCAGAACTCCATATGCATGGTATAGACAAAGATGAAGAATGTTATGAAGAGGCTCATAACGCCGAGAAAGACGCCCAGGGCCGCGCCGAAGACGAACTTCACCACGCCGCTCATCTCGCGTAGCAGGAGGCGAGGCGGCGCAGGGAGATTGGTCTCATCGAGGGAAGATATGCAGAGCCTTGCCCTGGCCCTCTGCTCCTCTTCCTTTCTTATGATACATTCAAGGTCCTTCTCATCCATCGGTCTTCTCCGAGGCCCTGAGCGCCCTCAGGAGCACGAGTAGCCTCCTCTCCCTCGTGTTATCGAGGTAGTCGAGAAGAAAACAGAAGAAGATGCTCCCTGCGAGCCCTGCCAGCATGGCCACCACCGCATTTAGCCAGAGTTTGGGAAAAGAGGGCGAACCAGGGGGTGTCGCCTTCTCCACCATTACGGCGACCTGCATGTTCCTCCTGGACTGGGCCTCTGCCTCCTGCAAGTTGGTCTCCAGGGTATCTATGAGTTTCTTGTACCTCTCAACCTTCTCCGAGAGGCTGGCGTAACGGGCCTGGATGGCGGGTATCCTATCCAACCTGAGCCCTATGTGAGAGATGGTCTCTCTGTCTGCCTTTATGGAGGCATTGAGGCGTTCCCTCTCTATGTACAGGTTTATGAGTTGGCGCCTGAGTATCTCAAAAAAACTGTCAGGCGCCTTTATCTGGCTCTTGATTATCCTCTCCACCTCGTCCTTGATATTCTTCTGTATGGTAGCGTTCTTCTCGCGGAGCGACCTCATGTCCGGGTGCGCTTCCTTGAGTTCAACCTTGAGTTCCGATATCTTGGACTCTGTCTCAACGAGTTGGTCCTTGAGTTTGAGCAGTAGCGGGCTCATTACCGTGACGTCCGAGTCCTTGAGGAGGTTCTCTTCCTTGCCGAGTTCTTCCTCGGTGCTCGCTATCCTCTTCATTACACCCCGGAGCGAGATCTCTGATTTTTCGAGGTCAGACTCAAAGGATGTCTTGAGGGCAATGAGTTGGCGCGTCTCCTCTGCGAGGTTGGCCGTATCGTTCTTCTCCTGAAACTCGCTGAGCGCCTTCCTGGCCTTGCCGAGGGCCTCGCGGTTGGCCTTGAGTTCAAGTTCAATGGTCTTCTTGGTATGGCTCTGGGGGTTGTTGGAATAACCGCTCATTATCTGGTTGAAGTACTTTACGTAGGCATTGGCGATACTGGCGGCCTGGACAGGGTCGCGGTCGCGGACATAGACCTGCAACATGTACTCGTTGGAGAGGACATAGTCCGTGTCCTTTTTCATGAGCGCGGTTATGCTCTTTGCGGGAAACTCCCTGTGGACCATCTCGGCTATGGTCTTGCTCTTCAATATACCTATGTAGGGGCCCTGCGCCTCCTCGTTGGTCTGGGGCGTGAGGAAGGTCCTGGCGCTCTTCTCCCCAGGAGGGGTGTAAAAGGTGACCGTGTCCGGTGCCTTTGGAACGAAGAAGACGGCCTTGGCCTCGTATACCGGCGGGATTATCTTCGAGAAGACGACGGCAGTGCCTATTGCCGCAAGGGTAATGAGAATGACCACCCACTTTCTCGAGTAGATGACGTACCAGTAGTAGAGTAGGCTCTTTTCAGTCATTTTTTACTCTTCTTCCCGGCTTTCTTCTTCGAGAAACTCGCCCTCTCCACGAGGAGGTCGCCGAGGACCAAGTTCTCCACCTCTGTCCTCAGAAAACAAGATATGGCGTCTCGTGGGGTGCAGACAATGGGCTCCTGCACATTGAAGGAAGTATTAAGCAGGAGCGGTACTCCCGTCTTCTCGCCGAAGGCCCTTATGAGCCTCCAGTACCTGGGGTTGGTCTCCCTGCTGACGGTCTGTGGCCTGGCGGTTCCATCCACATGAGTCACGGCCGGTATCTTATCCTGCTGGCCCTCTCTGACCCTGAAGGCGAATATCATGAAAGGCGATGGAAAGGGGTTCTCGAAGAACTTCGTACTCTCCTCTTCGAGCACCGAGGGGGCAAAGGGCCTGAAGGGCTCTCGTTGCTTGACCTTGACGTTTATGAGTTCCTTTATGTCCTTGCCCCTGGGGTCTGCAAGGAGGCTCCTGTTGCCGAGGGCGCGCGGACCCCATTCCATCCTGCCCTGGAACCAGCAGACGAGTTCTTCCTTGGAGAGTGACTCGGCAAGAGTGTTGCAGAGTCTTTCCTCTGGGAGTTTTCTGAAAGGCAGATCAAAACTCTTGAGTGCGGCCTCGCATTCCTTCTCGGAAAAAGCGGGCCCCAGGTAGGCGTCTTTCATGGTGTAGCGCCTCGGCAGGTGGCTGTACTGGTGGTAAAGGTAGAGGGCCGCCCCGAGAGACGTACCGTTGTCACCTGCTGCTGGCTGGATGAATATGTTCCTGAAAGGTGTGTTTTCGTGTATCTTGCCATTGGCGACGCAGTTCAGCGCAATGCCTCCGGCCATGCAGAGGTTCTCGGTGCCGGTCTTGTCGTGGAGGCGGTTGAGAAGGTGAAAAAGGACCTCCTCCACCACGACCTGTGCGCTCTTTGCTATGTCAAAGTGTCTCTTCGTAATTTCTTCATTGGGCATCCTGTTCTTCCCAAGGGCCCTTGTGGCCTCCTTGAGAAAGACACCCTGGCGCGCGAGGTGATAGCCGAGGAAATTCGCCCTTATCCTGAAGGTACCGTCTTTCTGAATACGCACCACCCGCTCCCTGAAGAGGTCGGCGTAAGTGGGCTCCCCGTAAGAGGCCATGCCCATTACCTTGTACTCATCGGCCTGGGGCCTGAAACCGAGAAAGGCCGTAACCGCGGCGTAGAACTGTCCGAGAGAGTGGGGAAGGCTCACTGTCTCCAACTCTTCGAGGCCTGTGCCCTCTCCGGCCCAGAGGGCCGTTGTATTGCTCTCTCCCGCCCCATCGATGGTAAGGACGGCTGACCTCTCGAAGTTGGAAGGATAAAAGGCGCTTACGGCATGGCAGAGGTGGTGGTCGAGATAATGGAACTTGAACCTGCCCTTACCGAAACTCTGCTCGATGAGGTGGCGCATGGTAAAGAGTTGGTACCACTCGTTGCCCATCTGCCCCATGCCGCGGTTGGCCTTTGCGCGAAAAGACTTCATGGAGGTGGTAAGGTCCTTGAGAACGTTGTATACCCTCCTCGACAGGACCCAGGGCTTCCACGAGACCCCTATGGCGTCGAGGTCTGTTATCTTTATGCCGGCGTCATCGAGACAGTAGCGTATGGCATTGGCCGGAAAACCGATATGGTGCTTCTTGCGAGTAAACCGCTCTTCCTCGGCGGCGGCTATCACCCTTCCGTCGGCCACGAGGGTGGCCGAGGCGTCGTGCATGTTATTTATCCCGAGAATAAGCAAGATTTCTTCCTTTCCTGCGCTTAATCGATACCTCGACTCCTGAAGACCCGGCAGGCCCGGAATACAGGGTCTGAGACCGGTCTGCGAAAGGCGCTGGAGGCAGGCGGCCCTCTGGTGCCAAACCCTGCTGTCTTCTACTGGCCGGTGCCTATTACGATAGTAGTGTTCTTCTTATTGTCCGAACCCGTGAGAACGCGTTCCACCTGGGGCTCAAGCGCTATGCCGTTCTCCAGGAGCACCACAGGGGCGAGGATGTCGTAGATGTAACGGAACTTGCGGCTGAGATCTGCGATGAGCATGGGCGGTACATATATGACATCGCCCTTCTGTATGACTACATTGGCCGAAAGGTCGCCTTTCTTGAGGGCCTTCTTGAGATCAAGTGTAACGGCATTCCTGCTCGACAGCCCCCCACGTATGAGGACCACGCTCGAGGGCTTGGCCTCCACGCGGAAACCACCAGCCATTGTAATGGCCTCGAGAACGGTAGTCGGGGACTGGAGGGCAAAGATCCCTGGCCGTTGGACCTCGCCGAGGACATATATCTTCTGGCTCCTTGCAGACTCTATGGAGACATCGACCTGGGGGTCTACAAGGTACTTGGAGAGCCCCTTCACTATCTTGTCCCGCAGGGCAAAGACGCTGAGGCCCGTGACGTCTATCTTGCCAACGAGGGGAAAAGAGATGCTTCCGTTGGGGTCGACCTGGACCTTCTTGGTGAGTTCGTCATGACGCCAGACAAATACATCCACCACGTCTCCAGGGCCGAGTGTGAACTCGGAGACCGTGATCTTACTGGCCACGAACTCGGGCTCCTGAACCTTCTTCGCGCAACCCGGGAAGAGGATCACGAAGACAAGAAAAATAGGCAGGAGATAGCGGGGGGTTCTTTTCGACATAATGAGAGGGGGCCTCGGGGGATCGACCGGTACCGGCTCTTGGATTAAGGGTTTATTCTGAAGAGCAGGTTACTACAGGGTCTTGCAAGAGGTCATATGGCAAGGTCATAGCAGTGAATCGTCTCCATATGGTATCCTTTACAGGGCCATTCTGCCTTGGCCGAATGTTAGCAACTATGGTGAGATTTGTCAAGAATGCTTTGAGGGGGGTTGGGAGTCTCCTCGGCCTCAAAGGCCTCGCCAAGGTACGGAACGGTTCACACATACAAAGGCAGACGGGGATGAGGGCCTGGCACACGGGGTCTGCGCCACAGAGGGCCCATATCTACAGGCCCCTTCACCTGGCCCCTATTTTCTTGAGGACCACCTTGATGGTCTTGAGCATTATCTTAAGGTCTCCTATAAGGGACTGCTCCTTCACATAAGCCACGTCATAGCGTATCCAGTCGTGAAAGTAGGGACTGCTCCTGCCCTCTACCTGCCAGAGCCCTGTTACGCCCGGCTTTACCCTGAGCCTTATGTCACGCCAACTGGGGCTGAACTTCATCTCGTCCATTACCAGGGGCCGGGGCCCAACGAGGCTCATGTCTCCCTTGATGACATTGAAGAGTTGTGGCAGTTCGTCAAGGCTCGTCTTTCTGAGAAAGGCGCCCACGCGGGTAATCCGCGGGTCTTTGTCCAGTTTGAAGACAGGCCCGTCCACGCTCTTTTTCTTTATGTATTTTTTCTGCAGTTTGTGTGCGTCCTTTATCATGGTGCGGAACTTGAGCATACCGAACTCGCGGCCATCCTTGCCACAGCGCCTCTGCCTGTAAATGACCCCTCCCGGGGAATCCAGTTTGACTATGATCGCTATGGCCAGCATGAGGGGGGAGAGGACAAGGAGCGCCACCGAGGAGAGAACAAGGTCCATAGCCCTCTTTGTCATGAGATAGGCCCTGGACTTTACGACCTCTATGCCGGATACAGTGACTCCCTTGATCCCCTCCGAGGTATCACGAGAAGGCGCCGCGAGGTTCAGGTCGCCGTGTCTCATGTCGTCCACCAGGGCCTTGTTGTTGTAGGAGCGCCCTTCCCTTACCTCAGAGTCCGGGGTGGCCACGCAGTAAAAGAGGCTCGATCTCTTGGGGATCATCGTCCTCTCCCAGAGCACGCTCTCTCGTACAATGGCCCCTTCCTCCACTACACAGCCTGCCCCGAGTATGACAGGGCCCACCAGTTGCGCGTGGTCCTTTACCACACAATCGTCCCCTATGACAGCGGGGCCGAGGAGATAGGACCTGGGGGATATGGCTACGTTCCGGCCCACCCAGATATTTGCCCCTACTTCCTTGAGCCCCCGGGGCACATGGCCGTTAAGTATGCGCGACCTGTGCAGGTTGTAATAATCGTCTACGTTCTCGATGGTCTGCACAAAGCCGTCGAGGGGTTGGATATAGACAGGAAGGGAGGCCTCCTTCATGGCCGGAAAGAGTTGTTCCTTTATGTCAAAATAGCCATCTCCCTCCACAAGAGAAAGGACCCTGGGGCTGATCACAAAGAGCCCCTCAGACTTCATGGCTGACCTTCTGTTGCGGGAGGCATGAATGACGCTTATGTCGTCGACCAGCCCGTCTTCACGGACGGAGATGGTCTCGAGCGCACCCTCTCTTATCCTTGTTGCGCCTATGGTGAGTGCCGAGCGCTTCTTGAGATGAAATCTTAATATCTCGTCCAAGGCGTTGTACTCGGCGAAGGTATTGCACTGAACCACCAGGGCGTCCTCGTCCTCGAAAAAATCAGAGAGGTCCCGGAGAACTCCAGCCGTACCGCGCGGGACCTCTTCCTCGTAATACTCTATCCTTACGGGAAGACGGTGTCCGTTGGATGAGGAATCCGGCATTACAACATCGTCGCCCTTACGCTTGACGACTACGACATCGGAGATACCGTTGTCAGAGAGGCACTGTATGGTATGGGAGATAAGCGGCCTGTTGAAGACAGGGAGCGAACATATGGAAGTGTTCTTTATGAGGGGAGTAAGTCGCTCGTGCTCACCAGTAGCGAGTATTACGGCACGCTTCACCCTGCCATTGATCTCGGTGTTGTTTATCATGGAGCCTTTCGCGCAACTATATCATGGGATGTGTCGAACTGATAAGAAACGGGGATTGTTTTTTACCCTGCATAAAGCGGAGAGCGACCAAGCATAAAGGCCTGGCTTTTTGATTATGCAAGGTTCCAGTAGGGAGCCTTCTCAATCAGGGCCATGAGGCCAGCCGTGGCTGTCACACAATACAATAAAGCATGGGCCGGCTTTTGTCAATCCCCTTTTGGGGGGATTTTTGTTTTTTTCTGTCCTGAGATGGTGGTTGCAGGCCGGGTCAGAAGGTGCCGCGCCTCTGACCTCTCTGGCAGAGAAGGAGAAGTTTGGCGGACTGGCGCCTAATGGCTGTTCTCGAAGATCCTGCAGAGGAGGAGGGAACGGTTGTTGACCCCTATCTTCTGCATGAGGCTTCGTACGTGGTCCTTTACGGTATGCTCGCTTATGAAGAGAAGGCTGGATATGTCCCTGTTTGTCATGCCCCGGGCAAGGCCCTTGAGGACCTCGGTCTCGCGCTTCGTAAGGCCGAACCTGGAGCCTATCTTGTTGATGTCTGCCTTGACCCTCGTAGAGAACCTCTCCACCGTGACCATCAGGTGGGAGGGTTCCTTTTCTCTTGAAATCCTGTGTATGGGAATGGCCCTCATGAAGTATTCATTGCCCTGGAAGGTGATGTTCTTGTATATGAAGGGTTTTTTGTCCTCCCCCTTGGCCGCGAGACTCTGGAGGAGTTCGTCGCATAGTTCGTCCACGACCCCTGGTAGAGAGACCATCTGGCCGTCCGGAGGGTCAGGATTGCCGCCTTCTTCCTCCAGCATGGACTTAAGAAATATGCGCGCCTCTTCGTTCACATAGAGCAGTTCCTTGGAGGAATTGAGGATCATTACGCCTGCAAGGGCTCTTTTTTTTATTATATCACTGTACGCGTCCATCCCAGTCAAGGCATTCACCCTCGAATCAGCCGGAATACGGAAGCGGGATGCCCCGCCTTTAAAAATTTATCTTATTCTCTCAGCGCACATCTTGTCAAGAAGTTCCAGTGAAGTTCCGAGAAAGGAGACCAGGGGCCTCTGGCGCGACCGAGGGACAAAGAAGTAATATCCTTTTTATGTTGCCAACTGTACTCTGCCTCTTATATTATGGAAATTACGTATAAACAAGGCGCCGAGGCACCATGGCCGGGGCCCGGGCCCTTTGGCCGGCTTACATGAAAACTCACGAGGAGATAAGGGGAGATGGGCCTATCAGAGACCAACAAGAGGATCTGGGACGATTTTGTCCCCGATTATGTAGACGAGCGCGTAGAGAAGGTCCTCGCCATGCTCCCATCGTCTCTCACGTCACCCTCTTACCTCGATATCGGTTGCTCCACAGGCGCGGCCACCATGCTCGTTGCAAGGCACCTTGGGGCCTCGGCTGTTCACGGCGTGGACCTCGTGCACACGGACGAGGCGCGCAGAAAAGGTGTCGATGCCCTATCTTACGACCTCAACGGCAGCGAGCCGCTACCCTTTGCCGACAAGTCCTTTGATCTTGTCACCTGCATGGAGACCCTCGAGCACGTACACGACACAGACTTCCTCCTCTCGGAGATACGCCGCGTCCTTACTGACAACGGCACGGCCATTGTGGACATACCCAGGCTCGACTCCATGATGAACGTCCTCCTCCTTCTCTTCGGCTTTCAGCCTCCTGGGGTCGAGTGCTCGGCCAGGAAGCGATACGGCGCCATAAACGAGGGCAGTATCCTTACGGGCCATGTCTCCTACTTCACGAAGAGGGCGTTCATGGAGATCCTCGGGGCCAATGGCTTCGATATCGTTGAATTCGCCCAGAGCGGCCAGAAGAGCGACTGGGAGGCCGTGCAGGCAAAACTCGGCAGGAGGCCCTCTCTGGTGCCAAGGCTCCTCTGGACCCTATATGACATCTTCCCCTTCAAGAAAGACTACATGATAGCGAAGATAGGGAAAAAGGCCGCATGAACTCTCCTGAAAGACCAGCCCAGAGGCGTCTGGCAGGTCTTGCCGTCTTCATCATAGGAGTCATAGTATACCTCCCCATAGCACGGACAGACCTCTCCATGCTCGACGAAGGCGCCCTGCTCTATGTGGCCGAGAGGCTCACAAAAGGGGATGTCCTCTATAGAGACATTGTGACGGGCATAATGCCCGGGGTGTACTACCTGCAGGCCCTTCTCTTCTCGGTCCTCGGCTACTCGGTCATGGCGGGCCGCGTCCTTGCTTGCGCAACACTGGCGCTTAACGCCCTCCTCCTCTACGCTATCTCCACCTTTTTTGCCACGAGAAAGACCTCCTTCGCCCTATCCCTGCTCTTCGTCTTCACGGCCCTGCCCTCCTACTGGATGGCAGGGTACTCGCAGGTCTCCATCACACTTGTCCTTACGGCCACTCTCTTCTTTCTCCGTTATATCGGCTCCAGCGGTTTTTTTGATCTTCTCATCTCCGGGGTCTCGGCAGGCCTGGCCCTTGTCTTCAAGCAGAACTACGGCGTCTTCATTACAGCAGGGCTCGGCTTGATGCTCCTGGCGAGGCTGGCCCTGAAGAGAGAAGGTCGGCCCGTACTTGTCTTTTCCGCGGCCTTTCTCAGCCCTATCATCATAATGGTCTTCTATTTCTATTGCGCAGGCGCCCTCCCCCATATGACGGAGTATACATTCTTATCACTCTTCAAGAAGGCGGCGGGCGCGTACTACAAGCCCTATCCCCTTCTCTCGCGCGCCGACCCCCTCTTCTTCACCCATGAACTCTACAATTTCATCCCCTTCAGGGGCCTTGCCATCTGGTCCCTCAAGGAGGGTTATGTACGCGAGGCCTGGGTACGGGCCGCCGTAGTCGTCATATACTCTCTTGCGCCTCTCATAATCTCCGCCTCTATGCTCTACAGCGCCATAGCCATAGTAAGAAGAAGACTCGGCTGGGCAGAGGCCACCATCTTCCTCGTCTCAGCCCTCCTCTTCCTCGGGGTCTTTCCCCGAAGCGACATACACCATCTCATCTTCATACTCCCCCCGCTGATGGTCTCCGGCACACTCCTTGCCACGAGGCTCCCGCTGAGGGGCCGGACGCACCAGATTGCGCGGGCCTCTGCCTATATTCTCATGGGCCTCTTCTCGGCCCTCTGCCTCGTCTCGTCCTACATGCCTGTCTTCCACCCTGCGCCTGGCCGCGAGAAAGCGGCCCTCCAGATACCGAGGGCAGAGGGTATAAGGGTGGAAAAGAGAGAGGCCGGGGTAATAAGGGCTGTCACAGGACATATAAGGAAGAACACGGGGCCCGACGAGCCAATACTCGTTGTGCCCACAGGCGCCATGTATTATTTTCTTACGGGCAGAAGAAGCGTTGTCCCATACCCCCTCATAATGCCAGGGGCCATGGACGAGACAAGGGTGATAGAGGCCATCGAGAGGACAAGACTCAGGTATATCGTCTACTCTGACATGAGTTTCGACGAAGAGACACTGAGCCGCCACATGCCGCTAATCCACGGCTACATCAGGGAAAACTATCATATAGACGAGTCATACCCCCTTGCCAGGACCGGCGGCGACGTCTATGTCCTCAGAAGGGGCAAGGCGCAAGAAGAGGTGACCCCCCTGGACAGAGAGGCCGAAGAGGCCCTCGGGCAGATGCGCGGGTCTTCTGCCCCCATACTCTCGGACCTCGTAAAGAGCATCGAGAGGGCCCGTAGCGGTGTAATCCTCGGCGACAGGACCATGGCGCCCCTCTTCCGGTCAAACCAGGTCAGGCGCAACGCCTGGCTCATGAAGGACGCCATTCTGCAAGAGCCTGGCCGCGGCTGGTCAAAGGTATATACCGCCTTTTCCCTGCACATCCCAAGAGGCGCGGCGCTGAGATTCTCCATCGGACAATCGCCCGTGGTATGGTCGCCATGGTTTGGTGACGGCGTCCTCTTCGAGGTCTTCATCTATGACAAGACCACTGGTAAGATTTCGAGAATATTCTCGCGCTACCTAGATCCAAAGAACAACATAAGCGAGCGCAGGTGGTTCACCTATCTTGCGGGTTTGAAAAAATACGAAGGTCATGATTTAATAGTATACTTTGTTACGTCCGGCGGGCCTCGGTTCAACCTCACCATGGGGGAGATGAACAGGTGGAGGCAGGTAGACATGGCGGGCTGGGGCGAGCCGGCCCTCCTATACATAGGAAGGGGGCCAGGCCCCGCTGCAGAGGTGCTTCATGTTGAAAGCCCCATGGCCTCGCTCCCAACGCCCGCCCTCGCGTTGATGGCCGGTTTCGGGGATATCTCCTTCATACTCAGAGAGGCGAAGGAGCATCCCGGAGACTATGACGTTAGACTCACACTTGGCAGGGTATATGAAGAGCGGGGTGAAGCGGGAAAGGCATCTGTAGAGTACGGCATGGGACTCGACCTCTACGCAAGGGGCAGGGAGGCGAGGATCAGGCTCGCAAGGCTACTCTCGAAGGCCGGAGAGACGGCAAGAGCCAAGGCACTCATCGAAGAGGGACTGCGCCTCGACCCTGATGAGGCCGGGCTCAACATGGCAATGGCCGGCCTTCTCCTTCGGGGCGGTGATTACCAGGCCGCGGCAAGGTACTATGCAGAGGCCCTCAGGGCCAGACCCGGCCTTTACGCCGCACGCCTGGGCCTCGGGCGGACTTACATCAAGGCCCGAAGGGCCGATGACGCACTCGAAGAGGCCCGTAAGTTAGTAGAGTCATACCCTGAGAACCTGCCCGCGCTCATGCTCCTGGGTGATGCGTACAGGCTCAAGAAAGAATGGAAAAAGGCCGAGAAAACATATAGAAAGGCCCTTGAACTCTTTCCGCGGAGCGCATTGGCCAGGACGAGGCTGGCCCTTACGCTCAGCGCCGAGGGACGGCGCGCCGAGGCCCTGCGCGCGTACCGCGAGACACTGGCCCTGGAGAACGCCCCGGAAGAGGTCAGAAGGCTTGCGAGGAAGAAAATCACCGCACTGGAAGACAGCAAATAAGGACTGGCAGAGGACAATGGAGATAGGCAGAGGTATAAGGAGGGCGCTCGAGTTCAAGCACCTCGTGGCCGAGTTCGTAAGGAGCGACCTCAAGGCAAAGTACGTTGGCTCCACGCTCGGGCTCTACTGGTCTGTGGTCAACCCCATACTCCTGCTCATCATCTACACGCTCGTCTTCTCCGTTATACTCGGAGTAAGATTCAAGACTGGTCAGAGTTCCAACCACTACGCCCTGTACCTCTTCTGCGGCATGCTCCCCTGGCTCACCTTCCAGGAATCCATCACCACGAGCGTAAGCACGCTCACAAAGAACGCGAGCCTCGTAAAGAACGTGGTCTTTCCACTGAAGACACTCCATACCTCCATGGTCATCTCAGGGCTCATAAGCGAACTCATAGGCATTGCCATACTCCTCGTCTTCAGGCTCGTACTCCTTCATTCCATCGGCTACCTCATACCCTTCCTGGTGGTTATAGTCTTCTTCCAGTTTCTCATGACCATGGGGTTTGCCCTCTTCCTCTCGGCCCTCAATGTCTTTTTCAGGGACGTCAACCCCCTCATGAGGCCGCTCATCAGGATGTGGATGTACCTCACACCCGTATTCTTTCCCCTATCCATCATCCCTACGAAGGTGAGGATATTCATATACATGAACCCCATGACGCCTCTCATAACGGCATACAGGGACGTTCTCCTGAATGATAAACTGCCTGGTGCTGGCTTCATATACTTCATCTTCTTCTCAGTTGCCATCTTCATCTTCGGCTACAGGTTCTTTACCAAAAACCATATGAAACTCGTGGACCTCCTATAGAAAATGATCGCGATAAGGGCCGAGAACCTCGGCAAGAAATACGAAATCTACAAAAAACCATCTCACAGGCTCGCCGAGATGATCTTTCCCCGCGGCAAGAAGCGGCACAGGGAGATGTGGGCCCTGAGAGAGATAAACTTCGAGATAGAGAAGGGCTCCACCTGCGGCATCATAGGACACAACGGCGCAGGAAAGAGTACTCTGCTCAGGCTCCTGTCTGGCCTTAGCCAGCCTACCACAGGGCGCATAATCACCAAGGGCAAGGTTACGAGCGTACTTCAACTCGGCGCTGGCTTCAGGGGAGACTTCACGGGCAGGGCCAACCTGTACATGAACTGCTCGCTCATGGGTTTATCCAAGGAAGTCATTGAAGACAAGTTCGAGGAGATAGTAGACTTTGCCGAACTGGGCGACTTCATAGACCTGCCGGTGAACACCTATTCCTCGGGCATGAAGATGCGCCTCACCTTCTCCATCATGGTAGCCCTCGAGCCGGAGATTCTCCTCATAGACGAGGTCATAGCCGTTGGGGACGAGTACTTCCGCGGAAAGTGCTTCAACAAGATAAACGACCTCAAGCGCTCTGGCACAACCCTCTTAATCGTCACGCACAGCCTTTACAACCTGAGGAGCATCTGCGACCGGGTCATGCTCCTGGAGAAAGGCCGCCTCGTGGCCAATGGCCAGCCCGACGACGTAGTGGACAGGTACCTCAATATGGTACACGCCCAGAGGGAGAAGAAGGTACAGAAGATAAACACCGCGGCAAAAGAAAGAAGGGGCGCAAAGAACGCCCCCCCGAGGTGGGGTGAGGGCACCATACGCATCGAGGGCGTACGCCTCCTGGACAAGAACGGCACCGAGCGCAATGTCTTTCATCCAGGAGATTACCTGACTGTAGAGGCCTCTTACAGCGTACGGGAGACCACTGAACACCCTGTCTTCGGCATAGGTATCTTCAGAAGCGATGGAACGTACATTTCGGGTATCAACCACCTCTGGCACAGAAACCCGCTGGACATAGTCGAACTCAAGGCAGGGACGACCGGCGTTGTCTCCTGCACCATAGAGAACCTGCCCCTGCTCATGGGTAGTTACTACATATCCTATTACTGCTACGACCACAGTGAACTCGCCCCCACGCCCATAGACCACATGGAGAAGGCCCTCGTCTTCGAGGTCATGGAAGGCAATGTCATAGAGCACGGCATGGTCTCCATAGCCACGAGATGGGAGATAAGGGAGATAAGGGAAGAGGCCCATGAACCCGCTTAAACTGCCCTTTGACCAGTACCAGAGATACCGCGTCGTTGCCGACGCCGTGGAGGCAGTGCGCAGTGAGGGCAGGCCGCTAAGCATCCTCGATGTTGGCGGAAGCCCGGGCCTGATCCTCGACTTCCTCCCCACCGACCGTATCGTCATACTCGACATGACGGAATCATCGAGGGGGCGATGCATACGTGGAGACGGCACGCGCCTGCCCTTCCATGACAGGGCCTTTGATGTCGTAACCAGCGTGGATGTACTCGAACACATCGCTCCCCCGGCCCGCCGCACCTTTATGGAGGAGATTAAACGCGTCTCTAAAAAATACGTCTTCATCGCCGCACCGCTTCGAAGCGAGTCCGTGGTGGAGGCCGAGCGCCTCCTCTTCGAGACCCTCAAGGCCTCTACCGGCAGAGAGCACGCCTTCTTGAAGGAACACCTCGAATACGGTCTGCCGGAGAAGGGCGAGACAATAAGCATACTCAAGGAGGGCGGCTGGGAGACCCTTGCCGTTCCCAACGGGGCGCTGAAGCGCTGGCTCCCCATGATGGCCCTCTCGCTCTACATGGAGGGAGACCCCTTCCTCTGCACCCTCACAGGGAGGGTGAATGCCTTCTACAACGCCAACTACTACGTAGATGACAATTGCTCGCCCTCGTACCGCAGTCTACTGGCAGTTGCAAGGCAGGGATTTACAAAAGAAGCCTCCTCCGCCATCCGGGGGCTCGAGAGCAAGAAGGGCATGGAAAAGGAACTCGATCTGTCGTGGCTCTCGCTCTTTGTCGACCTCTTCGGCTACAGGGACCTCAGGGAGGCCAGGGAGGCCGAACGCCTGGAGTTCAGGAAGGTCATCGAGGCCAGGGAGAGACACATAGATAGCCTCAAGGAGACGGTCGAGGCCAGGGAGAGACACATAGATAGCCTCAAGGAGACGGTGAGGAAGAAAGACTCACGCATCGAGAGACAGAGAAAGACCATAGAGGCGCTCCAGAGGAGACTCGAGGCCCTTGAAGAATCGAGGGGAGTAAAGGTACTCAAGGGCCTTGGCGTCATAAAGAATCCCGGCTCAGAGGGCAGGCGATGAAGATACTCGAGGTAATACACGACTTTCTGCCAGGCCATACGGCGGGCTCAGAGGTCTATACCTTCAAACTCTCCAAGGAGTTCCAGAAGATGGGCCACGAGGTGAGTCTCTTCTTTACCGAGGCCGACCGCAGGGCAGAGCAGTACTCACTGAGAGAACGCCTGTACGAGGGCCTGCACTGCTACGAGGCAGTAGTGAACAGACAGTACTCCGACTTTCGTGAGACCTACGAGAACAGGGCCATGGAGGCCCTCTTCACCAAGGTTCTCGATATGACGCGGCCTCATATCATACATCTACAGCACATCATCAACCACTCCATTGGTTATACGCGGATTGCCAGAGAGCGCGGCATCCCCATAGTCTTCACGCTCCACGACTACTACCTGACGTGCCCCCTCGGGGGTCAGCGCATCAGGCCAGATCTTGCCATCTGCCACGAAGTGGACCCTGCCATCTGCGCCCGGTGCGTCTCACGGTACTCCAAGAACTCCTTTCGCCTGAAGAGGCTCTTCGAGAAGGTCTCCGGCAGGCTCCGCGACCCTGTCGGGCTCGACCTCGCAGGTTCTCTGGAGAGGGCAGAAATAAGGACCGAGCCCGGGCGCAGGGTAAAAAAGGGCCGGCTCCGCATAGGGAACGAGATGAGAGAGGCCATCGTAACGACAGGACCCTCGGTAGTATCCTTCAGGACAAGGGTGCCCGAAGAAGCGAGCCTTGTCTTCGCAACAGGCCTCAAGGAGACAAAGCCAAGAGGTGCCGAGGGTGAGGCGACCTTCTCTGTAAGGATAGACGACAAGGAGGTCTTCAGAACCGAGATGCACCCCTCAAGAGCCGGGACCTGCGAAAAAAACTCTGACAATGAAAAGGCACAGGGGGCGGGTTGGGCCGAGCACAGTATTAGTCTTGAGACCCTTGCCGGAAAAAAGATCCGAATCGACCTCGTTACGGAAAAGGGCCCTTCAGGGGCCTGGTCAGGGCTCACCGCAGGGTGGGCAGGGGTGCGTATAGACGCGCCCTCGACGCGGGGGTCCTCGCCTGGAAGGGGGCTTGCCGCAAGGTCTTTTCTCAGGTTCAACGGCCTCTTCGAGAACATGGCCGCAAAGAAACTCGTACCCGAGGTGCGAAGGCGGAGGCTTCGCATCCTCAAGGCCGCAGAAGACATAGACCTCTTCATAGCGCCCTCGCGTTTTCTTCGCGACCGTTTCATCGAGTTCGGCCTCCCAGAAGAAAAGATACTCTACTCGGATTATGGTTTTGACATAGAACTCTTTCGCAGGAGGAGCCCGGGAAAGAGCCGGGCCACAAGAGGGACAAGACGGGTATGTTTCGGATACACTGGCAGCCTCGTACCGCACAAGGGCGTACACGTCCTCGTAAAGGCCTTCCGCGGGCTCGACCCGGAAAAGGCGGAACTCCGGGTATACGGCGACCTAACGTGGTTTCCCGATTATGTTGCAAGACTCCGTGAGGAGGCCGGGGATGCCGCGATAAAGTTCATGGGCTCCTTTGACAATAGTGAAGTGCCCCGCGTGCTCGCCGGCATGGACGTCCTCGTGGTGCCTTCCATCTGGTTCGAGAACTCGCCGCTCACCATACACGAGGCCTTCATCTCCGGCACGCCCGTAATAACGAGCAACCTCGGGGGCATGGCCGAACTCGTTGAAGACGGGGTCTCGGGCCTTGTCTTCGAGACAGGCAACGCCGCAGACCTTCGCGCGAAGATGGAGGCGGTCATAGAGGAACCGGGGCTTCTCGCGAGGCTCCGCGAGGGTCTGCCTGGTGTGAAGACGATATCCGATGACGCCCGTCATATGGAAGAGATCTTCAGGGACCTTGTCTCGGGCAGGAGAGACGGGATGAACGCATGGGTACAGGGCTGAGAGGGTGGATCCCGTCGAGAGAACCAAGAACAAGGTCGCTGTCTCCATAGTCATACCCACGCTGAACGGAGGCAAGACCTTCACCGAGTGCCTCGGGGCCCTCTTCTCTCAGGATACAGAGAGGCCCTTCGAGGTAATAGTCCTGGACTCGGGCTCAGGGGACGGTACACGAGAGGCGGCGAGCAGGGCGGGCGCAAGGCTCTACGACGTCGGCCCGGGGGAGTTCAACCACGGAGAGACGAGAAACAGGGGCATAGGCCTTGCAAGGGGAGAGGTGGTCATACTCATGACGCAGGATGCGGTGCCAATTGGAAAAAACTGGCTCGACTCCCTTACCCGCCCCTTCTCCGAAGACCCGCTCGTGGCAGGCGTATACGCGAGGCAGGTGCCACGTGAAGACGCGGACGTCCTCACGAAGAGACACCTCGGCCAGTGGCTGACAGGAAGGACCGAGCGGCACGTCTCCTATATCAGTGACCGCGGAGCGTACGAGAAGATGAGGCCCATGGAGAGATATTTCTTTTGCAACTTCGACGATGTCTGCTCGGCCATACGAAAGAGCGTATGGGAGAAGATACCCTACGAGAGGACAGACTTTGGCGAGGACATAGCCTGGTCCAAGAAGGCCCTGGAGGCGGGGTTCAAGATAGTCTTCGAGCCCTCTGCCAGCGTACGGCACTCGCACTCCAGAAGTCTTGCCTATGAGTACAGGAGGACGCGGCTCTGCCACAGGCGGCTCTTCGAGATTTTCGGGATGAGGACAGTGCCAACCAAGAGACTCCTCCTGCGCTATGCCTTGCGGTCGGCCATTAAGGACGCCTCCTATGTCTGGCGCAGAGAGCCCTCCCTAACAAAACGCCTTGCCCTCATGGCGAGAACGCCGCTCATGAGCCTTGTAAACGTATATGCCCAGTACAGCGGCGCCCTGGACGCCATGAGGGGTAGCAAGAACAAAAGAATGCCTGGAGTCTGATACATGCGCATAGCACTTGTGATACACGGTTTTCCGCCAGAGAACATGGCCGGCTCCGAGGTCTATACCTGTAACCTTGCCCTCGAACTCGCAAGGCGCCACGAGGTCTCTGTATTTCACCGCGTGGCAGACCCTGAGCGGCCAGAGTACGAGATTCAAAAACGCGAGTACAGGGGTCTCAAGATCACCACCATAAACAACAACTTCCGTAACTGCCCGGAGTTTTCCTGGACATACCGTAACGACGAGATAGCGCGGCGTTTCGGTGAGTTCCTCGACGAGACGAGGCCAGAGGTAGTACACTTTCACCACCTCACGTGCCTCTCAACCACCTGTGTCCACGAGGCACGCAGGCGGTCCATACCCACGCTGTACACCCTCCACGACTTCTGGCTCATCTGCCAGAGAGGCCAACTCCTCAGAAGAGACCTGCAGATCTGCCCAGGCCCCTCACCGGAGGCCTGCGCCACCTGTCTTGCCTCGCAGATCGCAATGGGCGGAAAATCGAGGAAAGCGGCCCAGGCCCTGAAAAAAGGGCTTCCCCCTCTCAGGCGCGGCGGCAGGGCAAAGGAACTCTTGAGAAAGGTCTTTCTCCTCTCCTCGAAGACCCTGAAAGGAGGTAATGACCGAGCCGCCGAGGAGATAAGAAAACGGGAAGAGCATATCCGCGAGGTCTTCTCGCTCGTCGATATCTTCATCTCACCCTCAGAGTTCGTAAGGGCGAGGTTCATAGAGGCCGGCGTGCCGGCGGAAAAGACAAGATACCTCGACAACGGCTTCGATACATCCTTGTTCAAGGACGTGACAAGGAAACCCTCAGAAAAAATACGCTTCGGGTACTTGGGCACCTGGATACCCTCCAAGGGCGTACACGTGCTCCTGAAGGCCTTTGGCAGGGTAAGGGATAAGAAGGCCTTGCTCACCGTACATGGCCGTCCCGCGCCATACGACGGTTACAGGGACTATGAGAGCGAACTCAGGGACCTTGCCAGGGCGAACCCTGCCATCCGCCTTGCCGGGCCCTATGACAACAGGGACGTTGGCCGGCTCCTCTCTGAAATCGACGTCCTCGTGGTGCCCTCCATCTGGTACGAGAACTCCCCGCTCACTGTGCACGAGGCCTACCTTGCCGGCGTTCCTGTCCTGGCCTCAGAGATCGGCGGCCTTGCCGAGTACGTAGGCCAGGGCCGCGGGGGGGTGAACTTTCGCGCCGGTGACCACGAAGACCTCTACAGGAAGATATGCGCCATAATAGACGACCCCTCTCTCATAGAGGAGATGCGCGGTACGATCCCGCCCGTAAAGAGCATAGACGAGAACGCAGTAGAGTTGGAGGAGATATACAGAGAACTCTCTGCCCCTGCCGTGCCTTGCGGTTATGACTTCAAGAGCAATCTCTTTACCGCAGAGGTAAAAAAAGAGGGTAAAGGCTTTTCCGAGTGCGCATACCCCAGGTTCAAGCACAAGGAGATGGTAAACAAGAGCGCCTTCAAGGTGGGGGGCGAGGAGCGCCGGGTCCTCTTCGAGCACCCGGCCATACGCGTTGGCGACACTTCAATGACCCTTGCCTTCAGGAAAGTGGAGATCAGGCAAGGCGATGCCCTGGAGTTCGGCATCGGCATAAACGAAGAGGCCTGGGACAAGCCGGGCGACGGGGTAGACTTCGAGGTCCTTGTAAAGGAGGGCGGGACGCTCTCGTCTGTCTTCAAGAAATACGTCGACCCCAAGGGCAAGGAGGCGGATAGAAAGTGGTTTGATGAAAGAGTGGGCCTTGGGGCCTTTGAGGGCCGGACCATCGAGATACTCTTTCGCACCTCTGCGGGGCCGCGCGGCGATACGGAGTATGACTGGGCAGGCTGGAGCGAGCCCTCGGTGGTGAGCGCCGATGGCGCGAGGCGGCGCCTCCTCGATGAACTGGAGGGCGCCTTTATCGTGCGGTACGAGAAGAAGGAAGAAGAGGTCCTCGAGGACGTCCTCTACCTTGGTGATGATGCTCGCCATGTCGTCTCCCTCGACAAGGGAGTGGAACTCCTGTACAGGGGTGTACCTGTCCCGAGGGGCGCAAGGCTGAGGCTCGGCATGGGCGCAAGGACCGGGGGAGGAGGGGTCGGACTCAAGGGCGGACTCGAGATAGACATCAAGTGCGGGGCCAAGGAGGAGACCATATTCTCCAAGAACGCCCTGGCCGTACTCTCCAAGCGTCTCACGAGCAGGGCCTGGCATGACGTGGAGATAGACCTGTCGAGGTTCGGCGGCAGGGAGGTTGACTTCCTCTTCAGGAACAGGAGCGCCCAGGCACTGGGACTCGGCCCCCTGGAACTAATCTCCGGGGAGAAGAGAAAGATACGCCCCAGGAGACCGGGGCGCACGAATGTCCTAATCATTACTCTCGATGCCGTGCGGGCCGACCGCATGGGCTTCATGGGTGCAAGGGGCATGGAGACTCCCTGCCTCGACCGCTTTGCGCGCGAAGGAGTCGTCTTTACAAACCACTTCGCACAATCGCACATAACCATACCATCGCACCTCTCGCTTCTCTCTTCCCAGTTTCCACGGACCATAAAGACCCTCGATAACTACCAGTACAACCTCCCTCCCCTCGATACGATAGCAGAGAGGCTCGGCAGACATGGCTACAGGACCTCGGCGGTGGTGAGCGTCTCTCTACTCAATCCATCGTGGTGCAGGGGCATAGAGCGGGGCTTTGACGAGTACTTCCCAGTCCTCGGCAGGGAACGCACCGCCACACAGGCCCTCAATATACTCGGCAACTGGATAGAAGGCCTGGGCACGGAGCCCTTTTTCTCCTGGATACACCTCTATGACGCCCACTTTCCATACCAGGCCCCAAGGCCTTTTCATGGCATGTACAACAAAGGTGTCTCTTCCATGGAGGCACCCTCCATAGACGAGATAAAACTCCACCCCCAGACCCGCAAGTGGCTTACAGACCGGGGCATAACGAAGATGGACCTGCCAGTTGGAGAGTACAACGCAGAGGTCACCTACCTCGACCATGAACTGAACCGCCTCTTCGAGCGCATGGAGGCCCTCGGGGTACTGGACAACACCCTGGTGATAATAACAGCCGACCACGGCGAGTGCCTTGGCGAGCGGGGTAGTTTCTTCTCTCATGTGGGCGTCTTTGACGAGACCATGCGTATTCCCCTTGTCATGCGCCTTCCGGGAAGGCTTCCTGCGGGAAAGAGGGTCGAGGCCATGAGCATGAACATAGACCTCGTGCCCACGGCAATGGACGTACTGGGACTTGGCGAAGAAAAGACCGGCATGGAAGGCGAAAGCCTGCTGCCCCTGCTTGAAGGGGGCGCCGGGAGGGTACACGAGTATGTAATTGACGAGGGCGGACACGGCGCACAGGTGGCCGTCAGGACGGAGAAGTGGAAGTTCATAAAGACCCTTGACGACATATCATACCTTGCCAACTTTGAGCGCAAAAGGGGCGAGGTGGAACTATTCGACCTCGAGGCCGATCCAGGGGAGAGAGACAACGTTGCCGAAAAACACCGGGAGGTCACGGAGCGTTTCTCGGCCATGCTCGATGAATGGCTCGCCTCGCGCGCAGGCGGGCAGAAGGCCGAACAGATAGAGGCCGACGATGAGACGAAGAAAAAACTCGAGGCCCTGGGGTACTTATAGGATGAGACTACTGGTAATACTTCCCACATACAACGAGGCAGGCAACATCGAGAAGATGGTGCGCGCTGTCTTGAAGACCGCTGGCGCCGATATCCTCATCGTGGACGACAGCTCCACAGACGGCACTGGGGATATAGCCGACCGCCTTGCAGATAGTGACAAACGCGTAAGCGTCCTCCACAGGAGGGGGAAACTGGGCCTTGCCTCTGCCTATATCGAAGGTTTCCGCCGGGCCATCGAAGCCGGCTATGACCTCATACAACAGATGGACTGCGATTTTTCCCACGACCCGGCAGACCTGCCGCGCTTCATAGAGGAGATAGAAGGGCGCGATGCCGACGTTGTCATAGGTTCCCGCTATGTGAGGGGCGGGTCCATCGTGGGTTGGCCCCTTCTGCGACACATCCTCAGCAAGGGCGGCAACATCTACGCCCGACTCATGCTCAGCAGGCGCGTTCGGGACTGGACAGGGGGGTTCAACCTCTTCAGGGCAGGGGCCCTCCGGGAGATAATAGATGAGCAGAACTTTGCCGAGGGGTACGCCTTTCTCGTGGAACTGAAGTACCATGCGCTCAAGGCAGGGTTCAGGATAAGCGAGATACCCATAGTCTTCAGGGAACGGACCGAGGGCGAGTCCAAGATGGGAAGGAATATCGTCACAGAGGCGGCAAAGAGAGTCTGGAAACTGAGAAGAGAGGGCTGAGGGGTGAAGACAGAAAAGGGGGCCCTCATAACGCTCTTCTTCCTCCTCATGGCCTCGCTCTACTGGCGCCTCGACGTCCTCGGCACGGTAACTGGGGTCATAGCCCCCTTTAACGGCGAGAACCTCTACGTCCTCTACTACCCCCTCATACACTATGGCATCGAGTCCATGAAGGCCCTCCACATACCTCTGTGGAACCCCTACCAGTCCCTTGGCGTGCCCTTTTTAGGTTCGGCCCTCTTCGGGCTCTTTTCGCCCTTCAGTATTCTATACTACCTCCTGCCAACGCACACTGCCATGGGCTGGGCAACGGTTATGAACATAGCCCTTGCTGGCCTCTTTACCTTTATCTTTCTTACGAAGAGCCTGAAGACATCCAGTGTTGGCGCAGTTACAGGGGCCCTTGTCTTCATGTTCTCGGGCCCCCTCCTACTGGAGATAATACACCCCTCCCTCGTCGGGGCAATGGCCTTTCTGCCACTTATTCTCTACCTCACGGAAAGGGTCTTCAGTAGGGGCAGCGCGCCCTGGGCCATTGCCTTCGGCGTGATACTGGCCTGCCAGATGCTCACCGGCGCGGTGCAGGTAATCGTCCACACGATCTTTCTTACAGGCGCCTTTGGCGCCGTACTCTTCGTGCGCGCCCTGAGGCAGAGGCGCCCTGCCATCTGGCCGGTCGTGATTCTTATCGTTGGCGGGCTCATCGCCCTGGCGCTCTCTTCTGTCCAGTGGCTGCCCCTTCTCGAACTCTCCGGCCTTACGGGAAGGGACGCTGCCGGTCTCTCGCTCAAGGATGCAGAGCCCTTCATAACCTATTACACCCCGAGAGTCGTCCTCCGAGGCGCTCTCCTCGGCGGACGCGGCATGTCCATCGGCCTGCTGCCTGCGGCCCTTGGTATAGTGGCGCTCCTCACAGACAGGAAAAGACCCCTTGTCATATTCTTCGCAATTACCGCTCTCATCACCCTTCTACTTGCCTTTGGCACGTATACACCCCTTTACGCCATATACTACCATTACATACCAACGGGAAAGTTGTTCCGTGTGCCTCTTCGCTGGATCTGGCTCACTGCCTTTTCAGTGGCCGTGCTCTCGGCCATGGGCACAGACGCTGTTATCGCGAGGCTCATCCCCAGGCGCGGACTCTGCCTTGCCGCTATCTCGCTCATACCCTCTTTCATCATCGCCTTTCTCTTCATGAGTAACACCCACCGCCTCTTCAACCACCCCCAGAACACACCTGAGATATTCACACGCCACGCATCTGAGGGCGCCTTCCTCAGAAAGGTCCAGGGCTCGTACCGTACGTATATATGGAGCGACTTTGGCAAGGACTTCTCGCTCCTGCAGAAGTTCGGCACCCTCGAGAAGGTCTATACTCTCAATGACTACGAGTCCCTCAGCCTCGGTGCATACCAGCGTTTCGTCGCCGCTCTGCTCGACAGGCCCGAGATACTCGCCAAAAAAATATTCTACGGAGCCTTCATGCTTAGCAACGGCAAGAGGAGCCTGCGCCTCATGAGTCTTCTCAGTACTGGATTTGTCATGCAAAAGGGGGCAGGGCCCTTCGCCAAGAAACTCCCTCCCGGCATGGTACCAATATACAAGAAGAACGGCGTAGTGATATACCGCTACAAGGGCGCGCTCCCAAGGGCCTATATCGTGTACAGGAGCGAGACCATAGCAGACGAAAGAGCAGCGCTCAAGAGGATAGCCTCACAACGCTTCAACCCAAGGGCAGCAGTTATCCTCGCCAGGGACGTGGGCCTTGGCCACGGCGCGCCGCCTCGTCCCTCCCTTACAAGGGCGCGTGTTACGCGTCTTCTGCCGGAGAGAGTGAAAATATCGGCAACAGCCCTGCAAAGGGGCGTCCTCGTGATGACGGACTTTTTCTACCCCGGATGGCACGCCTATGTAGACGGGGTGGAGGCCCCCATACTACGTGCCAACTCCATCATGCGCGGCGTTGTTCTTGAAAAAGGCAGTCATAATGTGGTCTTTATATACAGGCCCCTACCATTCAGAGTAGGGCTCTGGGTATCGATCCTTACCCTCGCTGGGCTCATAGTGTACGCAGGGCTCACCCTTGTGAGGAGGCCCCGGACAAGACCATGAGCAAAAAAACACCCCTCGTAAGCGTCATCATCATACACTACGGAGAGGCCGGTATACTCTCAGAGTGCCTCGCCTCGCTGAAGTTCATAAAGCACCCGAACGTGGAGTTCATAGTCCTTTCCAACTCCCCGCGAGGCAGCGCCCTTGATGCCATAATCTCTGCTCACCCGGACAAAAGATTCATCTTTAGAGAGACCAACACAGGTTACGCCGGTGGTTGCAACAGGGCCGTGGAGGCGGCCCGTGGAAAATACGTCTTCATACTCAATAACGACGTAACCCTTGACTCCGACGCTCTTTCGCCCCTTCTGAAGGTATTGGAGGCAGACGGGAAGATAGCCCTCGCACAGCCCAAAATCCTCTCCATGCGAGAGCCGGAGCGCTTCGAGTACTCAGGGGCCGCTGGAGGGCTCATGGACAGATACGGCTATCCCTTTGCCGCTGGAAGGATTTTCAATGAGATAGAACGGGACACTGGTCAGTACGAGGAGATGACGGAAATTTTCTGGGCCTCAGGGGCCGCGCTCTTCGCCAGAAAAGATATCATAGAGAGAGCAGGGCTCATGGACGAGAGTTTCTTTGCCTATATGGAAGAAATCGACCTTGCCTGGCGCCTACACCTCATGGGCTTCAAGGTCGTATACGTCCCAGAGGCGCGCGTCTTTCACCTCGGAAGCCCCAACATGGACAGAAAGAGCGCCCGCCACCTCTACCTCAACCACAGGAACAACCTCGTAATGGTCCTCAAGAACTACTCGGCAGCCTCGCTCCTTCGTATCCTCCCCCAGAGGCTCGCCCTCGAGGGCGCGACAATACTCTATGGACTCATGAGAGAGAACCCGCAGCGCACCTGGGCCATCCTCAAGGCCATGCTTAACGTAACCACGAACCTTGCTTCCATACTGAGAGATAGAAAAAGAGTCCAGGCACTTCGCACCGTGAACGACGAAGAGATACTGCGAAAGATGTTCAACGGCTCCATAGCCGTCGAGTACTTCATTAAAAAGAAGAAAACCACAGGAGAAATACGAGGGGCAGGGCCAAGGCCCTATCTGGGGAGAAAAAACAAGACAAGGGAGAGAGAAGTTAAAAGATAAAAAAACCTTACTTTCTTTTGGAAAAAAGAAAGTAAGACAAAGAAAACCAGTATGGTTACAGTCCGCCTCTCACAATAAGAACATGAGCAACACGCCGCCCACCCGCAGGGCAAAGCAAGACAAAGAAAAACAGTCTGGGTGCGGCCCCTCTGCCAATGGAGGCGCGCCCCTGACTGCGAGGCAAAAAAAGACCTGGCCCCTCTCTTCCGGGGCCAGGTCTTTTCACTTCTTTCCAGTATCCTCTCACTACTTCATGCTACTTCGAGAACCCGTTCTCAACGAGCCTCCATGACCTCATGGGCGCGCTGCCAGCAGTTACAGGCCCGAGGGCCGTAACATCGAAAGCAGAGTGCGCCTCGTCAACTATGACATGATAGGTGGGAAGAAGATAGGCGCCTACGAAGACGTTTAAGGTGTATGCTCCGAGGGGCGCACCGGCTGGCACACCATGGGTAAGATGCACTGCCTGAGAAGCCCCCGGCGCCAGGCAGAGATCCACCGGCCCGAAGAGCGCGCTGCTCGGCGGATAGGTGGAACCACCGGGCAGGGTCACATCCTCCCAGTACTGGAAACACTGCTGAGTAGTCGTGGTGTTCAAAGCCGTCACCTGGTACCCGAATGTCGAGCCGGCTACCACGGATGCAGCGTCCGGTACGACCGCGATAGTCACCACAGGCAGAGGCGCATCGCTAATCTTGAACACAAAGGAATCGGCAACACCGTTCAGGGCGGCCTGTACCTCGTTAACGATCGGAAAATCCGCTGACTCGGTATACCCCGTCACGTATGCGCCTCCGGCGCTGTCCAGGGCAAGGCCAGATGCCTGTTCGGTCTGGGCCCCGCCATGAAAGGTGGAAAAGAGAAGGGAAGAAGCAGAGGCGTCCATCTTGGCCACAAAGACGTCGTCCAGGCCACCAAAGGTGCCCTGTACGGGGTTGACGGTGGGAAAATCGGCCGAAGAGGTATAGCCGGCTACAGTGGCCACGCCAGAGGCATCCACTGCTACAGCGCTGGCGCCGTCAGAGGTGGTCCCTCCGAGATAGGTCGAGAAGAGGAGGGATGACGTCGTGGTGTCTATCTTCGAGACAAAGGCGTCGTACCACCCTGCGTTGGCGGCCTGGATGGGGTTCACGACGGGGAAATCGGTCGATGAGGTCGAACCTGCGACATAGAGCATACCAGCACTGTCCAGGGCCAGTCCCGGTGCGTCGTCACCGCCGCTTCCGCCGAGAAAGGTGGAGAAGAGGAGCGTTGAGCCCGTGGGGTCTATCTTGGCCACAAAGGCATCGGACCATGAGCCGCCAAAGAGCGACTGAATGGGGTTCACGAGGGGAAAGTCCGGCGAGGACGTGTACCCGCTCAGATAGACCGTGCCAGTAGAGTCAACGACAATGCCCTCACCATTATCACTGTCAACTCCACCGAGGTACGTGGAGTACACGAGGGAAGAACCAGAGGGGTCTATCTTTGTTACAAAGACGTCGTCAACACCGCCGAAGGCGCCCTGAAGGGGGTTCATGAGCGGAAAGTCAGGCGACGACGTATACCCCGTGACATAGGCCGCGCCCGTAGAGTCGACGGCTATGGCATAGACGTCATCAACATCGAAACCGCCGAGGTAGGTAGAGTACACTATGGACGAGCCCGTTGGGTCTATCTTGGCCACAAATCCGTCATAGGACCCGCCCATCGTTCCCTGTACGGGCCCTACGAGGGGAAAGTCGGGCGAAAAGGTCTGCCCCGCGATATAGACGGCGCCAGCAGAGTCGAGGGCTAAGGAAGAGGCGTAATCAAAGTCCGAACCACCGAAATAAGTGGAGTAGACGACGAAGGTGCCCGTTGGGTCTATCTTGGTGACAAAGGCGTCGGAAAGTCCTCCATAAACACCCTGTATGGGGTTGGAGACCGGAAAATCGGATGAATTGGTCTGCCCGGCGATATAGACCGCGCCGGTAGAGTCGACGGCTATGGCGTTACCATAATCGGTGATGCTGCCGCCGAGATATGTGGAGTACTCGAGCAGAGGGTCTATTACGAGGTCTTTCGTGCGGTCGTAGGCAGCCACGTCAAAGCCGTAGACAAAGGCCCCGTCCATCTTGCCAATGAGCCTGTAACCGCCCTCTACCACGACTCTCTTTCCGTCTATTTCCTGGTACATGACCGGCCTCTCTTCGATGACCCTGCCTTGTCCCAGGCTGATCTCCATCTCGCCCTCTTCGGTGACCCTTACCTCCTTTGCACCCTCAATGGCAAACCTCGCTACAGAGGGATCTGCACCTGGATGCACTACTACATCGTACTCGATATCGCCGTCCTTACCATAAAATCTCATATCAACATTCTTGTATATGTCCTTGTACAGTACTTCGGAGTATGTCGACAGACCGGCGCGCCACTTGCTCCTGTCCCTGCCCACAAAGTAGTTCACACGCCCTGGCAGCGGCTTTTTTCCCGTAACAACGGTGTCTTTGTCAGCCCCCTTGAAGACGAGTTTCATAGTCTCAGTCATGTATTTCCCACCCTTGGCCGAGGCCTCGGCGCCGCGCTTTCTGAGAACGACGACTACCCCGTCCTTGGTTAGGAAGGTGTTGTGGCCTGCGCCTTTCTCGTAAAACAGAACGTTTCTATCGACCTGGCCTCTGTTCTCGATGAAATGAACAGGCAGTTGTCCATAGGCCTTGTGCGCTTCGACACGGCGAACCTTTTCCGGCTTCCCTGTTTCATCGCTCTCTGCGGCATGTGCGGCAAGTGGCAACAAGACAAGGGCCTGCATCAGTAGACAGACGAAGAATTTCATGCTGGGTTCCTCCCTTTTCTTGGTTTGAAGTCTCTGAACTAACCCAGGAGAACAGGCCATGGCGTGCAAGCGGGGCGGCCGGCCTCTGCCAATCCTCGACGCAGAGGCTGGCATGGGGTCTTCCCGGAGACAAAAAAACGGCAGGATTGTAACATGAAGCGCCGGGATCTTCAATCCCACAAAAGTGGGAAAATACCCTGGCACGCCTCGATGGAGGCACAGAGGGGTGGCGGAAAGAGAGGCAAGACAAGGAAGACAAAAAGGAGAGGCCCGCCCCCCCCAAAAGGGGGTGCGGGCCGGGGTGTAAAAGGGGTAAATTTTTAGGCGTCCCTAAAGGGCCTGGGCCTTCTTTATGAAGTCCCTGCGCTCTTCAGGCGTGAGAAAAGAGTCAGACTCTGGATACAGTATCTGCTCTTCCTTCATGTTGTGGTCCGCAAGGGTATTTACGAGCATGTCCGTGGCCCTTGCCGCGGCCTCGCGGTCCTCTGCCTCCGTGGCGTTCATTATCTTCTCGAGAAAATCCCTTATATCCGTGTGCTCCATGCGCATGACAAAAGTGGGACCCGCATCCACCATACCCGTCTTTTCCTCGAATAGGGGGAAGAGCACCTCTTCCTCGGCCTGGATATGACGGCGGAGGCCCAGGTCGAACTCCTTGAAGTGTGCGAGCGCATCGTCCCAGCGGTCTTCCTTGAAGGCCTCCTGAAAACTGTTGAAAATGTGGTCCAGCCTCCTGTGGTCTTCCTGGAGGTAGTCCGTGACATCGCGCTCAAGGGCCTTGGTACGCCTCTTTACTATTCGTACCCTCCAGGCCTCTGGCCCGCGCTCAAGGGGCCACCACTCGAACTCGCCCTCGTGTTCGGTCTGAAACTGGTACAGGAGCGGCTTGGGGTCGTGGTCGTTGACCAGGACAAAAGACCCTCCGGGCTCAAGGGAGTTGAATGTCTCGAATATGCTCGGGTGCCTCTCGGGCGGACTGAGCGGTCTTACGTCCAGTACGGTCTCCATATAGAAAAAACCTCCTTGTCTTGATAATGAAGCATTTTAACAACCAGACAAGAAATGTAAATGACAAAAGTCAGGAAAGAGCGCCCCTCGGGGCCCTTGAATGACCGGAATCTGCCATCATTGGTCAAAAATTGTCATTCCTACTTTCGGGGGGTTGTTTTTTTCAGAACACTGTGCTACGATTGGTCAATCTCCAGTCCTGCAGGCGGGGCTAACGTGGCAAAGGGGCCAGAATTGACCGTGCAAGTGGCATCGACTCCCATCTCTTCGCGAGAGATACCACCTTAGTGCACAGGTTCATACGCCAGATTCATAAGGGAATCGCCCTTCTGCCGAGACGTATTTTTTTGTAGACAGCGCTCAGACACACATCGCGGAGACTCAGCATGGCGCGCGTAAGCGTTCTCATCGTTACGTACAATTCCACAAACATCATCACAACTGTCCTCGAATCACTGAACAGGCAGTCATACAGGGACTTCGAGGTAATACTCGTGGACAATGCCTCCACGGACACGACCCGTGGCATTGTGGAGAGGTTCGCCCGTCGCGCCACCTTTCCCCTGACCACGATTTACCTCGGAGAGAACCGCGGTTTTGCGGGCGGGAACAACATCGCCTATGAGCACGCAAGCGGCGAGTACATAGCGCTCCTGAACCCCGATGCCCGCGCCTCAGAGGACTGGCTCGCAGAACTCGTCCGGGGCCTCGATACAGACAGCACCGCCGGCATCTGCACTTCCCGCGTCCTCACCTGGGACGGATCGGCCGTTGACAGCGCAGGAGACGTCCTCCTCTCCACCCTGAGGTGCTTCAAGCGCGAGTCCCGGCAGAGCGAGGTCTTCGTCAAGCCAGAGTACGTCTTCAGCGCATGCGCCGCGGCGGCCATGTACCGTAGAGAGATGCTCGAAACAATAGGCTTCTTCGACGAGGACTTCTTCATACAGTGCGAGGACACGGACCTCAGCATGAGGGCACAGGTAGCGGGATGGAAGGTCCTGTACCTGCCAGGGGCCGTAGTATACCACAGGGTGGGGCACTCCCTGGGCAAGGCCAGCGCCCCTGGCATATACTACAGCCAGCGCAACATGGAGTTCCTGAGGCTTAAGTACCTGCCGGTCTCTCTCCTTCTGAGAAAACTCCCGCAGATGCTCTTTGGGTTCACGGCAGACATGATATACTTCGGTATCAGGAAGAAAAAGCCAGGTGCCTTCTTCCGCGCAAAGTTCGACGCCCTGAAGATGACCCCCCGTATGCTCAGAAAGAGAAGATACATAAAGAAAGAACTCCAGAAGGTGGACAACTCCTACTTTGCCTCCCTAGTTACGCCCCTCTTCCTGAACAGGGAACTCATTGACATGAAACTCTCCAAACTCCTCAACACAACCCCTGCAAGGGCCAAGGTCCCTGCAGAGGGTATGGGTTTCCTGAGACGGCTCCTCTCCATCTATAGATAGCCCACAGATTTTCTTGTAAAAAAGAAGGTGAGAGAAGGAAAAACCCCGGGGCCCTTGGCCCGAGGCCATTGGACGCGCCTGCCGATTCTCTACTTCCGCTCCATCATCCCCATAATCCGCCGCGCCTTTGAGGCCGGGTCTCTGTCCAGAAGTATATGAGAGATCATGGCAACGGCCTCAACACCAGTTGCGAGCACGCCAGGCAGACGGTCTTCCGTTATGCCGCCGATTGCCACAAGTGGTTTTGTTACCAAGGAACAGGCCTTGCCGAGGGCCTCAAGCCCGAGGGCGGGTTCGGCGTCCTTCTTGGTGGAGGTGGGGTAGACAGGCCCGAAGGAGATGTAATCTGCGCTCGTATCCCCTGCAAGGCGGGCCTGTTCAAGGCTGTGGGTGGAGAGCCCTATCACCATCTCCCTGCCAAGGAGCCTTCTTGCCTCGAGTACAGGAATGTCGTCCTGGCCGAGGTGCACCCCAGAAGCCCCTGAGGCAATGGCCACATCCACCCTGTCATTCACTATGAAGAGGGCCCCGCGGCCATAGCATATATCGCGCAGTCTCCTTGCAAGGGCAAGAAAATCTCCAGACTGGAGGGTCTTGGCCCGAAGTTGCAGTACCCCTGCGCCCGCCTCGACCAGGGCCTCTGCCACCCTCACCGCCCTGATTGGCCCGACAAGGTCTGTATCCACTATGGCGTAAAGCCCCCTCACCTCCTCATAACGGCCCCGGGCCATGGTCATCGGCGCCTGCCCCTCCCTGCCCCCTCTGCCCCCCTG